>DASREC010000595.1:0-6258 GCA_035652295.1 Polyangia bacterium
GACGTGGATCTCGAACTTGAACGAGTGGCCGTGCAGCCGCGCGCACTTGTGGCCGGGCGGGACCTCGGGCAAACGGTGCGCAGCCTCGAAGCGATATTCCTTCACCAGCTCGACGTTCATGCGCGCTTGGATAGCACGCGGCTCGACGGTGGCCAAGCCGTGCTTAATGTGCATCGAATGGCCCATTCGATCTCGCTGGTCATCCACGGACACTTCTACCAGCCGCCGCGCGACAACCCCTGGCTCGGGTTGATCGAGCGGCAGGACTCCGCGCGCCCGTACCACGACTGGAACGAGCGCATCGCCGCCGAGTGCTACACGCCCAACGCGTTCGCCCGCATCCTCGACGACGCCGGGCGGATCATCGGCATCATTAATGTGTACGAGCTGATCTCGTTCAACTTCGGGCCGACGCTGCTGGCGTGGCTGGAGAAGCACGCGGCCGAAACGTACCGGCGGATCCTCGAGGCGGACGCGGCCTCGCTGCGCGCGCGCGGGCACGGTAACGCCATCGCGCAGGCGTACAACCACGCCATCCTGCCGCTGTGCAACGACCGCGATCGGCGCACGCAGGTGCGTTGGGGCATCGCCGATTTCGAGACGCGGTTCGGGCGGCGGCCGGAGGCGATGTGGCTGCCCGAGACGGCGGTGAACCGCGCCACGCTCGAGCTGCTCGTCGACGAAGGCATGCGCTACGTGATCCTCTCGCCGCACCAGGCGGAGGCGGCGCGCGAGAACGGCGAGTTCATCGACGTCTCGACGGGCAGCATCGATCCGACGCAGCCGTATCGCCTCGAGCTCGACGGCGGGCGCTCGATCGCGGCGTTCTTCTACGATGGGCCGATCTCGAACGCGATCGGGTTTCAGGGCGCGCTGGCGTCGTCGAGCGGGCTGGTCGATCGGCTGCAGGCGGCGGTGCGCGAGGATCGCGACCGCGATCAACTGATCCACGTCGCCACCGACGGCGAATCGTACGGGCACCACACGCGCTACGGCGAGCGCACGCTGGCCTACGCGCTCGCCGTCGAGGCGCGGCGCCGCGGCCTGCGCGTCACCAACTACGGCGCGTACCTCGACGAGCATCCGCCCACCGCCGAGGCGCGGCTCAAGGCCGGCGAGAACGGCGAGGGCACCGCGTGGAGCTGCGCGCACGGCCTCGGCCGCTGGCTGCGCGACTGCGGCTGCAGCGCGGGCACGCCCGACTTCAACCAGGCGTGGCGCGCTCCCCTGCGGCGCGCGCTCGACTTCGTGCGCGACCGCGCGACCGAGCTGTACGAGCGGCGCGGCGCCGAGGTGTTCGACGACGCGTGGGCCGCGCGCGACGAGTACGGGCGCGTGCTCGTGCTCGGCGAGGACGAGGCGCAGCGGCTGCTCGAGCGCCGCCTGAAAGCGCCGCCCGCCGGCAAGCAACGCCTCGAGGCGCTGCGCCTGCTCGAGATGGCGCGCTACGCGCAGCTCATGTACACGAGCTGCGGCTGGTTCTTCGACGAGCTGTCGGGGCTCGAGGGCACGCAGGTGCTGCGCTACGCCAACCGCGCGCTCGAGATGTACGAGCTGCTCTCGGGCTCGAACCTCGAGCCGGAATTCTTGCAGCTCCTCGACGAGGCGCGCTCGAACCTGCCGGAGCTCGGCTCGGGCGCGGACGTGTACCGCAAGCTGGTCGCGCCCTCGCGCGTGAGCCACGAGCGGCTGGCGGCGCAGGAGGCGATCCTGTCGCTGTTCATCGGCCGCGCGCGCGAGGTGCGCGTCGGCGACTATCAGGTGCGCCGCAACGCCGAGCGCCGCGCCGGCGACGCGCGCTTCGCGCTGGTGACCGGCCGCATGTCCTGCGTGTGGACGCCGACCGGCGAGGAGAACGAGCTCCAGTTCGCGGTGCTGCACGTCGGCGCGGCGGATCTCTGCTGCGCGGTGGCGCCGCTCGCGGGGCAGGCCGCCGCGCGCGAGGCCTTCGAGGCGGTGTGGCGCGAGTGGCCGCACCAATCGCTCGCGCGCCTGCTCCGCGCCATCGAGCGCGGCTTCGGGCGCGCCGACTACACCGTGCGCGATCTGCTGTTCGAGGAGCGCGAGCGCGTGCTGCGCCAGGTCTACGGCGATCTGTTGCAGGGCGTCGGCGCCGAGTACGCGCGGCTCTACGACAACCACCGCCACACGATGCACCTCCTGCGCGACGCGGGGCTGCCGATCCCCGAGCCGCTCAAGCAGGCGGCCGAGACGGTGCTCGGCACGCGCTTCGAGGCCGAGATCGCCAAACAGCGCCGATCGCGCGATCCGGCGCGTTATCGCCGAGCGGTCGAGATGGCCGAGGACGCGCGCAAACGCGGCCTGGCGCTGCAGCGGCCGACGGCGCGGCGCGTGTTCGGCGAGGTGCTGTGCGATCTGATCTCGGCGATCGACGCCGAGCCGTCGCCCGAGCGGGTGCGCGAGGCGCTCGACTTTTTGACGCTCGCGCGCCAGCTCGACATCGACGCGGTCAATCCGCGCGCGCAGGATCTGGTGTTCGAGATCGTGATCGCGCGGCCGCACGTCGCCGAGCTGCTGCAGCCGCTGTCGAGCGCGCTCGGCTTCGGCAACCTCGGGCCGCAGGAGCGCGCCGCGTTCCTCGGCGAAGCCGCGGCGAGCTGAGGCGCGTCAGGTCTTCGCGCCGCTCCAGCGCCCCGCCGCCGTCGCCGTGAGCACGAAGCGGCACGCGTCCGCGCCGTCGCGAAAGCACGCCTTCTGCGAGACCACCGCCGGCGCGCCGACCGCGGTGAGCGCCTGCGACAAGATGCCCTCTTCCATCCAGCAGTGGTGCGGCGTGGTCTTCTCCAGCTCCGCCGCGTTCGGCCCGAACGACACCACCTGCCACCCGCCGATCGCGCCGCCGCGGTTGGCGTGGTGGTACATGCCGTCGATGCCGTAGACGATGTCGCGCGCGCTCCCCGCCGAGCGCAGCACGCGCTCCTGGTGCGACAGCTTGAACAGCGTGCGCCCCATCCGCAAAAGTCCGTAGCGGCCGAGCTTGCCCTCGAGCACGTCCATGAGCTCGAGCAGCCACGCGATCGGATACCAGCCGTTCGGGTCGACGCGCGCCAGCCGCTCGAGCTGGTCGCGGCCCAGCGTCTGCTGCACGATCAGCGACTGCTGCGCTTTCGGATCGTCCTTGCGCACCAGGTGCTCGAGCGACTGCAGCACCGCCAGCAGATCGGAGCCGATGGTCTCGTGGTTGGTCCCGACGTAACCCTTGGGCCGGCGCGCCATCGCGCGAGCATACTACGCGGGCACGCGATCGGTCTCGTTCACCGCCAGCAGGCGATCGACGCGCGTGTAGCGATCGTAGGCCGCCGGGAGCAGCTCGCGCCGCAGCCGCTTGCGCGTCTCGTCGTCGACGGCGGCGACGGTGTCGAGCGCCAGGTAGTCGCGGATCAGCGCGTGCTCGCGCTCGCGCAGCCAGCCGATGGTGCCGCCCGGCTCGAGCGCCGCCTGCACCAGCGCGCGCGCGGCGGCCAGCACCTCGTGCATGCGCGCGCCGCGGGCGCCGAGCGCCTCGGCCGCCTCGCGGTGCTCGTCGGCGAGCCGGGCGAACTCGCGCTTGAGCTCGTTCGAGCTGCGCAGCCCGGCCAGCGCCCAGCACGCGGCCGACAGCTCCGCCTCGCCCACGCCCAGCTTGTGGAGCCTCTTGTCGTCCATGCGTCACACCTCCGATTGATGATCGCGATCGGGGTCGAGCGCGGTCAGCGCGCGCTCGTGATCGGCGAGGATGCGATCGCGCACCAGCTCCGCCGTCGTCGGATCGAAGTCGCCGAGGTGATCGTGATAGACCGCGATCGACTCGCGCTCGGCGGCGCGCAGCGGATCTTCGCAGTGCAGCGCGCGCGCGATCCAGTCGTCGTCGCGCTCCTCGGTGCCGCGGCCGCCGAGCGCCTCCATGCGCCGGCGCAACAGATCGGCGTGCCACACGTGCTGCTCGGCCGCCTCGCGCAGCCGCTCCGCCTCGTAGACGGGCGCGGCGCGCGCGCGCTGCCGGTACGCGTGCGCCAGCCCGCGCTCGCAGCGCTCCAGGCGCCGCAGCTCCTCGATTCGTCCCCATCGCGGCTCGTCGACGGTCGGCTCCTCCACGGCCACCTCCTCACAACGAGGAGTTGCGCGGCGCATGCCAGCTCGCGGCGAATGTGTGGCGCGACGAACGGCGCGAACTATGATTGCGGGATGGCCCGCCCCCGCCGCAACCTGACCCGCTTTCGCGCGATGGTGCTGAGCGTGGTCGGCGGCGTCCAGATCCCGGGCGTGGCGGCCGTCGCCCACTTCATCCGCTCGTGGCCGCTCGCCGCCGCGGGCGCGACGCTCATCACCCTTCCTTATCTAATGGGGCTGCGCAGCCCATTCGAGGATCGGCCGAAGGGCCGCTTGTACCTCTACGGAGGGCTCTGGCCGTTCTTCGCCTGGTGGACGGCGTGCCTGGCGTTCGCGGTGCTGGCGCCGATCGCGCTCGGCGTGGCGTGGGTGGCGCGCGCGCCGATCGATCCGCCGCTCGCGATCGCGTTCGCGGTGGCGATCCTCGCCGGCATCAGCGCCACCGCGCCGCGGCCGCGCATCGTGCGCCGCGAGATTGCGATCGCCGGCCTGCCGCGCGCGCTCGACGGCTATCGCATCGCCCAGATCTCCGACGTGCACTGCGGCTCGTACACGCCGGCCGAGCGGGTGGCCGAGTGGGCCGATCGGCTGAGCGCGCTCGAGCCCGACCTGGTGGCGATCACCGGCGACCTCATCACCAGCGGCTCGGCGCACGTCGACGGCGTGGCGGCGGCGCTCGGGCGGCTGCGCGGCCGCGACGGCGTGTTCGCGTGCATGGGCAACCACGACTACTTCACCGACGCCGAGCGGCTGGTGCGCGCGCTCGAGTCGCACGGCATCACGGTCCTGCGCAACCGCGGCGTCACGCTCGAGCGCGGCGGCGCGGCGCTGCACGTCGCCGGCGTCGACGACACCTGGACCGGCCGCGCCGACGTGGCCCGTTCGCTGTCCGAGCGTCCCGCGGGCGTGCCGGTGCTGCTGCTCGCGCATGACCCGAACCTGTTTCCGGACGCCGCCGCGCGCGGCGTGGAGCTGACCCTGTCCGGCCACACCCACGGCGGCCAGCTCGCCGTGCCGGGCCTGTCGCGCAAGCTCAACCTGGCGCGGCTGATCACGCCGTTCGCAGCGGGAATCTACCGCCTCGGCGCCGCCACGCTGTATGTGAGCCGCGGCGCGGGCACCACCGGCCCGCCGGTGCGGCTGGGCGCGCGCGCCGAATTGACCCTGCTGACCTTGCGGGCGCTTGACAAGTGAACTGACCGGATTTAGATTCTGGTCAACGGCGGCCCGCTGATGGAACAATCCAAGAAAGACTGCATCCTGCACGCCGCCACCCGCGCGTTCGCGCGCTTCGGCTTCAAGAAGGCCTCGGTGGAGGAGATCGCGAAGTCGGCGGGCGTCGCCAAGGGCACCGTCTACCTCGCGGCCGAGACCAAGGAAGACCTGTTCTACCAGTCGGTGCACCGCGAGGTGCGCGCGTGGACCGCCGAGCTGGCCAAGCTGGTCGATCCGCGCGTGCCCGCCGATCAGCTCCTGGCGAGCTGCGCGCAGGCCGGCCTCGCCTACCTCAACCAGAAGCCGCTCGTGCGCGAGCTGCTGTTCGGCTCCTACCACCTGATGCTGCCCGAGTGGACCGAGCGGCTCGATCAGCTCCGCGAGCTCGGCCGCGCCAACCTGCTCGAGATCCTGCGCCTCGGCGTGCGCCAGCAGGTGTTCCGCGAGGACCTCGATCTCGAGGAGGTCGCCAAGATCATCCAGGACGTGATGATCGCGACCTACCTGTTCTACAACCGCGGCGTCGATCGCGAGCAGAAGGTGGCCCGGCGCATGGCGACCGCGTTCGAGATGCTGATGGGCGGCCTGCGCTCGCGCAAGAAGACGCACGCGGAGCACGCCGCGTGACCCTCCCCCTTTTTTTGTTTCGCGATGACCAAAAAACGTTTTTGGTCATTTCGTCATCTCATACCAAGGAGCGACCCATGGACCTGCGAGCGTGGATGACCCTGCGTTTCACCAAGCGGCTGCTGGCGACCCCCGAGGGGCGCGCGCACGTGCTCAACCAGATCGCCGACGCCGAGTCGAACGGCGAGAACCAGGTGTTCGAGCACATCCTCGCGCACGTGGACGATCCGCAGCTGCGCAAGCTGATCGAGAAGCACCAGGCGGACGAGATCCGCCACGAGAAGCTGTTCCGCGCCTGCGTCGAGC
>DASREC010000596.1:0-14793 GCA_035652295.1 Polyangia bacterium
TTCCCGGCGGAGTTTTCCGCGCGCGCGGGGACGGTGCGCAAATCGTACGTCGCGGTGCAGGCCAAGATCGCGCTCAAGCAGCGGCGCGAGACCGTCGGCTGCGTGGTCGGCGGCTGGGCGCGCGATCCGGCGTTCGATCCCTGGCACATCACCAAGGACGACTATCGCCGCCAGTTCGCCTCGCTCGATCAGGGGCAGGTGCCGGTGGTGGTGCCGGTCTACTGCCCGATCCCGACCAACTTCGATCCGTCGCTGGCGCCACCCGGCACGCAGCTCCTCACCGCGTGCGCGGTCGCGCCCACCACCGACGTGCCGCGCCCCGACGACAAAATGCCGCACGCGCGTAACGATCGTTCGTTCATCGACGGCCTGCTGGGCGCGCTCGGCGCGCTGGTGCCGGGCTGTCTCGACGAGGCGCTGTTCGTCGACACCATGGGCACCGAGGCGCTGGCGGCGTGGATCGGCAAGTCGGGCGGACCCGCGGTGTCGACGGGCCAGACGCCGTCGCAGTCGGGCAAGCGCCGCCCGCCGGTGCGCACGCCGCTCGCCGGGCTCTACGCGTGCGGCGACGGCGCCGGCGGACGCGGCATCGGCACCGAGCTGGCGTGCGCCTCCGCGATGGAGGCCGCCGACGCGGTGCTGGCCGATCTCAAGCGTCTTCCTTGCGCTTGATGTTGTAGACCGCCTTCCCCGTCGCCACCACGCGCTCGGGCGACGCCGCCTGAAAGCAGCGCACGTCGGTGACGCCCACGCGGTTGCCGACGCGCACCACCGTCGCTTCCGCCACCAGCGCGTCCTGCGCCGACGCGGGCGCGAGATAGTCGACGCGCAGATCGATCGTCGACACGCGATCCTCCAGCTCGATCTTGGTCCACACCGCGAACCCGCCGGCGGTGTCGATGAGCGTCGAGATCACGCCGCCGTGCAGCGCCGGCCGCGCCTGGTCGCCGATGTACTCGGGGCGGAACGGCAGCTCCAGCCGCACGAACCCGTCGCGCGCGTCGGCGATCTGGATGCCGAGGAATCGGTTGAAGGGGATGACGTTCTGGATGAACTCGAGCAGCTCGCGCGGCGGCACCGGCATCCGCGCACGGTAGCACGAGCGCTAGCCGCAGGTGCCGGTCGTCGAGCCGCTCAGCGGGTTGCACATCGGCGCGCCGGCGTCGGCGTCGGTGATCGCGCACGCGTGCGTGTCGTCGCAGAGCGCGACGCAGCTCCCGGTGCAGATCTGATCGGGGCCGCACTCGTCGCCGGTCATGCACGGATCGCCCGGCACGCCGGTGCCCGCCGAGCGGCACAAAAACGCGCGGCGAACTTTCGCCATCGTCGAGCCCACGCCGATCGACTCCTCGCCGCAGGTGAGGCCGACGCCGCACGTGGACGAGAACGGCGCGCACGTGGGAATGCACATTCCGTCGAGCGGGTACGCCTGCGACACCTGCCCCGAGCACTGCTCGCCGGCGGCGCAGTCGGTGTCGGCGCGGCACCACTTGCGGCAGATGAGCGCGCCGGTGGCGACGCCGCGCAGCGTGCAGACCAGGCCGGCGGCGCAGTCGTCGTCGCCGAAGACCGTGCGCGTGCACGGCATGCCGACGGTGAGCGAGCCCTTGGGCGCGACGCAGTTGTGCACGTCGTTGCCCATCATCATCGGGTCCTGAATGATGGTGCAGCGCGTGTCGGGCGCCACCGGGCAGTCCTGCTTGATCACGTCGCAGTCGGCGGGATTCATGGCGGCGAGATCGGGCGCGCTCGCCGCCAGGTCGGGCGCCGCGGCGTCCTGGCCGGGATAGGTGTACGAGTTGCCGCAGCCGGCCGCGATCAGCGTGAGGAGCAGGGTCGAGCGCATGCACGCCTCCAGGTGGCGCGCATGTTAGGGCGAGGTCAGGCGACGATCAACCGCGGACCGTCGAGCTCGTGCACGGCGGCCGCCACCTCCTCGGGCGTGCTGTCGCCGTCCGTCACTTCGTTCTCGAAGTAGCCGCGCGACAGCACCACCAGATCGTACGCGCCCGCGGCCGCCTCGTCGGCGATCGCCTGCGCCGCGCCTTCGTCGTCCGCTTCGTCGGCGAACAGGTAGTTGATCTGCCCGTCGGCGACGCCTCGTTCGTAGAGCAGCCCGCGCGCCTCCTCGAGCGCCGCCACCTGCAGCCCGCGCCAGCGATCGAGGTCGCGCTCGTCGCACTCGCCGCCGTCGACCGCGATGTCGAGCGTGGTCGGGCGCCCATCACCGTCGGCGGCGTAGTCGTCGGGCGACGGCCGTATCTTGGTGAACGCGAACGTGATGAGCCCACCCTCGTCGGCGACGATGTCGCCGGCACGCACTACCGATTCGTAAAATCGATCGCTGGGAAAAACCGGGACCAGGATTTTTTTCGCCATTCGCGTGTCTCCCGTCGCGCAAAAGCTGCAACGAGGATGCCGTGGGCACCTGACTAAGGCTGCCGGTGAATGCGATTCGACATCGTCGGAAGCGCCACGGCGACCATCACGGCGAGCAGGATTCCCGAGACGAAGAAGATCCAGCCCAACATGGAGTCGGGTGAAGCAAGGAACGAGCCTTACCGGCGATCAGTGCGTGCGTTGATACGCCTGCGTGATGCGATGGATGACCTTGCCGTTGGGATCGACGCGCGCGCGATCGGCGACCGCGAGCAGCGTGCGGCCGTTGGCCAGCACCGCGCCCGTCACCGACTCGGCGATCCAGCCCTCGCTCGATTTCTTGGCGAGCGCGGCGGCGTCGGGCGACGCGTACTCGCACACCAGCGTGTCGACGCCGTCGAGCGGGCCCTCGGCGCACGTCTGCGCTTGAAAGCGGCGCGCGTCGATCGGCTTGAAGGCGTCGAGCTTGAAGCCGGCGGCGAGGAACGCGTCGTTGACTTGCGGCAGGCGCACGCCGGCGGCTTCCGGCTGCGGCGTTTTGCCGCAACCGGCCGCGGTCAGCAGCGCGAGCAGAAGCGCCAGCGCGAGCGTGAGCGCGAACTCGAACGTCACGTGGCGCATCAGTGTTTCCCCCAGCCGTTGTGCCGGCCGTTGTCGTGGTGCCAGTGCTCCTCTTCGTGGCGCTCGTGCTTTTCCTCTTTGCGCCAGTGCTTCTCGTCTTCGTGCTCCCAGTGACCGCGCGGGCCGCCCTCGACGTAGACCGGGCCGGGCGCGCCGACCACCACGCCGGGCGCGCCGACGACCACCTCGGCGCGCGGCGGCGCGACGTAGACGCCGGGCGCGCTCACCTCGACCTCGACGTGCGGCGGCGGCGGCGCGGCGATCACCACGCCCGGCGCCGTGACCGCGAACGTCGCGCCCGGCGCCTGCGCGTGCACCGCCACCGCCGGCGGCGCGACCCACACCTCGCCCTGCCACTCCGGCGGCGGCGCCACCGTCACCGTCGGGCGAAACGCGACGTACGGGCGGTACTCGGCGTTCACCACGCGCACGCGCGCCGGCCGCGCCTTCACGTACGCCGGCGGATACGCGCCGACGTAGAACGCCACGCCGTCGCGAACTTGATAGTCGGGCATGTCGGGCGCGGCGAACGCGTGGAAGTGCGGACCATTGATGTAGCAGTACACCGGCTCGGCGCCGACGGTGACCACCGGGTGATGCCCGTAGAACGGGTGTTTCTCGCCGTCGTAGCCGAATGGAGTCGGATCGCCGGTGAAGACGTATTGATCATTTACCTGCTGGTAGAGCGCCGCGTGATCGGGCGCGTAGACGTGCAGGTGCGGGCTCTCGATGTAGCAGTAGCCGCCGCCGTACTTCGCGGCGATCGGGTGCGCGCCGAGAAAGTGTACGTGCCGTGCTTCGGCGCGCGCGGCGGAGAGCAGCATCACGAGCAGCGCGGCGGCCAGCATTCGGGTGCGCATGATTCCTCCTCGGAGCGCTCGGTAGAGCAGGGGCCGTGCCACGCGCGCCCGCCCGCGCGACGCGGGCTTCGCTCGGGCGCGCGCGTTTCGGCGGAGCAAATTCGCTCCGTGGCGCAAACACGCTCCGTTTTGGCCGCCGCGCGGCGTGGTACGATGTTGGCCTCGTGAGCTCCGTAAACCTGTACGCGCGGGAGATCTCGCTCAAGATCGTCTATTACGGGCCGGGGCTCGGCGGGAAGACTTCGTCGCTGCAGCACATCCACCGCGCGATCAAACCCGACTCGCGCGGGCAGCTCGTCTCGCTGTCGACCGGCGTCGATCGCACGCTCTACTTCGACTTCCTGCCGGTGAAGCTGCCGAAGCTGCGCGGCTACACCATCCGCGTGCAGCTCTACACGGTGCCGGGACAGGTGCACTACAACTCGACGCGCAAGCTGGTGCTCACCGGCGCCGACGGCCTGGTGTTCGTCGCCGACTCGCAGCGCGCGCGCGCCGAGGCCAACGTCGAGAGCATGGTCAACCTGCAGGAGAACCTGCGCGAGCAGGGGCTGGCGCTCGATCGCATCCCGCACCTGTTCCAGTTCAACAAGCGCGACGTGCCGGAGCTGCTCACCGTCGAGGAGCTGAGTTCGGCGCTCAACCTCTATCACGCGCCGGCGTTCGAGACGTGCGCCACCTCGGGGCGCGGCGTGTTCGAGGCGCTCAAGTCGATCACCACGCTGGTGCTGTCCGATCTGCGGCGGCGCGGCGTGTGGCGCGCCGAGCCGAACGCGCCGGCGAACGCGGCCAACGCCGGCGGCGCGGCGGGCGCCGACGCGACGATCCAGAGCGCGGCGCCGAGCTTCGTCGATCCGGTGCACGAAGGATCGGACTCGATGTCGGCGCGCAGCCCGACGACCGACGGCTCGATCGCGCAGAGCCTCCAGGCGCTCGCCGACAAGGATCCCGACGAGCTCGCGGCGCCGAGCGACGGCGGGCTCAAGCCGCTCAAGCCCGAGGAGCCGGGCGTGGTCGACGGCGGCGTGCTCGGCCGCGGCGCGGCGCTCTCGGAGATCTTGCCGCCGGGCGCGGGCCGCGACGCGGTGGTGGCCGTCGAGTACCTGGTGCATCGCGGCGACTACGCGGGCGCGGTGGCGCAGGCGGCGCGCGTGTTCAACGAAGCGGCGGGCGCGAGCGCGACCATCGCCGCGTCGAGCGGCGGCCACGAAGGCCCGGCGCTGCACGCGCTCATGCTGGGAATTCCCGGCGAGCGCTACCTGCGCTTTCGCGAGACCACCACGCGCGCCGGCTCGGGCGGCGCCTCCTCGGCCGACGCGCTATTCGCGCTGTTCTTCCTCGTCGACGTGGCGCTCCGCCAGCGTTAGCGGTCTCCGGATTGCAGCGCCGTCGGTCGTGGCGTTTCGCGATCGAGACGAGGCGGGGAAGTTGTTGGCCGAGCGCTTGCGCGGCTACGCGGGTGAGCGGCCGATCGTGGTGGCGCTGCCGCGCGGCGGCGTGGCGGTCGGCGAGCCGATCGCGCGGGCGCTCGGCGCGCCGCTCGAGATCTTCGGCGTGCGCAAGCTGGGCGCGCCGCACGATCCGGAGCTCGGCGTAGGCGCGGTGGCGGAGGATGGGACGATCCTGTTCGACACGCGGCTGGCGTCGCTGCTGTCGATCCCGCTACCGCTGCTCGAGCGGGCGGCGGTGCGCGAGCTGGTCGATCTCGAGCAGCGGCTGCGCCGGCTGCGCGGCGGCCGCCCGCCGCTCGACGTGCGCGGGCGAACGGTGATCCTCGTCGACGACGGGCTGGCGACGGGCGTGACGGCGCAAGCGGCGGTGCGCGCGCTGCGCGATCGCGCGCCTCGGCGCCTCGTGATCGCGGTGCCGGTGGCCGCTCCGTCGACGGCCGAGGCGCTGGCGCCGCGGGTCGACGAGGTGATCGCGCTGGCGCTGCCGCCCGAGCTGCGCTCGATCGGATCGTGGTACCGCGATTTCCGCCAGCTCAGCGACGACGAGGTGGCGGCGGCGCTGGAGCGCGCGCGCACCGACGAGGAGCCGGCGCAACCGCAGCCGTGATCGCGCCGCGCGCGCTCAGAACGACGCGCGCATGCCGAACACCAGATCCCAATTTCCATAGGTGCTGACGTTGGTGCCGCTCGGGCCGCCGATCACCGCCGCCGGATAGAACCCCGGCCCGAGCGTGAAGTGGCTCTCCAGGCCGAGCCCGAGGTGCTGGATGATCCAATAGTGGATGCCGCCGCCGAAGCGCACCGCCAGCGCCGCGCCGGTGATCGTGCCGGCGTTGGTGCCGAACGGCAGGATGTCGATCGCGAGCCCGCCGTCGACGAACGGCACCAGCGGGATGCTCAGCATCTTCTCGAACGTGAGCCGCACGAAGCCCCACAGCTCGACGTCGTTGGCGCAGCCGGTGAGGTTGAGCTTGCACGAGTAGCTCGGGTGCGCCCAGTTGAGCCCGCCGCCGATCCACACCGAGATGCGCTCGAGATCGCGGATGCGCCGCGCGAAGTCGAGCGTCATGTGGTAGCCGCCCGTCGACAAACCGTCGAAGCGCGCCTGGATGCCGAACGGGTGGAAGCCGACCTGGTTCTTGCCCGGCCACACCTCGGCGCCCCAGCGCTGGAACGAGTCGGCGCGCGCGGGCGGCGCGGCCGCGGCGGCGAGGCCGAGCGCGAGCGCGAGGACGAGGCGTCGCACGCGCGGCCTAGAGGACGAACTCGGCGCCGACGTTGAAATCGAACGCGCCGTAGAAGTCGGAGTACGCGGTGCTGGTGCACAGCGCGGCGCCGCGCTGGTGGAAGCTCGGCCCGAACGCGAGGTTCGCGCCCGCGCCGATGCCGATGCGCCGCGTGATGAAGTACTTCACCGACGCGCCGCCGCGCGAGACCGGGATCGTCACCGCGGTGTCGCCGCAGTCGCGGCCGTAGAGCGCGTCGAGCCCCATCAGCAGCGGCACCTCGACCACCAGCGGGATCGTCTTCATGTGGAACTTGAAGCGCACGCCCGCCGAGATCTGAAAATCGAAGCCGCCGCGATAGCAGCTCTCGGCCGGGTTGCCGACGCACGGCCCGTTGCCGCCGCCGAAGCCGAATACGTTGCCGACCTGAAGATCGAACCAGGCCATCGGATGAAAACGAAAGTTGTAGTCGGCGCTGAGCTTGATGCCCGACGGGCTGCCGAGCGAGCCGCCGAATCCCGCCTGGTAGCCGAGCTGCGCCGACACCTCGTGCCGCGACGGAAAAACCTCGGGCCCCGATCGCTGAATGCGCGACTCCTCGGCCGCGGCCGGCGCCGCCAACGCGAGGACCATCATCACCGCCGCACGACGCATCGCCGCCTCCGACTCTCGGTGCGAACGGATCGTAGGCACCGCCCGCGCGTCGGAGCAACTTTCGCGTCGATTGCTATACTCGCGGGCGATGTCGTCGCGTCCGGCCACCACCATCTTGCGCGTCGGCGAGCGGCCGGTGGCGCTCGAGCTGCGCGGCTTCGAGGTGACGGTCGTGAGCGGGCCCGACGCCGGCAAGCGGGCGCGGCCGACGCGGCGCGGGTTCGTGGTCGGCACGCATCCGCCGAGCGAGCTGGAGCTGCGCGATCCGCACGTGTCGCGGCAGCACTTGCGCATCGACGCCGAGGCGCAGGAGTACGTGCTGCGCGATCTCGGCTCGACCAACGGCACGCGCGTGAACGGCGTGCGCGTGCGCGAGGCGATCCTCGACGAGGGCGCGGCGATCGAGTGCGGCGAGACGCGGCTCGAGTTCCACTTCACCGACGAGCCGATGCGCATCGAGCTGGCGGCGGGCGACGACTTCGAGGGGCTGGTGGGGCGATCGCTGCCGATGCGCGAGCTGTTCGCGCTGCTCGAGCGGGCGGCGCCGACCGACGCGCCGATCCTGATCGAGGGCGAGACCGGCACCGGCAAGGAGCGGGTGGCGCGCGCGATCCACGCGCGGTCGCGGCGCGCGGCGCGGCCGTTCGCGGTGTTCGACTGCGCGGCGGTGCCGGCGTCGCTGATCGAGTCGGAGCTGTTCGGCCACGAGAAGGGCGCGTTCACCGGCGCGACCGATCGGCGCGCGGGCGTGTTCGAGCGCGCCGACGGCGGCACGGTGTTTCTCGACGAGCTGGGCGAGCTGGCGCTGGAGCTTCAGCCCAAGCTCTTGCGCGTGCTCGAGTCGAACGAGGTGTTTCGCGTCGGCGCGCAGAAGCCGACGCCGATCGACGCGCGCGTGGTGGCGGCGACCAACCGCGATCTGCAGGCGCGCGTCGCCGAGTCGCAGTTCCGCGAGGATCTCTACTATCGGTTGGCCGTCGTCACGCTGCGGGTGCCGGCGCTGCGCGAGCGGCGCGACGACATTCCGCTGCTGGCGGCGCACTTCGCGCGCGAGCGGATCTTCGCCGGCGCGGCGTCGGGGCCGGCGCCCGGCTGGGAGGCGATCTTCGAGTTCATGAAGTCGCACGACTGGCCGGGGAACGTGCGCGAGCTGCGCAACGTCGTCGAGCGCTCGGTCATCATGTCCGATCCGAAGCTGCTGCAGGGCAACCCGCTCGACGCGCTCGCCGAGCTGCGCCGCAAGGCCGAGCCGGCGCTGCACAAGCGCGTCTCGCTCCGCGCCGCGCGCGACCAGACCGAGCGCGAGTACCTCGAGGATCTGCTGCGCTCCACCGACGGCGATCTCGACGAGGCTGCGCGCATCGCCGAGGTCCACCGCAAGTCGCTCGAGCGCCTCTTGCGCGAGCACAACATCCGCCGCAAGTAGCGCCGCAGCGCGGTCGAAATTTATCGCGCTTCGCGAATGCGCCGCAGCGTGAGGTCGAGATACGCCGGATCCACGTCGATGCCGACGTAGCGCCGTCCGGCCGCGAGCGCCGCCAATCCCGTCGTGCCTGATCCATTGAACGGATCGAGCACCAGCTCCCCCGGGCTCGACCCGGCGCGCACGATGCGATCGAGCAGCGATCGCGGCTTCTGCGTCGGATGGCGTCCCGCGCGTTTCTCGTTCTTGCCCGGCGTCGGCAGCGACCACACCACCTGGTCGCCGTCGGGCTCCGGCAGCGGCCACAGGTCGCGCATCTGCTTGCCGCCGTTCTCCGCCTTCATCTCGCGATAGTGAAACGTGTGCGCCAGCGGCTTGCGCCGGCTCGGCGCCGCCCACAGCACGATCTCCGTCGAGTGCGTGAAGAAGCGGCACGCCAGGTTCGGGCTCGCGTTCGGCTTGAACCACGTGATCGTGTTCAGCAGGTGAAACCCGAGCGTCTGCATCGCGAACCCGATCGAAAAAATCACGTGCTGCGTCCCCGACACCCAGATCGTCCCCGACGGCTTGAGCACGCGCCGGCACGCGCTCAGCCACTTCACGTTCCAGTCGTGATCCGCCGCCAGCCCCGCCGACGCGTCCCACCGCCCCTTGTCGACCGCCACCCGCCGCCCCGACGAGCACGTGGTCCCGCCGTTCGACAACAGGTACGGCGGATCGGCAAAGATCAAATCGATCGACTGCTCCGGCAGCGCCGCCATCACCTCCAGACAGTCGCCCGCCACCAATCGAAACTCGCGTTCCCGACGGTGCTTCACGTTGGTCCGCTCATCGAGGACCTTGAACGGATCGATCTCGACGTGCGAACGCGCAGAGCGGCCCATCCCCCGTTTGTCGGGCGAAAGGATCCCCGGCACAACTTTTTTGCCGGCTAATGCGCCTTCAATGCTTGCAGGCGCGAGCGAATGAACCAGATCGCCCCGAGCACGATCACGATCCCCAGCACGAAATCGAACTTGTGAAAATACGGCCGCAGTCCGTCCCACTTTTCGCCGAGCGAAGCGCCGGCGTACGCCAGCGCCAGACACCACGGCAGCGATCCGAGAAACGTGTAGACGTGAAAACGAACCTGGTCCATGCGCGCGATGCCCGCCGGCAGCGCGATGAACGTCCGCACCACCGGCAAGAGGCGCGCGACGAACACCATGATCGAGCCGCGCCGCTCGAACCACTTGTCGACGCGCTCGAGCTCGTGCGGCGTCACGAAGAAGCGCATCCAGCGCGTGCGCTCGATAAACGGCCGCCCCAGCTTCGCGCCGACGAAGTACGCCACCACCGACCCGAGGTTGCAGCCGATCGCTCCCGCGAGCCCGACCAGCCACAAGTTGAGCGGCGCCTTGCCGAACGACGCCGCGATCGCTCCCACCGTCACCGCGCCGGCGAACGGCATGATGATCTCCGACGGCAGCGGCACGCACGCCGACTCGATCGCCATCAGCAGCGCGATGCCTGCGTAGCCCATCGCCAGGATGACGTGCGTGATCCACTGCCCCAACAGCTCGAGAATGTGCGCGATCACGATCCGCTCCCCTGGTTTGGTCGTGCAGGGATAGCAGTCCTCGCCGGCGATTTCAATTGCGCCGGTCCGCGGAACCGGGTGCGCGCCCACGACAGGTAATAGATGGCGAGCAGGGCCAGCAGCGCGGCGAAGGTGTAGCCGGTGCGTTGGTTCGGCGGCAGCATGAACACGACCGTGATGATCCCGATCCAGCCGATCGCCGCCGCGTTGATCCAGGGCGACCAGCGTCCGAGGTGCCACGGCCCGCGCTCGGCGGCGCCGCGCCTCTGCGCACGCCAGTTGAGCCAGATCGGGATCGCGTACGACGCGTAGAGGCCGATGGTGCTGATCGAGACGATCACGCTGTACGCGCGGCTCCAGACGGCGAGCGCGAAGGCGATCGCGACGCAGGCCCAGACGGCGTACGTCGGCGTGCGGAAGCGATCGCTCACCGTCGCCAGCAGCGCGGAGCCCGGCGTCCCGCCGTCGCGCGCGAACGCGAACAGCATGCGCGAATTCGACGTCACCGTCGACAATCCGCAGAACCACATGGCGCCGATCACCATCCACACCATCACGCCGCCGAGCCGCGCGCCGAGCGCGCCGACGATCACGTTGGTGAAGCCGGCGTCGCCGGTCGCGCGCGCCGGGTCGCCCACCGCCAGCGTGATCGCCAGCAGCATCACGAACCCGGCCACGCCCGACACGATCACCGAATTCACGATCCCGCGCGGCGCCGCCTCGCGCGCGCCCACCGTCTCCTCGGAGGCGTGCGCCGACGCGTCGTAGCCGGTGAACGTCCACTGCGCCTGCAAGAGCCCGACGAGCGCCGCGTACCAGAACGCGTAGGGCACGGTCCGGCCTTGCTCCGCTGCGACAAAATGCCGCAACAGAAACGACGCCGGCCTCAGCGGCGCCAGCCACAACAGCGCGCCCACCAGCACCGCGGTCCCCGCCAGGTGATACCAGGCCGACAGCTCGTTGAGCACCGTCACCACGCGCACGCCGACGTGGTTCAGGATCCCGTGGCTGGCCAGGAGCGCCGCGTAGAGGCCGAGCACCTCCAGGCGCCGCACGTCGAGGCCGAGCACTTCGCCCGCCGGCCCGAGCCCGAGCATCTGCGCCAGAAATTCCGCGAGCGCGTAGTCGACGCCCGCCAGCACCGCCACCTGCCCGACGAGATTGAACCACGCCGTCCACCAACCGACGCGCGGCCCGCCGAGGATCGACGCCCAGTGATACAGCGCCCCTGCCGTCGGATACGCCGAGGCCAGCTCCGCCAGGCTCGACGCCACCAGCAGCGTCATGAGGGTCACCAGCGGCCAGCCGAGCGTCATCTCGATCGGGCCGCCGTGCGCGAAGCCGTAGCCGTACAGCGACACCGCGCCGGTGAGGATCGAGATCACCGAGAAGGAGAGCGCGAAGTTTCCGAAGCCGCTCATCCTGCGCCGCAGCTGCTGCGCGTAGCCCAGGCGGCGGAGCTCTGCCTCGTCGTCGAGCACGGCCGATTCTACTCGCTGAGCACGCCGGCCGCGACCCAGGCGTCGCGCACCTGCTGCTCGCCGGCGCCGAGCTCGCGCGCTGCCGACGCGGTCGCATCGGCCGCGTCGGCGAAGGTGGCGCGCGAGGTCAGGTAGCGGCTGAGCGCGCGGTACCAGATCTTCGACGACAGCTTCGCGCCGAGACTTTGCGTCATGAGGTACGCGGCGTGCGAGACGATGGTCGAGTTCACGTGCACGCCGCCGTTGTCGTCGGTAGTGTCGACGTACTCGGACATGCTCGCCGGATTCTGCGTCGCGTGCGGATGGGTCGCGTCGCGGATCGGCTGCGGCTTGCCGTTGACGCGATGAACACTGTCGCCGAGCAGCCACGGGTGGCCGACGTCGAGCTGCGTGGCGACGAAGGCGGCGAATACGTCGCAGAGCCCTTCGGCGAGCGCGCCCGATTGGCCGGTGAGCTGCAATCGCGCGGTGTGGTGGACGACGCCGTGGGTGAACTCGTGCGCCACGATGTCGAGCGCGCCTGCGAGCGGTGCGAGCTGGTTGCCGTCGCCGTCGCCGAACACCAGGCGATTGCCGTCGAAGAACGCGCGCGGGTAGCCGTGGCCGAAGTGCACGCTGGCGTGGACGCCCTTGCCGTGGCCTTCCCAGCCGGCGCGTCCGTGGACCTGGGCGAAGTAGTCGTAGACGGCGGCGACGAAGACGTGCGCGTCGACGGCGGCGCCGTGGCCGTCACCGGTTTCGTCCCAGTGATCGGTCTCCTTGCTCGAGACCTCGCCGCCCGGCAGCTTGCTGCGTCCGGCGACGCTGTAGATCTTTTGCGCCGGCGATCCGTGGGTCGCGTCCTCGAGCCAGAAGCGGCCGCGGCGCTCGGCGATCGGGAACTGGCGCGGCTCGCCGAACACGCCGGCGCCGCTGCCGCTGGGCCCGACGAACGCCAGCGTGTCCATGCGGTGCAGGATGCTGCCGTCGGTGGCGTCGACGAAGGTCTCGAGCAGCATCGGGCGATCGAGATCGCTCACCTCGATCTCGACGCGCCACGCGAGCCGCGCGTCGCTCGCCGACGTCGGATAGATCCAGAGCTTGGGCGCGAGCGCGGTGAACGCGCCGGCGCCGACGTCGGGGCGCGCGGCGTGCGCGTCGGTGAGCGCGGCGGCGCGCGCGTCGTCGGCGGTGCGCGCGGGCGCTTGCGGCAGCATCGGCAGCGGTTGATAGCGGCCGTTGATGCGGACGAGGGATCCATCGCTCGCGAAGTGCACGATCAGCTCGCCGCCCCAGACGGGGATCTTGTTCTGCTGCTGCGCGAAGCGCGCGTGCGTCATGCCGAGCTCGTCGGTGAGCGCGTCGACGGTGGCCAGCTCGTCCGCGGACGAGGTCATTTGATAGAGGCCGCGGTACTGCGCGAGGAAATTGCGGCCGGCGCGTTCGGCGTCGGCTGACGTGGCGGCTATCGGTGGTGTTTTACCGTCGAGAAACGCCGGCGTGTGGAGATCGGCGTGGTAGCGCACGGTCCATTTCTGGCCGGTGTCGTGCTCGAGCGCGGCCAGCACGTCGTCGGGGCCGGCGTCGGAGAGCGCGTCCGGGGTCGAGCCGCAGCCGAGTCCGAGGATCGCGAGCGCGAGCGTGTAGAGCGGGAGCCGATGCATGAGCGTCTCCTTCTGCGAATCGCAGACGGACAGAGCACGTCGCGTGCCGCGAGCCGCGCGACGGAAAATCGCGCGCTTGCGTTTTTCGCTTGTCCGGCTCCCGGAATTTGTCCGCGTGCCGGACGATAGGCACTAGGCACTGACGCGGACCCTTCGATCAGCCAGAGCCCCCCGCGTGGCTACCACGGTCTAGCGAGCGCGGCGTAGATCGGTCGGAGTTTTGCCGACGGTGCGGCGAAGGAGCTGCGCGAGCGTGGCGGGCGTGAGGCCCACGCGGCGGGCGACGGCGTCGGCTTTGAGATCGCTTTCGGCGAGCAGGCGCACGGCTTCCGTCACCCGCGCGCGCTCGAGCTCGGCGCGGAAGCTCGAGCCCGCGCGCTTGAGCTCGCGCTGCAGCGAGCGGCGCGACGAGCCGAGCGCGCGCGCGGCCGCGTCGACGCCGGCATCGGCGAGCCGGCCGGCGAGCCACTCGCGCAGGCGCGCCAGCGACGGCGGCGCGCCGACCGTGTGCGCCACCAGCTCGTCGATCGTGCGCGCCAGCGCCGCGCCGTAGCCGAGCCAGTCGAGCGCGGCGTCGAGCCGCTCGAACACGCGCCACTGGTACGGCACGTCGCCGACCATCTGGTAGAAGCCGGCGACGACCGCGCCTTCGACGCCGCCCGGCCGCACCACCGCGTGCCGCCTGAGCTGCCCCGGATACGTCGGCAGCCGCGCGCGCACCCACGCCACCAGGATCTCGAACGTGATCGGATCGACGCCTTCGAGCCGCGACATATCGGTCGCGTGATCGAAGCCGGGCGCGAGCGCGCGATCGTACTCCCACAGCCGCGTGATGGCGCGCGCGTCCTGCTCGCCGGGCCGTCCCCAGATGACCGTGCCGCCCAGCGTCGGCGCCGCGCACCACGTCAGGAACGTCGGCCCGCTCACGTAAAGCCCGACGGGCGAGGCCACGAACTCGTCGGCGGAGGACGCGGGACGCACGCGGCCGCCATGGTGGCACAATTTCGAGGTCGTTTGGCGCGTTGACCGCGCGACTGCGCGCCCACGGCGGCGACAACTGGATATGAGCAAAAAATCCGGCCTCGTCGTCCTGGTCTCGCTGTTCGCCGGCGGCTGCGCGGCGACGTTCACCTCCAATCGCCCGAAGGAAGTGACCTTGAAGGACACGTACGATCCGTCGGCGGTTCGCGACGCGGCCGCGCACGTGCTCTTCCGCGCGCACCTCGAGGTCGTCGCCGAAAACGATCGCTCGCTCAGCGCCGCCGAAGCGCCGTGCGGCTACACGATCGAGTACCGCGATCGCGGCTTCGTGGTGCGCGCCGCCCCGCTCGCGCCGCGCGCCGACGGGCTCATCGACGGCCGCTGCCTCGACACCGAGGACAAGCTGGCCAAGCACATCGTCAAGGAGGTGGAGCGTCCCGCCAGGCTCGCCGTCAAGGAAGAGAAACGCCGCCGCCGCGCCGAGCGCACGGCCGCGTT
>DASREC010000597.1:0-23284 GCA_035652295.1 Polyangia bacterium
GACGAGCTGATGAAGGCCGACGCCGCGGCCCGGCGCGCGGTGAGCGCGGCGCAGCGGCGGCTGCTCGAGAGCCGCTACGACCTGACGCCGCGCACGCAGGCCGGCGTGGTGATGTCGCGCGGCAAGCCGATCCCGATCGGCCCGACGGCGCGGCTGCGCGGCGGCAAGAGCTTCGACGGCCTGGCGGCGATGTCGCCCGAGGCGATACGCCAGGCGGGCCTGTTTCCCTATCCGGCGCTGCCGCACCCGAAGCAGGCGACGGGCGGAATGGTGTTCCCGCAAATGCAGATCGAGATGTTCCCGCGCCTCCAGCGCTTCGACGTCGAGTTCGATCTCCCCGACGCGTTCCTGCCCGAGTTTCCGCCGGCGATCTTCCTGCAGAGCCGCCCCGAGCTCGGCGACGTGTCACGCGGCGAGGTGGTGTCGATCAACAACTACTATCGCCTCTTCAAGAACCTGCTCACGCCGGTGCAGCTCGACGGGCTGCGCCTGCTGCTGACGCCGTTTCCGCAGGAGGAGTTCAACCCCACCGACGATCGCAAGAGCGAGCAGCCGAGCCTGGGCGTGACGTGCCTCGACTGCCACGTCAACGGGCACACCACCGGGCAGTTTCATCTCAATCCCGACGATCGGCCGGAGCAGCGCCGCGTGCGCGTCGACACCGTGAGCTTGCGCGGGCTGTTCAACCAGCGCATCCACGGCTCCAAGCGCAGCCTGCGCTCCGTCGAGGACTTCACCGAGTTCGAGCAGCGCACCGCCTATTTCAACGGCGACGAGATCCACGCCATCAAGAAGGGCATGAACCTCCTCGATCGCGTCCAGGTCTCGCACATGGCGCAGATGCAGAACATGTTCGGGCTTCCGCCGGCGCCGAAGCTGAACCTGCTCGGGCGGCTCGACGCGGCGCTGGCGACGCCGGCGGAGCTGCGCGGCGAGCAGATCTTTTTCGGCAAGGGGCAGTGCGCCGCGTGTCATCCGCCGCCGTTCTACCTCGATCAACTGCTGCACGATCTGCGCGTCGAGCGGTTCGTCGACGAGGCGCCGCTCGGACCGATCAAGACGTTCACGCTGCGCGGCCTCAAGGACAGCCCGCCGTACCTGCACGATGGGCGCTGCCTCACGATCGAGGACACCGTCGAGTTCTTCAACCTCGTGCAGGGGCTGAAGCTGACGGCGCAGGAGAAGGCGGACCTGGCGGCGTTCCTGCGGCAGCTTTGAGCGCGGGCGCGAGCGGGCTACGGCGCCGGCGTCTCCGCGCCGGTGGTCGCGAAGAGCGCCGGGTTGGACTGACTGGCGAAGTCGGTCTGCGCCCAATCGGCGGAGCGGGCGACCAGCGACAGGCGCGCCTCGTCCTCGGCGCCCTGGTAGAACTGCTTCTGCGACGCGGGATCGCTCATCGCGCCGAAGCGCAGCGGCAGCGCGTTCGACAGATCGCCGCCCGCGCCGCCGCTCGTCCCGGTCGACACGCCGTCCTGGTACTCGAACAGCGTCGAGCCGCTGCGCGCCAGCACGAGCAGGTGCCAGTTGCCGTCGGCGACGTCGGTGCTGCCCTGGACGAGCGCGTGCACGCCGTTCGAGAAGGTCTCGCCGTACCACGGCGACGTCGCGGCGGTGGTGGCGTTGTGCAGGTTCAAGCTGATGCTCTGCAGCGGCGTCTGGTCGTACGCCTTGCACACCATGCGCGGATATTGATTCGCCACCGGCGGCATCGTGGACTTGATCCACAGCGATACGGTGAAGTCCTGGCCGGCGCCGACGGTGAGCGGCGCGGCGTTGGCCACGTCGACGTAGGCGTCGGTGCCGTTGAACGCCAGGCTGCCGCCGATCTGCCCCGGCCGCTGGCCCGAGGTCCATGTTCCCGCCGTCGTGCCGTCGAGCGCGTGCGATGTGCTCTCGTGGACCTTGGTGGCGGCGGCCACGTCGTCGTCGAAGTGCCACACGCCGGAGAAGCCGCTGTTCCAGACGTTCGCCGGCCGCGCGGTCGGGCTGGTGACGTGGCTGTCGCCGTAATAGAGGTAGAGCACGGTGTCGGCGGACGCGGCGCGCGTCGCCAGCGACGGGACGTGCACCCACGCGATCAGCTCGCCGGTCGCCGGCACGTAGCGCTCGAGCTCGTGGTCGAGCTGGCAGCTCGGCGCGCCGCCGCACTGCGCGGGATCGTCGGCGCGGAAGATGACGTCGTCGCCGCTCGCGCTGGTGACGTGGCCGCCGTGCGCGACGTCGCGCAGCGCGGGATCGATCACGCTGTACAGCAGCGGGTAGTCGGCGAGCGCGGCCGGCGGGGCGGCGGCGCCGACCATCGCGCGATCGATGGTGATCGATTTGCGCCAGGCGTAGCCGCTGCCGGCGAGATCAGGCGGCGCCGCCAGGTCGGCCGGAGCGGCGAGATCGAGCGCGCCGCCGTCGGGCGCGCCGCCGTCGAGCGCGAGGCTGTCGAGCGACACCGCGGCGCTGCGGATGGTGTGCGCGCTCACCGCGAACGGCCCGGCTGCGCCCGACGAGACCTTGGCGCCCGACGACAGGCCGACGAGCGTGAAGCGGACGCTGGTGTCCTCGTCGGGCAGCGCGGCCAAGAGCGTCAGCGGCAGCGTGAGCGGGCCGGACGGCGCGGCCGGCGTCACCTGGTCGAGCGAGCGGCCGTCGAACGCGGCGGTGATCGAGAGCTGGTCGACGGCGGCGGTGCCGTCGACGGTGAGCAGCACGCCGGTGCCGCTCTGGGTGCACCCCGCGAGGAGGAGCGCGACTCCAAGCCGCATCGTCTCATCGTCGGCCGTCCGCTGACGAGTTGTCAAGCCGCGCCGGCTCGACTACGCGCCGGGCGCGCCGGTGCGCGTGAGAGTCGGTCTGGTATGCTCATCATCCAGTGAAGCAGGACAAGAAACAGACGGACGGCGCGCCGGACAACGCCACCGCTTCGCCGAGCGCGCCCGACGAGGCGTCGGTATTCCGCCAGTTTCTCCAGCAAGCCGGCGGCAACCCGATCGCCGCGCGTGGGATGCTCAAACGCGCGATGGCGCGCCGCGAGGGCGGGGACGCGGGCGCGCACGATTTCGCGCCGACGGGCGACGCTACGGCGAACGCCGGCGCTACGGCGAACGCTGGCGCTACGGCGAACGCCGGCGCTACGGCGAACGCTGGCGCGCCAGCCGCCGACGACGGCAGTTACGACTCGCTCATCAAGGCCGTGCTCGAGCAGTCCCACCGTGATCCGACGCAGCTGACGGGCTTCGTCATCGACAAGCCGAAGTTCTGGGCCGCGCTGGAGCGCCTCGGCGGCGCGCCGCTCGTCGAGGAGGTGCGCGCCGCGTACGCAAAGCGCAAGCAAGCGGAATCGGCGAAGGAGAATGCGGCGAACGCAAGCGTGCTCACCCGCCTCGATCCGGCGCTACCCGCCGGCGCCGCCTCGGGCACGACCGAGACGACGCAGTTCGGCACCTACTGGGTCACGCCCGATGGCCGCGCGCCCGAGCGCGCCGACCAGGGAGAGCCGATCTCGCAATCCGCGTTCGACGAGCTGCACCAGTTCTGGGAGCGGCTGCTCTCGAACAAGACCTCGCTCGTCGTCGACGACACCGACCGCGTCGGCCGACAGCATCCGAATTTTCGCATCGACGTTGGCGGTCGCCTCGGCTTGCTGTTGTCGCAGCCGAAAGGCCGGGGGCTGGTGCGATCGGTCGCGCTCGGCGGCGCGCCGGTTCGCATCGTGCCGAGTGACTTCGAGGGGCACGACGCCGAGACGCTGCCGGACTCGCCGGCGAACGGGCAGAAACCCGGCGTCGGCTCAGGTTCGCAGATCGTGCTCCCCGCCGACCTCGACCAGGCCGAAACCGAGTCGATGGTGTTCGACGCCAACCACAAGCCGATCGGCAACCCGGCGTTCATCGAGATTGGCCACGAGCTCATCCACGCGCAGCACTACGCGCTTGGCGCCGCCTCGGTCGGACCCGCGAAGACGCCTGGCTACGACACGCAAGAAGAGGAACAGACGATCTCGAGCGGCGCCTTGACCGAGAACGATCTTCGCGCAGAGCATCAATTGCCCGCCCGATTCGGCCATGGCGGCAGCTGAGCATCGATACCGGCCTCCAACGGACGCGACCAGATGACGTCGCCGAAACCACCGACGAGAAACGCGCCTGGCCGCTTCGCGGGCGCGCTTGACATATAAACATATTTAAATATACAGACTCATCAACGGAATCGAGGAACGCCATGCTCAAGCTCCAGGTCATCGTCGGCAGCACCCGCCCCGGGCGAAGCGCGGACCTCGTGATGCGCTGGCTCGCGCCGGCCGTCCGCGCGATGGGCGCGTTCGAGGTGGAGCTGCTCGATCTGCGCGACTGGCCGCTGCCGATCTTCCAGGAGACCATCGCCTCGCTCGGCGACTTCAAGGATCCGAGCTACTCCGAGCCGCTGGTCAAGCGCTGGAACCACAAGATCAAGGAGGCCGACGCGTACCTGGTCGTCACGCCCGAGTACAACCACAGCGCGCCGGCCGTGCTCAAGAACGCCATCGACAGCGTGTTCTTCTCGTTCGGGTTCCGCCACAAGGCGGTGGCCTTCGTCGGCTACAGCGCCGGCGTCGCGGCGGGCGTGCGCGCGGTCGAGCACCTCAATCAGATCATGCTCGAGGCGGAGGCGGTGCCGATCCGCACGCAGACGCTGATCCCGTACGTCGGCAACGCGTTCGATGCCGAGGGCAGGCCGAGCAACCCGGCGCTCGACGTCGGGTTCACCGTGATGCTGGAGGACCTGGCGTGGATGGCCGGGACGCTGAAGGCGGCGCGCGCCGAGGGCGAGCCGGCGCCGGCCAATCTGCGCATCCGCGCGGCGATGACCAAGAAGTAGCTACACCTGCCCGAGCCCACCGTCGACGTTCAGCTCGACGCCGGTGATGTACGACGCGTCCGAGGACGCGAGGAACGCCACCGCGGCGGCCACCTCCTCGGCGCGCCCGAAGCGCTTCATCGGCACCCGCTCGGTCAGCTCCTTCGAGAACGCCTCGATCGCGTCGGGCGAAAAACCGGTGCGCTCGAGGATCGGCGTGGTGATCGGCCCGGGCGCGACCGCGTTGACGCGGATGCCGCGGCCGATCAGCTCCGCGGCGGCGGTGCGCGCGAACGATCGCAGCGCCGCTTTGGTCGCCGCGTAGGCGCTGGTGTTGGCCACGCCCTGCGTGCCGGCGACGCTGGTGTTGAGGACGATCGACGCGCCCTCGTTGAGATACGGCAGCGCCTTCTGGATGGTGAAGAACGCGCCCTTGGCGTTGGTGTCGAAGTTGTCGTCGTAGAGGCGCTCGGACGTCTCGGCCAGCGGCGCGAGCCTGGCCACGCCGGCGTTGACGAACAGCACGTCGATCTTTCCCCAGCGCTCCGACACCTCGCGGAACAGCCGATCGACGTCGGCCAGCCGCGACACGTCGGCCTGGATCGCCAGCACGTCGCGGCCGAGCGCCTTGGCCGCCTCGTCGAGCGTGCCGCGGCTGCGGCCGACGATCGCCACGCGCGCGCCCTCGTCCTTCAGGCGCCGGGCGGCCGCCAGCCCGATGCCGCTGTTGCCGCCCGTCACCACCGCCACTTTTCCCTCGAATCGTTTCATGTGCGCCTCCGCTTCCACGTTTCGACATTTCGATGAATGTCGAAATGAAAAGGTAGCGTCTTTTTCGCGCGCGTGGAGATGCGCTACACTGGGCGCGCGCATGAACCGCACGCGGCTGGAGAAGATCGGCAAGGCCCTCGGCGACCGCACGCGCCTGCGCATCTTCGAGGCCATCGTCGGCAAGCAGGCGCACATGACGTGCGGCGAGATCGTGGCCCTGCGCGGCATCAGCGCGGCGACGGTCTCGCACCACCTCAAGATCCTCAGCGACGCGCAGTTGATCGCGTGCAGCCGCGACGGCAAGTTCGTCTACAGCCGCGCCGTGCCCGAGACGCTCGAGGACTACACGCGCGCGATCCTGGCGCTGGCGCGCGCGCGCAAGCCGGCGGTCAGCGGCGGCGGTCGAGGGCGCGGTCGAGGTTGAACGCGGCGCTGATCAGCGCCAGGTGGGTGAACCCCTGCGGGAAGTTCCCCAGCGCCTCGCCGCTCGGCCCGGTCTGCTCGGAGTAGAGGCCGAGGTGACTGGCGTAACCGAGCATGCGCTCGAAGAGCAGCCGCGCGTTCTCCAGCCGCGCGCGATCGCCCACCGCCGAGCGCGTGAGCGCCTCGACCAGCCAGAAGGTGCACATGTTGAACGTGCCCTCGCCGCCGGTGAGCCCGTCCTCGTCGAGCTGCGCGTCGTAGCGGAACACCAGGTTGTCGGAGAGCAGCCCGCCCTGGCGCGCCGGCCGCGTGATCGCTTCGATGGTGGAGATCATGCGCGGGTCGGTCGGCGACACGAAGAACACCAGCGGCATGATCAGGTTGGAGGCGTCGAGGCCGTCGTGCTCGTAGCTGCGCACGAAGCAGCGCCGCTCCTCGCTAAAGCCCTTGGTCATGATCTCCTCGTAGATCGCGTCGCGCGTGCGATACCAGAGCGCGCGCGACGCGGGGAACGAGCGCTTGTCGGCGAGCCGCAGCCCGCGATCGACCGCCACCCAGCACATCATCTTGGAGTAGACGAACTGGCGGCGGCCGCTGCGCACCTCCCAGATGCCCTCGTCGGGCTGCTGCCAGTTCTCGCAGACCCAGTCGACGAGGCGGCGCAGGTGGGTCCAGAGATCGTACGAGATCGGCGCGCCGTGTTTGTTGAACAGGTAGA
Source organism: Polyangia bacterium (assembly GCA_035652295.1). Classification (GTDB taxonomy): domain Bacteria; phylum Myxococcota_A; class Polyangia; order Palsa-1104; family Palsa-1104; genus DASREC01. The sequence goes on from DASREC010000597.1 coordinate 6,740, forward strand.
CGGCGTCCATCATCTCGCCGTAGATGTCGAGCTGGAGCTGGCGATGGGCGTCGTTGCCGACGCGCACCGGCGACGAGCCGCGATAACCGGCGAGGTGATCGAGCGTGAACTCGGGCAGGTCGTGGCGGCCGTCGATGCCGTAGACGATCTGTAGCGGGCTGCCGCCGGGACGCGCCTCGCGGCAGCGCGCCTCGAGCCAGCCCATGAAGGCGCGCGCCTCGTCGGTGAAGCCGATGCGCAACAGGCCGTAGATGGTGAACGCAGCGTCGCGGATCCAGCTATAGCGATAGTCCCAGTTGCGCGCGCCGCCGATCGACTCGGGCAGGCTGCACGTCGGCGCGGCGACGATCGCGCCGGTCGGCTCGAACGTGAGCAGCTTGAGCGCGAGCGCGGAGCGGTAGACCATCTCGCGCCAGCGGCCGGTGTACGTGCACTGCGAGAGCCAGCGGCGCCAGAACTGGACGGTGGCTTCGAACAGCGCCTGCGCACCCTCGGGCTCGAGCGGAACGCCGCACGCGGAGCGCCGCGGGACCTGGCGCAGCACGAACACCGCCGACTCGCCCTCCTGCAATTCGAACTCGGCGAACACGCCTTGCCCGTCGAGCCGCAGCGGCACGTCGCTGGCGAGGCCGAGCGTCACGTCCGGTCCGTGGAACGCCGCGCCCTCGGCGGTCACCGTGGTCTCGTGCGGCGCGCGCGCGTAGTCGAACGCGGGGTGGCACTCGAGGCGGTAGCGGACCTTGCCGCGAATCACGCTCACGCGGCGCACCACCTGCTGGTGCCACTCGGGGTTGGTGGAGATGCCGGCGGGCATGAAGTCGACGGTCTCGCCCACGCCGTCGGGTGACATGAAGCGCGTCACCAGCACGTTGGTGTCGGGCCAGTAGAACTGCTTCGAGCTCGCGCCCTCGTCGCGCGGCGCGATGGTGAAGTGGCCGCCCTTTTTCTCGTCGAGCAGCGCGGCGAACACGCTCGGCGAATCGAAGTTGGGAAAGCACAGCCAATCGATCGTGCCGCGCGAGTCGATCAGCGCCACGGTGCGCATGTTGCCGATGACCCCGTGATCGTGGATCGGTGGCTGGCTCATGGTCCTCGACGATCGTTATGGTGCGCAACCGATGCGTGTCGACGGCGCGCCCGCCCGAGGAGCAGGCGAGCGCCCCGTCGGTGTTGCATACGGCAGGCAGCCGGTCACCATCCGAGCATGCGAAAACTGCTCATCGTGCTCCCCTTCGCCACACTCGCCGCCGCGCCCGGCTGCTACAACAACTCGGGCAACACCACGTCCACGTGCGCCGCGCTCACGCCGAGCGCCGCCACGCCGCCGAAGGATTGGGGCGGCACGGTGTTCACCATCGTCATGGAGAACAAGTCCGCGTCGCAGATCTTCGGCAGCCCGGACGCGCCGTTCATCAACCAGCTCGCCAACCAGAACGCGATCGCCAAGGGCTATCACGACTCGTACGTGCACCCGAGCGAGGCCAATTATCTGTGGATGGTCTCGGGCGAGAACTTCGGCATCCTCAACGACAACGATCCCGGCCCCGACAATCACATCGCGTCCAAGTCGCACGTCGCCGATCAGTTGGAGATGGCCGGGCTGAGCTGGAAGGCGTACCAGGAGAGCATGGGCGATCCGTGCAGCGTGGCGTCGCACGGCCAGTACGCAGCCAAGCACAATCCGTTCGTGTTCTTCGACGACCTCAACGGCTGGGACGGCGCGAAGCTCAATCCGACGCAGCGCTGTAAAGACCACGTCGTCGACTATTCGCAGCTCGCCGCCGACGTGAGCGCGAACGCGCTGCCGAAGTACGTGTTCATCACGCCCAACCTGCAGGACGACATGCACGACGGCAGCATCGCGCAGGGCGACCAGTGGCTCGCGCGCGAGGTGCCGCAGATCCTCGCGTCGGATGCGTTCAACAAAGGCGGCGTGCTGTTTCTCATGTGGGACGAGGGCGGCGGCACGTTCGCGGGCGACGATCCGCCGATGATCGTGATCTCGCCGAACGCCAAGAGCGGCTACGTCTCGCAGGCGAACTACGACGAGAGCTCGTATCTGAAAACCGTCGAGGCGATCCTCGGGATGGCGGCGCTGCCGTGCTCCAGCAAGGCAGACGCGGTTCAGACGATGGACGATCTCTTCCGCGTTCCGCTCTAGCGGCAGGCGTCGAGCTCGGAGCGCGGGATCATCCGGGCGAGGCGCGCCTCGACGAATTCGGTCTCGTAGTAATCGGGATCGAGAAAATACGCGCGGTAGTAGTAGTCGAGCGCCTGGCGTGGCTTCGACACCGCCTTGAGGAAGAAGCGCGCGGTCCACGCTTGTACCATCGCGTTGGCGCGCGCGAGCTCGGCGGCGCGCACGAACAGCGCTTCGGCCCGCGCGAGGTCGGGCGCCTCCTGAACCTCGGCCGCGAGCAAGAACAGGATCTCGCCGTCGTTCGGCTGCGCCTGCGCCGCCGCTTCCAGCGCCTGCCGGCGCGCGGGGCCGTGCGCCTCGGGAAGCGCGGCCAGCAGCGCGGCCGCCGGACGCTGCGGCAATTTGCCGTCGGCGCGCTCGGCACCGACCGGCGGCCGGCCGAGGAAAACCAGGTCGAACGCGCGGTGGAACGCGCGCTCGCGCGACGCGTCGTCGAGGTGCGCGCGGCGCAGCAGCTCGACGCGCGCGAACGCGCACGCGCGCCGGCCACCGTCGAGCTCCAGCTTCGCGTCGCGCAAGCCGGCCTCGAGCGAGCCCGCGCAACCGCTCGCGCCCAGCACCAGCGCGGCCGCGGCGAGCGCACACCCGGGCGGCGCGCGTCGGCTCAGGCGCTCCACGCCGCCAGTCTACTCCACGCCCGCGCTGCGCACAGTCGGTCTCAGACTTGACGCCTCCAGTTTGCGGTGGCGCGCGCCAACCGCCGGGAATCGCGTGCGCGGCGAGCTGGCCCTCGGCTTGCTCTGCTGCCGTCGGCATGAGTGCATCAAGCCGTCTCGTGCTCGCGTCGCTCGCCGCCACCGCGCTCGCCGGCTGCATCGGCGCGCCTCCTCCGCCCGCCGGCGAGCTGACGCAAGCGTCGAGCACCGCCTTCGCCAACGACAAACCCGCGTTCGATTTCTTCGTCGGCAAGGGGTTCACCAACTTCCAGGCCGCCGGCATCGTCGGCAATCTCGATCAGGAGTCGGGCGTCGATCCGACGATCGCGCAGTTCGGCGGCGGACCGGGACGCGGCATCGCGCAGTGGTCGACCGGCGGGCGCTGGGACACGTCGGCCAACGACAACGTCGTCTGGTACGCCGGCACGCGCGGCGAGTCGGCGACGTCGCTCAACCTGCAGCTCGAGTTCATCTGGTACGAGCTCACCACGTTCGGCTACGGCTTCTCGCAGCTCAAGGCGACCACCAACGTCACCGACGCGACCGTGGTGTTCATGGACAAGTACGAGATCTGCGGGACGTGCGCGCAGTCGCAGCGCGTCTCGTACGCGCAGTCGGTGCTGAGCGCGTACGGCGTGACGCCGTCGTACGCGGCGTCGTTCGTCAGTCAGTCGTGGCCGTACGCCTCGGCGCCGGCGTTCACCGTCAAGTGCGGCGAGAGCGTGGCCGCGAACATCGTCCTCAAGAACACCGGCAGCAAGGCGTGGGACGGCTCGACCAAGCTCGGCACCACCATGCCGCGCGATCGCGCCAGCATCTTCGCCGGGAGCGGCTGGCTGGCGCCGAACCGCGCGGCGGCGATCGGCGGCAGCGTGGCGCCGAACGCCGACGGGACGTTTTCATTTTCGTTCGATGGGCCGACGGGCGCGGCGTGCGTGCCCGGCACCTATCACGAGTTCTTCGGCGTGGTGCAAGAGGGCGTGGCGTGGTTCAGCGACAACGGTCAAGGCGGGCCGCCCGACAATCAGCTCGAGGCGGTGATCGATCTCGTGCCGGGCAATCCGCCGCCGCCGGCGGATCTCGGCGGCACGACCGGCGGCGATGACGGCGGCGCCAAGGGCACCGACGACGGCGGCGCGAAGGGCGGCGATGACGGCGGCGCAGCGGCGGGCGGCGGCGATGCCGGCTACTCGAACGATCCGAACGGGCACGGCGGCAATCCGCCCGGCGGCGGTCTGCACGGCGGCTGCTCGGCCGCGGGATCCTCGTCGAGCGACGGCCTCGTGCTGGCGCTGCTCGTCTGCTGCGCGCTCTTCGCCGCGCGTCGCAAATCGCGAATCAACTAAGAGCGAATTGGTTGATCGCTCAGCGGCGTTTGCCGGGCGAGGTCGAGGTCGCGCGCCGCTTGTGCTTGCCGGTCTTCGGCGGCTTGCGCTTCACCGTCGGCACGTTCTCGAACTCGGCCATCGCCAGCTCCGCCTCGACGGCGATGCCGCACTCGACGCACAGCGACTCGGCGAACGCGATCACGGTCTCCACCTGGCGCTTGCACCGCGGACAATGATGACGCTTCACGAGCTCCACTATAGAACAGAACGCGGCTACGGGATGCAGCCGCAGGTGCCGTTCACGCAGCAGATGCCGTTGCAGCAGTTTTGCAAGGTGGGGCTGCACGTGCCCGAGCCCTGCACGCACTGCGTGCCGCCGTCGGGCTCGACGCCGCCGTCGGGAACCGGCGGGCCGACCAGCGTCACCACCCACTGCGCGATGTGATTGTGCGCCGACGGATCCTGGAACGGCAGCCAGAACGCCGGGAAGCTCGAGTCGACGCCGCTCGCCGCCTTGGTCAGATCGATCGCCGCCATCCAGAGCTGCGGCTGGTGGCACTTGGGATCGGTGGTGACGTTCTTGTTGGTCGACGTGTTCTCCGGCGACTCGGGCGGGTAGCAGTTGATCTGCTGCGCGCCGGCGATCGGCGCCGTGTTGCGCACCACGTCGCCGTAGTCGCGCGTCGACGAGAACGTCACCCACGCGATCTGATCGCCCTTGTACGTCTGCGCGTTGGGCGCGAAGCGCGGCCACGAGTTGGTGAGCGCGCCGGTGGCGTTGAGCGCGGCCAGATCGATCGGCGTCCCGCCCGGCGTCGCCGGCATCAGCATCACGCGCGCGTTGGGATTGGAGAACGCGTCGTTGGGGCACGACATGGTGGTGCACGCGTTGCCGCCCGGCTGCATCGCCACGCGGTTGAAGATCACGAACGCGCCGTCGGGCGAGAACGCGGGATAGAAGTTGTTCTCGCCCGCCGAGCCGAGCAGCGACGCGGGCGTGCCGAACGCGCCGGCGTTGTAGCTCATGGTGAACAGGCTGCCGCCGATGAAGTGGTTGTCGTCGCCCTTGGTGTTGGTCGAGAAGCTGAAGTTCGTCGGCTGCACGAACACGATCTTGGATCCGTCGGCCGACCAGTCGGGCTGCGTGCCGCGCGCGCCCGACGGCACCAGCGCCGGCACGCCCGCCGCGCCGGTGTTGCCGTTGAACTGGCTGAACGCGGCCGGGTTGTTCTTGTTCGTGCCGTCGGAGCCGAGCAGCGCCTTGTGGTCGGGCGTGAACGCCTGGAAGCCGGCGGTGTTGAGCGCGACCACCGCCTTGTCGCTCACGTTGAGCAGGTTGACCTTGAGGTCGGAGTACTCGTCGTCGGCGTCGGGATCGTCGTTGCCGTAGGTCATCTTCACGCCGTCGCGCGACAGGAAGTGGCAGCCGATGCAGCGCTGCATGGTGCCGCCCGACGCGGTCGGCGCGAGGAACGGCGTCGGCGCCTGCCCGCGCTTGCCGAAGTCGTAGCGGAAGATGCCGCCGGTCGCGCCGTTCAAGCCGCTGACGGTGACCGACTGCCAGTAGTAGATGCCGCCGTTGAGATCCTCCTGCGCGAACGAGATCGCCGTCTGGCCGAAGGACGTGGCGACGCACGAGCCGGCGGCGTTGGTGGCGCGCACGATGATGTTCAGCGGATCGCCGCCGCGGTTCGACTGCGAGAGGAAGTCCCACACCACCTGGCTGAGATCGTAGGAGCAGCCGTTGGTCGCGCCGCCTTTCGAGTCGGTGATCGGGTTGCACTTGGTCAGCACGGTCACGTCGGTGGCGGCGTTCTCGTAGTCGATCTCGTAGAGCGTGTTGCCGGAGCCTTGATCGAACTGCGTCTCGAGCACGTTCATGTTGGGCGGCACCAGCGTGCCGTTGGGCGGGTAGATCACCGTCGGAGTTTGCGCGCTGCCGGCGGGACACGCGGGCGTGCCGGCGGGCGGGAACGGCGGGCAGCCGGGACACGTGTCGTTGGTGATCGACGCGTGCAGCTTGACGTGCAGCGTGGCGTAGCCGGTGAGGCCCTGCCACGTGGCGTGCACGTAGGTGGTGCCGCCGTGCTGCGTGTTGGCGGTGAACGTCGCGCCGGAGAAACCGCCGAGCGAGGTGTCGTCGACGGTCCAGGTGGCCATCGACGAGACGTCGGTGCCGGTGTTGGTCTTGGCGACGTAGACCTGCGACGGCGCGGCGCCGCCTTGGGTGATGTCGAGCGTGACGTCGGGCGGCGTGACCATGAGCGCGCCGCCGGCGATCGCGTCGGGGTTGATCGCGAGGTCGGGCCCGCCGCCGCCGCCGTCGTCGCCGACGCCTTGATCGCCGTTGGTGCCGGCGCTGTTGGAACACGAGCAGCCATTGCCGTAGACGAACGCCGCCGCCAGGAACAACCCCCAACGCAAGCTGCGCATGCAGTCCTCCATCTTTGTCCACTTTAACAGCGGCTGTCCGAGCGCAGCAACACCCCCACCCGACGCGGTGGACGCACACCGCGCTCGCATTCGTGCGTATCGCGCGCCGTAGTTGCGCGTACGATGGAGCAGGGGTGTGATGACGGCTCGCCGATCGACCTGGTTGGTCTGGGCGCTGCTCGCCGGCGGCTGCTCGTCGGCGCCGGCGATCGTGCTCGACGTGTCGGCCGACAGCCCCGTCGAGCAATACAACCTGTTCGTGCGCGACGACGCGAGCGGCGAGGTGTTCTTCACCAGCGGCTGGACGCCGGTCTCGCCGCCCGGCGCGGCGCCGCGCGACCTGACGACGACCAAGCTCAAGATCGCGCTCAAGCTGTCGCGCGGCGGAAAGTTCACGCTGCTGCTCGTCGGCGTCGAGGGCGCGCTCGAGGGCTCGCGTCCGGCGCCCGGCGCGACGCAGCTCTTCTGGGCGGCGCGCGTCGGCGTCGACGGCACGGCCACGCTCGAGGCGCGCCTGCTCACCGTGCCGCCCGGCGACGATCAAGACGGCGACTACTGGCCCGACGCGCAGCCGTTCCTCGCGCACGTCGCCGCCGCCGGCCCGCTCTACGCGCAGCACACCGACGTGCTCGACTGCGACGACAAGCTCGACAACCCGAAGTCGCCGGTCACCATGGCGCCGATCAAGCTCGCCGCCAAGGACGTGAACCCGTTCGCCGTCGAGAACTGCATGGACGGCTTCGACGAGAACTGCGACGGCACGATCGCCCCGTGCGTCGACGAGGACATGGACCACGACTTCAAGGGCTCCGACTGCGACGACAAGGATCCCAAGCGCCACCACGCGACCGATATCGATCCGTTCCCCGATCCGCCGAACTGCTGCGGCTACAGCCTCGGCAAAACCGGCGCCGATCGCGGCACCGACTTCTTGCACGACGCGGGCGGCGCCGGCTGCTTCGCGGCCGCGTGCATGCACGACGCGGTGCTGTGCCCGATGAAGCGCTGCGGGGACGGCGTCGACGAGTCGTGCGCAGGCGCCGACACCACCTGCATCGTCGACGAAGACTGCGACGGCTATCCCGCGCCGCCCGTCGGCAACGACTGCGACGATCACGATCCCAACGTGCACCCGAACGCCGCCGAGCCGTGCAGCGCCACCAAGGATCTGAACTGCGATGGCGTGATCGGCGGCTGCGTGCCGTGCGATCTCGACGGCGACGGCTACGAGCGGCTCGACGCCGCCAACGGCTGCCCCGACGCCAAGGACAAACACCCCGGGCTCCTCGACTGCAACGACTACGACTCGGGCGTGTACCCCGGCGCGACCGGGCCGTGCGGCGGCAAGGAGGGCGGCACGAGCACGCTCGGCATGGCCAACTGCGCGTTGCGCGGCGGCTGCCGCACCGTTTACGAATCGAGCGGCGCCGAGTCGGCGGGCACCGCGCGCGTGGCGTCGTTCGCCGCCATCGCCGGCGACGCCGACTGCGACGGCTCCGCCTACGCCGGCTGCCCGAGCGCCGCGTGCGACGCCGACGGCGACGGCTTCCCCAACGCCGGCGCCGGCTGCAACCCGAGCGGCACGCTGCAGCTCGACTGCGACGACGCCGATCCGCAGAAGTACCCCGGCGCGCCCGACAAGTGCGGCGACGGCATCGCGCAGAACTGCACCGCCGACACGGCGTGCACCCAAGACGTCGACGGCGACGGCTACAACGCGGGCGTCGACTGCGACGACACCAACGCCAAGATCCACCCGTGGGCGCCCGAGCTGTGCAACGGCGTCGACGACGACTGCGACGGGCTCACCGACGAGGGCAACCCCGACGCCACCGGCAAGCCGATGATCGCCGCCGGCGCGGTCACGAGCTGCACCGACTCGAACGTCGGCGCGTGCGCCGCCACGCGCGGCACGTGCGTGTGCTCGCCGTCGTCGGGCGATGCGTACACCGACGCGGCCGGCAAGCGCGACTTCTGCCCGACGGAGAACGCCGTGCCCGCGCCGGCGCATCCGCCGCGCTGCTTCGGCGCCGGCCAGCCCAAGCCGCAGTCGTGCGACGCGCTCGCTCCGAAAGACGACGACTGCGACGGGCGGAACGACGCGCCCGACGGAAAAAATCTCGCCATCAAGGGAATGCCGTGCGGCGTCGCCGTCGGGCAGTGCAAGGCGGGCACGATCACCGCGTGCGACAGCGCGAGCAACAACTGCTTCGTCGCCTTCGGGCGCGCGCCGGCGAATCAGAAATGGTACGTGTGCTCGGCGACCGCGGTGTGCCCGCACGCCGAGCTGTGCAACGGGCTCGACGACGACTGCGACGGCACGCTCGCCGGCGGCGCGATGCCGCCCGCGCCCGGCGCGATGACCGGCGACGAGCGCGATCACGACGGCGACGGCTACCTCGCGTGCGGGCCGTGCGCCACGCCGACCGCGCCCGGCGTGCTCGGCTGCGGCGACTGCGACGACACCAACCTCGACGTGCACCCCGGCGCCAAGGACGTGTGCAACGGCGCCGACGACGACTGCAACCCGGCCACGCCCGACGGCGTCGACGAGTGCGGCGTCACCGCGCCGATGCTGCCCGTCTGCTGCGGCGCCGGCGGCTGCAAGAACACGCAGACCGACTTCGCCTTCTGCGGAAGCTGCACCACCGCGTGCACCTCGGCCAACGCCAACCTGTGCGTGGCCGGCGGCTGCCGCTGCGGCGGGAGCCCGCCGTGTCCCGCCGGCCAGGCGTGCAGCGCCGGCGTGTGCACCACCGGCGCCAACGGCACGCCGTGCACCATCGACGGCAACTGCACCTCGGGCCACTGCGCCGACGGCGTCTGCTGCTCGGCCGCGTCGTGCGGCACCTGCAAGACGTGCAACGGCACCATGCCCGGCATGTGCACCAACGCGCCGCTCGGACCGGGCGACGGCTGCACCGGCGCCGGCCAATCGTGCGACGGCGGCGGCAACTGCAAGCAGGCGCTCGGCACCGCGTGCGGCACCAACAACGGCGCGTGCGCGAGCGGCCACTGCGCCGACGGCGTCTGCTGCTCGGTCGCGACGTGCGCCACCTGCAACACGTGCAACGGCGCGACGCCCGGCAGCTGCGGCATTTCGCCGCTCGGCCCCGGCAACGGCTGCAGCGCCGCCGGCCAGACGTGCGACGGCGCCGGCAACTGCCGCCTGGCCAACGGCGCGACGTGCCCCGGCTCGTCCCCGTGTCTCTCGGGCAACTGCACCGACGGCGTGTGCTGCGACCTCGCGTGCAGCGGCGCCTGCCAGCGCTGCAACCTCGCCGGCAGCATGGGCACGTGCAAGACCTCGCCGCTCGGCACCGCCGGCCGCACCGCGTGCGCGAACAACATCCTGTGCGACGGCGTGAACACCACCTGCCAGGCGACGTGCAGCAGCGACTTCATGTGCGTGAGCGGCGATTACTGCGCGTCCACGTCGAGCTGCGCCGCGCAGGTGGCGAACAACGGCGCGTGCTCGGCGGCCGCGTGCTTCGGCGGCGGCAACACCTGCCGGCAGTGCTCCGGCAACCACGTGTGCCCGGGGACGAACTGCAACAACGGCATGTGCTCGACGGACGCCGACTGCGCCAGCGGCTACTACTGCAAGAACAACAACAGCTGCACCGTCGAGGCAGCCGTCGGCGCGCCGTGTCCCAACAACTGCAAGGTCAACGGGTGCCGCCAGTGCGCCGGCGATCGCACGTGCTCCGGCGCGTCGTGTTGACGCGCGACCGGGAGCACGCGGCGCGGCACCGACATTCGTGTCGCGGCGCCCGCGCCTATCTGAGGGATGCGCGCGCGAAGTCGGCGGCGGCGGCGGCGAAATTGTGGCGCACGCCGTGCTGTCGACGAGACGCGCAACCGCGGAGGTGAGCATGCGCAGCGTGGTGATCGCGTCGCTCCTGTTGCTCGGCTGCACCGACAACGGCCTCGCGCCCGGCGGCGGCGCCGACCTGGCGTCGGGCGATCTGGCCGGCGCCGATTTCGCCGGCGTCGATTTCGCCGGCGTCGATTTCTCGGGCGTCGACTTCGCCGGCGCGTCGAGCGATCTCGCCGGCGGAAATTGCCCGATGACGTGCGGGCCGTTCTTCACGTGCTGCGGCGGCGCGTGCGTCAATCCGCAAAACGATCCCTTCAACTGCAACGGCTGCGGCCACGCGTGTCCCGGGCCGAATCCGTTCTGCGGCAACGGCGCGTGCGGCCAGCCGCCGTGTCCCGGCGGCAACGCGTGCTTGACCGGTTTCTGCTGCGGCTCGACCTGCTGCAACGACGGCCAGCTCTGCTGCCTGGTGAACGGCCCCGGCCCGACCGGCCCGCCGACGTGCTTCACGCCGACGGCGGCGCAGCCGACCTGCCCGCGCGGCTGCCCCGCGTGTCAGTGACGCGTCAGCGGCTGCACGGTACGTAGGCGGTGTCGACCGCCAGCTCGTCGAAGCGCACGTCGCCCGCGCCTTGCGTCGTGCTCGGCGTGAGCCCGAGCTGGATGCGATTCGGCTGCGTGATGTTCGCGTGCGAGAAGCCGAGCGCCGCCACCGGCAGATCGTCGATCCACACGTTCACCTGGCCGCTCGCGCCCGGCTGCGTCTCGAGCTCGACGCACTTCCACGCGCCGGTGGCGAACGCCGGGCTCGCCGTCGACGCCACGGCCGCGCCGTCCCACAGCGAGGTCCACTGCCCGCCGTGTACGCCGAACCCGACGCGGTCGTTGCCGCTGGTCCACACCGAGAACAGCTCGCTCTCCGACGCCGCGGTGACGAAGACGTAGGCGCGCGCGAACACCGAGCCGCTCGTCGAGAACGGCAGCGACAGGATCGAGGCGACGTTGCCGCCGCCCTGCGTGGTGACGTGCAGCGCGTCGCCGCCGCGGCAGCTCGTGCCGCTCTCGATGCCGAGCGTCCCGGTGTTGTTGACGATGATCTGCGGGCTCTGCCATTTTCCGGCGAGGCCGGTGGCGCTCTCGAAGTCTTCGCAGAAGGCGAGGCCGGCGAGCGCGCAGGTGGCGGGCGCGGCGCCGCACACCGGGCCGAGCGCGAGATCGGTGCTGGCGAGATCGGGCGGCGCGGCGAGATCGCGGCTCGCGAGATCGGCGCTCGCGAGATCGACGCCGGCGAAATCGGCGCCGGCGAAATCCGCGCCCGCGAGATCGCCGCTCGTCGAGAGATCGCCGCTCGCGAGATCGCCCGCCGCGCTCAGCTCCGCGCCGGCGAGATCGATCGCGCCGCGCGAGAGCGCGTCGTAGTCGAGGCAGCCGCCCGCGGCGAGCGCGCCCGCGATCAGAAACGCCCGCACAGCGCCACTCCATTTCCCGTCGGCACGAGCGCGGCGCGCGGCGCGGCGCGGCCGGCGCGCGCGTCGAGGATCCACAGCACCACGTCGGCCGCCGCCGCCGTGGCGCCGACGGCGAGCAGCGCGTCGCCCGCGTACTCGCGCTGGCGGATGCCCTGCCACGAGTCGGGCGCGCAGTTCGGCGCGCAGCGGCCGGCGCCGCTCGCCAGCGCGTCGTAGTCGAGCTGCGCCGAGACGCGCAGCCCGATGCCCGCCGCCAGCGCCGCCGCCGCCGCGACGCCGACGACGATCGGCGCGAGGTGCCGCGACCGCGGCGCGCCCGGCGCCGGCGCGAGCGCCACGTCGAGCGCCAGCTCCGCGCCCGCCGCGATCGTGACGCGCGACGAGAACGGTGCCAGCCCCGGCTTGCGCGCCGTGACGTCGTGCGCGCCCGGCGCGACGCAGATCGAGCGCTGAAGCGGCGTCACGCCCGCGCGCCGCCCGTCGACGGAGATCTCGACGCCGGCGCCGGCCGCGCGCACGGCGAGGCAGCCGAGGCGCCCGCGCAGCGCCGCGGCTTGCGCGCGCGCGTAGGCCCGCGCGTCCTCGGGCGCGCCCATGGCGGTGTCGAGAAAGCCCTCGAACTCGGCCAGCGCGTCGGCGTCGCGGCCGAGGCGCGCCATCGCCAGCGCCAGGTTGAAGCGCAGGTTCGGCGACGGATAGGTGTGGTACGCGTCGCGAAACTTCTCGAGCGCCAGCGCCGCGTCGCCGCGATCGAGCGCGCGCGTGCCTTCGTCCTTGAGCGCGCGGGCGCGCGTGCGGAGCGGGTCTTCCGTCGGCGCGGGCGCAGGCTCGACGGCGCGCGCGCACGGAGCCGCGGCGGCGAGCGCGAGCGCGACAGCGGCCGCGCGCATCACGGGTCGAGCGGCCTCGCCGCGTCCTTGCGCGCCGGCGGCGACGGCGCCGGCGGCGGCGGTGCCGCTCGCGTCGCGCTCGGCGTCACCGCGGGCGCGGGGGTGGGTCTGGCCGCGGTCGCCGCCTTCGGTCGCGCGACGGGGCGCCGCGCGGGCGTGAGCCGTTCGAGCGCGATCGCGAGCGCACGCGGAGCGCTCGCGTCCAGCATCCGCTCGTCGGCCGCATACCCCGGCGCGCTCACCCGCAGCCGATGCTCGCGCCCATCATCGGGCAGCACCACCACGTCCCCATGCGCCTCCGCCCCATCGATCGTAACCCGCGCCCCGCGCGGCGACCGTTCGAGCGCAATCGCGATCGTCCCCCGCTTCGCCGCCGGCTGATTCATCCTTGGCGCGCTCGCCGCAGGTGCATTCATCGACGGCGCGTTCGTCGATGGTGCATTCATCGTCGGTGCGCTCGTCGCTGGTGCATCAATCGTCGGCGCGCGCGTCGATGGTGCATTCATCGTCGGCGCGCTCGTTGCTGGTGCACTCATCGTCGTCGCGCGCGTCGCCTGCGCATTAATCGTCGGCGCGTGCGTCGCCTGCGCATTAATCGTCGGCGGTGCGCTCGCGGCTGGTGCATTCATCGCCGGCGCGCTCGTCGCTGGTGCGTTCATCGTCGTCGCGCGCGTCGCCTGCGCATTCGTCACGGGCGCGTACATCGTCGGTGCGCGCGTCGCCGGCGCGTTCATCGACGGCGCACGCGTCGCCGGTGCATTCATCGTTGGCGCGCTCGTCGTCGGCGCGCTCGTCGTCGGCGCGCTCGTCGTCGGCGCGTTCATCGTTGGCGCGCTCGCCGCCGGTGCATTCATCGTTGGCGCGTTCATCGCCGGCGCGCTCGCCGCTGGAGCATTCATCGTCGCCGCGTTCGTCGCTCGCGCGTTCACCGCCGCCGCGTTCGTCGCCGCCGCTCGATGCGAGAGCGCGAGCCAGCCGCCGAGCGCCAGCGCGCCGCACGCCGCCAGCCCGCCCGCGAGCGCCAGCGCGCGCGACCGCGACCGCGTCCCCGCCGGCGGAACCGTGCGCTGCCCCGTCGCCGCCGAGAGCGTCGTCATCGGCCGCGTCGGCCGCTCCTCCGCGTCGTCGGGAATCGGCAGCGAGCGGCTCACCGTCGGTGGCGCCACCCCCACCTCGACCAGCGCCAGCCGCAGCCGCGCCCGCAGCACGTCGATGTCGACGATGCGCCGCTTCGGATCGCGCGACAGCGCCGCGCCCACCACCTCGACGAACGCGCGCGGCGCATCCGGCCGCGCCTCGCGCAACGACGCCGGCTCGCCGTGGCAGATCTGGTACAGCAGCGACGGCGTGCTCGGCCCGGTGAACGCGTCGCGCCCGGTCGCCATCTCGAACAGGATCGCGCCCATCGCCCAAACGTCCGTCTGCGGCCCGATGTCGTCGACGCGCCCGTCGGCCTGCTCCGGCGCCATGTACGCCGGCGTGCCCACCAGCCGATCGTCGGCGGTGAGCCGCGTCTTGGCGTGGCGGATCTTCGAGACGCCGAAGTCGAGCAGCTTGACGTGCTCCTCGCCCGCGTCGTCGACGGTGATGAAGATGTTGTGCGGCTTGAGATCGCGGTGCACCACGCCCGCGCGGTGCGCCACCGCCAGCGCCGACAGCACCGGATCGGCCAGCCGCGCGACGTCGGCCCACGCGAACGGTCCGCCGCGCTCGAGCCGATCGCCGAGCGCCTCGCCGCGCAAGAGCTCCATGATGATGCACGGCGAGCCGTCGTCGGCGGTCTCCCAATCGGTGACCTCGACGATGTTGGGATGGCGCATGCGCGCGATCACGTCGGCCTCGCGTTGAAAGCGCGCCAGCGCCTCCGCGTCGCCGGCGAGCGCGGCGACCAGCTTCTTGAGCGCGAACGCGCGGCCGAGCTTGAGGTGCGCGACCTCGTAGATCGCGCCCATGCCGCCGCGCCCGATCAGCCGCGTCACGCGATAGCGCCCGCCGACGATCTGTCCGAGAAATGGATCGCGCCCGCTCATCCGGCGTTCTCGGCGCCGCGCGCCACCACGTGCTGCAGCCGCTCGAGCCGCGCGGCCAGCGTCGCGATCGCGAGCGGCGCGCGCTCGAGCGGCAGGTGCCCGGCGGCGAGCGACGCCAGCCGCGCGCACGTCGCGTCCAGCCGCTCCTCGACGCCGGCGCGCGCCGCCACGCGCTCGATTGATCGATCGGTCAGCGCCTCGAGCTGCTGCGTGCGCTCGCGTGAGTTGCGCGCGATGCGCTGCTCGAGATCGCGCAACTGCTGCCCGAGCTGCGGCGGAATGCGCTCGCCGCGCGCCTGCGCCTGCTGCCGCTCGAACGCCAGCTCGCCGAGCGCGAACCGGAGCGAGTCCTCGCGCGCGCGCGCCGATCGCTCGAGCTCGTCGGAGTGCGCCTCGAGCGCCGCGATCTCCGAGTCGACGCGCAACAGATCGTCCTCCATCTCCTTGAGCGAGCCGAGCCCGACCGCGAGCTGCAGATCGCGCACGCCCGCGTCGAGCAGCGCCTCGACCAGCTCGCGCACGGTGAGCCGGAGCAGCATCGCCGGCTCGCCCGGCTCGAGCAGCGTCAGCGCGCCCCCGTCGACGGTGAGCGGCGCCTGCACCCACTGCGGCTGCGAGGTGGCGGTCGCCTCGTCGAACCCCGACGGCGGCGGCGCGATGGTGGCGAGCCGCAAGGTGGCCGCGCGCGCGCTGTCGAGCCGCCGCCGCGCCACGCTCGCCGCGTGCGTCCCGAATCCCGGCACGCGCTCGAGCGCCGCCGCCACCTCGCGCGCCGACTGAAACCGCCGATCCGCGTCCTTCTCCAGGCAGCGCAGCACGACGTCGTCGAGCTCGCGCGGCAGCCGCGCATCCGGCTTGCGCGCGCTCGGCGCGTCGGGCGCGCGGCGCAGGTGCGCGTCCATCAGCTCGAGGTTGCGCCCGGTGAACGGCGGCGCGCCCACCACCAGCTCGAACGCGATGCACCCGAGCGCATAGAGATCGATGCGCGGATCGGTCATGTCGCCGTTGAGCTGCTCGGGCGCCATGTACTGCGGCGTCCCGAACACCTCGCCCCGGCGCGTCTGCAGCGTCTCCTGGTGATCGGGCGCGATGATCTTGGCCATGCCGAAGTCGAGCACCTTGAGCACGTCGGCGCGCCCGCGATGCTCGACGAGCACCAGGTTGTCCGGCTTGAGATCGCGGTGGATGACGCCGTGCCCGTGCGCGTGCTCGACGGCGACCGCCAGTTGATGCAGCACGTGCAGCGCGCGCGGGAGCGCGAGCGGCCCGGTGCGCGCCAGCAGCCGGTGCAGCGACTCCCCGTCGGCATACTCCATAGAAAGGTAGAAGCGCCCGTCGGGCAGCCGCCCGAAGTCGTGCACGCTGACGATGCTCGGATGCTGCACGCGGTTGGTGGCGCGCGCCTCGCGGCGAAAGCGCGACACGAACGTCGGCGCCGAGGCGTAGGCGGCGTGCAGGATCTTGAGCGCCTCCTGCCGGCCGAGCGCCACGTGCTCGACGAGGTACACCTCGCCCATGCCGCCTTCGCCCAGCTTGCGCAAGACCCGGTACCGACCATCGAGCGTCGCGCCGACCATCCCTTTGCGATCTTAACCGCCGCGACCTTTCCCCGCGGGAAACGATCGTTTCCCGCGCGGCCCGTTGTAACGCGCACGAACGGCTGTACCGATTCCATGCAGCGCGCGCGTGCGACACCGTCGCTGCGCCGCGAAACTCCGC
>DASREC010000598.1:0-8906 GCA_035652295.1 Polyangia bacterium
GCCGGGGACGCTGGCCATCGGTCCGCTGACGGCGACCGCGATGCCGCGCGACCTGGTGGTGACGGTGCTGAACGGCTCGGAGCTGCTGGAGATGGCGCGCGTGCGCGACGTCAGCATCCAGAACGGCCAGCAGCTGACGTACACGGCCGAGGTGCGCAAGCCGCTCATCTTCGTCGGCGCCACGCTGCCGATCGAGCCGGGCGGCTCGAAGGTGCTGAGCGCGACCGAGATCCTCGACGGCAACATCGATCTCGTCCACCCGCCGGCGGCGTCGCTGCAGAAGCCGGTGGCGATCCCCAACGACGTCGCCGCCGGCTCGGTCACCTCCGACGGGCGCTTCTTCATCGCCGGGCGGCCGAACGGGCTGAGCGTGTTCGACACCGGGCGCGCGGTGATGGTCGGCGACGTGGCGCTGCCGTTTCAGCCGACGCGCGTGGCCACCTCGGCGCGCGATGTCGCGGTGGCGGCGCTCGGCGCGCGCGGCGCGGACGGCGCGGTGGCCATCATCACCGACGTGGCCGGTCTCGGCGACGCGCCCGCCAACGTCGCGGTCGCCGGCATGGGCACGCTGCGCGCACAACTGCCGCGCGCCGCCGCCTTCGCGCCCGACGGGCAGAAGCTGTACGTGCTCACCGGCGGCACCGACGTGCTCGACCCGTGCGACGTCAGCCCGCCCGCGGCCAACACCGTGCTCACCGTCGGGCTCGACGGGCAGGTGCAAACTACCTGGACGCTTCCGTCGTTCGGCGCCGATCTGGCGGTCGACCCGACGAGCGGCAACGTGATCGTCGCGCTGCCGTCGGCGAACAAGGTGGCGGTCATCGACGCGATCGCCGGCAACGGCGCGGTCGAGCCGATGACGCTGTTCCCGGTCACGTGCCCGGCGACCATCGCGGTGTCGAACGGGCAGGTGCTGGCGGTGAGCGGCGGGCAGGATCCGGTGTTCGGCGCGGGCAGCTTCGACATCGCGCGCTTTCCGCTCGCCGGCGGCTCGGGCCCGCCGTCGACGGTCGCGGTCTCCACCAGCGTGTTCGAGCAGCCCGACGGCAACCCCGGCCCGAACTTCAACCAGGTCATCCGCCTCCTGCCGCATTCGCTCGCCGGCTACGAGCTCGCGCTCACGCCCGACGGCAACCGCGCCGTCTTCGGCTCGCGCACGCACTTCCTCGTCACCGGCGGCGACCTCGGCTTCGGCGGCTGCAAGATCACCTTCGACGTGGTCGAGTACGGGCGCTACGACGTCGATCTGCGCTCGGGCGCGGCCGCGTACGAGCTGCGCTCGCAGCTCAAGAACGGCACCTGCGAGACCCACTGCGACGACGGCTTCTTCCCGCCGACGACGGTGCAGTGCCAGATGCTGCAGTCGGGCGATCGCGTGGCCGGCATCGCCGCCGTCTTCGGAGGACCGTAGTTGGCGCGCGCGCGATCGTGGTGCGCGCTCGCGCTCGCGATGCTCGCGGCCGCGTCGTCGACGGCGCGCGCGCAGACCGCCAAGCCGAAGAAGATCGTCGCCGTGCTCGAGTACCGCTCGGGCGCCAAGGGCGCCGCCGGCGTCGGCGATCGGCTGGCGCGCCTGCTCAAGGCCAACGCCGCGTTCGAGGTCATCGATCCGCAGGAGGCGCGCCGCCGCGGCGGGCCGAAGATCGACGCCGAGGTGGCGCGCTGCCTCGGCGAGGCCGGCTGCATCTCCGGCATCGGCGATCGCCTCGGCGCCGACGAGGTGCTGCTGGTCGGCGTGAGCCAGCTCGGCGACGTGATCCTCGCGCTCCAGCGCGTCGACTGCAAGCGCATGGAGACCGGCGCGCGCCTGGCCGAGTCGCTGCCGCCCGACAGCGAGCCCTCCGACGACGAGGTGCTCGGCTGGCTCAGGCAGCTCTACCCGCCCGAGGCGTTCCGCCGCTTCGGCGCGATCAAGGTCGTCACCGACGTCGCCGGCGCCAAGGTGGAGCTGAACGGCGAGCCCAAGGGCGTGACGCCGATCGAGGAGCCGCTCTCGGTGCGCGCGCCGGCCACCTATCGTTTACGCGTTCAAAAGGGCGGTTTCGTGCCGTTCCAGGCGCGCATCGACGTCCTGCCCGAGGCCACCGTCGAGGTGCGCGCCACGCTGGTGCGCGAGAACCAGCCGGTGCCGTGGTTCAAGCGCTGGTACGTCTGGGCGGCGGTCGGCGGCGCGCTGGCCATCGCCAGCATCTCGGTCGCCGTCTACTTCGGCACGCGCGTCGACGAGACGCCGCAGGGCTTCATCATGATGCCGAGCCACGGCTCGATGAACGGCGGCATGTAGAAGTGAACGCGTTCACTTTTGCGTCAATTCGAGCAGCATGACGATCGCGTCCTCGTTGTCCTCGACGTAATAGTTCGGGCGGATGCCGACGGGACGGAAGCCGTACTTGCGGTACAGGCGGATGGCCGGCTGGTTCGAGCGGCGCACCTCCAGCGTCACGTAGCGGCAGCGCTCGCGGTGCGCGAACGCGATCACGTGCTCGATCAGCCGCGCCGCGTGGCCCTGGCGCCGCGCCGTCGGGTGCGTGGCCACGTTGAGCACGTGCACCTCGTCGCGCACCAGCCAGTAGTTGACGAACGCCTGCACCGGCGAGCGCGGCTCGCGCGAGCGCAGGACGTCGACGTGCGCCCAGTCGCGATCCAGCTCCTCGACGAACACCTGGCGCGACCACGGCGCGCGGAACGACGTGCGCTCGATGTCCATGATGTCGTCGAGATCGTCGGCCGTCATCGGCGCGATCTCGAAGCGTCGCTGCTGCAGCCGCGTCGCCATCAGCTCGCCGTCCGGTTCTCGCCGCGCCGCTCGTCGAAGCCCGGCTCGACGTAGATGCGGCGCAGGCGCGGCATGCTCTTGCGCAGCTCGGCCTCGATCTCGTTGATGCGCCGCTCGAGCGTGCGCGTGTCGAGGTTGCCGAGGAAGCGCACCTTGATCGCCAGCATCACGTCCTCGGGGCCGAAGTGCATGGTGCGCTGGTGGATGATCTCGCAGACGTCGGGGTGCGCCAGCACGATGGCGCGGATCTTCTCCGCCTCGGCCGGCGTGACGCTCTTGCCGATGAGCAGGCTCTTGGAGTCGCGCGCCAGCAGGAACGCCACCGCGCCGAGCGCCAGCCCGACGAGGATCGAGGCCGCGCCGTCCCACACCACGTCGCCGGTGATCTTGGTGAGCAGGATGCCGGCGAACGCGACCGCGAGGCCGAACAGCGCGGCGAGATCTTCGAACAGGATGGTCAGCACCGTCGGGTCGCGCGCGTCGGCGAGCGTGCGGCGGATGCCGCGCCCGGCGCGAATGTGGCGGAACTCGCGCATGGCGACGGTGAGCGACCAGCTCTCGAGGAGGAACGACACGCCGAGGATGACGTAGGCCCAGCGCACGTCGCCGAGCTGCTCGCCCGCGTGGCGATGCAAAATCTTTTCGATCCCCTCGTGCACGCTGAAGCCGCCGCCGAGCGCGAAGATGCTGAGCGCCACCATGAACGCCCAGAAGTACGTCTCCGGCCCGTAGCCGAACGGGTGCGCCTCGTCCGGCGCGCGCGCCGAGCGGCGCATGCCGATGAGCAGGAAGATCTGGTTGGTGGTGTCGGCCAGCGAGTGGCAGGCCTCAGCCAGCATGGCGCTCGAGCGCGACAGCGCGGCCGCGAGGAACTTGAACGCCGCGATCAGGAGGTTGATCGCCAGCGCCGCGATCACCACCCGCTGGCTCCCCTCCGCGCGCTCGCTCATGAGAACGCGCGCATCTTAAACGGACGGCCAGCCGAGGGCAACGGCGACGCGACGCCACACCTCGTCGACGCCGGTGCCGTCGGTGGCGCTGACCATCACCGGCTGGACGCCGAGCTGCTTCTTCACCCGCTCGGCGGCCGGGCGCCGCTCGTGCTTGGCCAGCTTGTCCGCCTTGGTGACGACGGGCAGCACGTGCACGCCGAGCTCGGCGAGCCAGCGCGCGAGCTCCGTCTCGTCGAGCTCCGCGCCGCGCCGCGCGTCGACCAACAGCACGCACACCTTCAGCGACCGGCGGTGGCCGAGGTAGCGCTCGACGAACGCGCGCCAGCCCGCGCGCTCGCTCTTGGCCACCTTGGCGTAGCCGAAGCCGGGCAGATCGACGAACCGCAGCTCGCGCTTCTCCTCGCCGACGATCAAGCGAAAGAAGTTGATCAGCCGCGTGCGCCCCGGCGTCGAGCTGACGCGCACCAGGCCCCGCCGCCCGGTGAGCGCGCCGAGCAGCGTCGACTTACCGACGTTCGAGCGGCCGCAGAACGCGATCTCGGGCGGCCCCTCGTCCGGCCAACCGGTGCCGATCGCCGGATCGGTCGCCGACCGTAAAAACTCCGCCTCGACGACGCGCATGCCGGCGCATGGTACGCGATCCGCGGTGAGCGCGTATACTCCCGGGCCGTGCGCGTCATCGGGCTCACCGGCGGAATCGCCAGCGGCAAGTCGACGGTCGCGCGGCTGCTCGCCGATCATGGCGCGCCGATCGTCGACGCCGATCAGCTCGCGCGCGCGGTGGTGGCGCCCGGTCAGCCGGCGCTCGACGAGATCGCGCGCGCGTTCGGCCGCGACGTGATCGACGCATCGGGCGGGCTCGATCGCAAAAAAGTCGCGGCGCTGGTGTTCGCCGATCCCGACAAGCGGCGCGCGCTGAACGCGATCCTGCACCCGCGCATCGGCGTTCTGACCGCGGGCGAGCTCGGCAAGCTGCGCGCGGCCGGCGCGAAGCTGGCGATCTACGAGGCGGCGCTGCTGGTGGAAAACCAGATCCACCTCGGGCTCGACGGGCTGATCGTGGTGGCGCTCGACGAGGCGCGGCAGCGCGAGCGGCTGGCGGCGCGCGACGGCCTCGCGCCCGACGAGGTGGACGCGCGGCTGCGCGCGCAGGCGCCGCTCGCGGACAAGCTGGCCGCCGCGACGTGGATCATCGACAACAACGGCCCGCTCGACGACACGCGCCGGCAGGTCGACGCGCTCTGGGAGAAGATCCGATCATGAGCACGCCCGCATCGAGGGAGAGAGCCACGGGGGACGTCTCGCTGGTCACCGGCTTTCCCGCGTTCACCGCGCGCCGGCTCGTGCGCAAGCTGCTCGACTCCGACGCGCGCGAGACCCTGTACCTGCTGGTGCGCGACAAGTTCCGCGTCGCCGCCGACGAGTTCCTCTCGACGCTGCCGAAATCGCACCAGGAGCGCGTCACCGTGCTCGAGGGCGACGTCTGCGCCATGGACCTCGGGCTCGGCGGCGGCGAGTACAAGGCGCTCGGCGCCGAGCTGACCGCCATCCACCACACCGCCGCGGTCTACTACCTCGGCGCCAAGCGCGAGCTGGTCGAGCAGGTGAACGTCGACGGCACGCGCACCATCCTCGAGTTGGCCGGCGACTGCACGAAGCTGCGCCGCCTCATCCACTGGTCGACGGCGCAGGTGTCGGGCTCGCGCTCGGGCGTGATCCTCGAGGAGGAGCTCGACAGCGGGCAGCGCTTCCGCAACATCTACGAAGAAACGAAGTTCCGCGCCGAGCGCATGGTGCGCGACGCCGCGCGGCGGATCCCGATCACGATCTTGCGCCCGGGGATCATCGTCGGCGACTCGGTGAGCGGCGAGATCGACAAGTTCGACGGCCCCTACTACCTGCTGGTGCTGATCGTCTCGTCGCCGCTCGACGTGCATCTGCCGCTGCCGGGGCGCGGGGCGTCGCCGCTCAACCTGGTGCCGATCGACTACGTCGTCGACGCGGCGGCGGCGCTGGCGCGCGACCCGCGCGCGGCGGGCGGCACGTTTCACCTGACCGATCCGTGCCCGTTCTCCGCGCGCACGGTCTACGAGTTGGTCGCGCAGCGCGCCGAGCGAAAACCGCCGCGCGGCGTGATCCCGACCGGCCTCGCGCGCGCGCTGCTCCGCGCGCCGGGTCTCGAGCGCCTGGCGCGCGCGCCGCTGGCGTTCCTCGAGGCGTTCAACCACCTCGCGCTCTACAACTGCCGCCACACGCTCGAGCTGCTCGACGGCGATCCGTGGAACGTGCGCTGCCCGCCGTTCGACGCCTACGTCGGCAACCTGGTGCGCTACGTCCGCGAAGTGCAGGCTTTGCGCAAACAGCAAAAAGAGGACGAGACGCTCGATCCGTTCGATCAGTAGTCCGCGGTATGGGTGATATGATGGAGCCATGCGCCTTCTTGGCCTGGCTTTGCTCCTGGCTCCCGCGCTCGCGCTCGCCGATCCGCCGCCGCCCGCCGCCGACCCGACCGGCACCGACGTCGAGCTGGCCAAGGCGCACTTCGCCACCGGGCAGCTCTACTACGAGCGCGGCCGCTATCCCGACGCCGCGCGCGAGTTCGAGGAGGCCTATCGCCTGTCGAACCGCGCCGAGCTGCTTTACAACATGGGCAAGTCGTACGACGGCATCGGCGATCACGCGCGCGCAGCCGCGGCCTACCGCCGCTTCTTGAACGCGGTTACCTCGTCGCCCGATCGGCCGTGGGTCACCGAGCGCGTGCAGGCGCTGGCGCTGCTGGTCGGCCACGTCACCGTCAAGTGCAGCGTCGCCGGCTCGCTCGTCACCGTCGACGGACAGCCGGTGGGCACGTCGCCGCTGGCCGAGACGCTCGAGCTCAACCCCGGCGGCCACAAGCTCGAGATCGCGCACGAGGGCTACGCCACCTGGCGCGGCGACGTGGTGGCCTCGCCCGGCGGCGAGCTGACGGTGAACGCCGAGCAGATCTCGCTCGTCAAGGTCATCCGCGTCGAGGTGCCGACGGAGAAGAAGGTCCCGATCTACAAGCGCTGGTGGTTGTGGACCGCGGTCGGCGTGGTGATCGTCGCCGGCGCGGTGACCGCCGGCGTGGTGGCGTCGCAGCAGCCGCCGGTCGGCGGCGCGTTCGCGGTGCTGCCCAAGGTGCAGTAGGTGGAATATGTTAAAACGCTCGTATTGGCTTGTTCTCTCGGTTTTATGCGGTAGCTGCTCCGGCCGCGCGCAGATCGCGCTCAACTACGAATTGGGCAACATCTCGCCCAAGGACGTGGTGCGCGTCGAGACGGTGATCGGCGTCGACCCGAAAGATCCGCGCGAGTTCTTCGCCGATCAGCCGTACCGCTCGGTGGCCACCGGCGTCGGCTACGAGGTGCGCGACGTCGACGGCTCGGGCAAGCGCGAGGTGCTGATCACGCACGACGCCACGCTCGGCTACGTGTTCACGCCGGCGTGGACCTTCACGCTCCTGCCGCCCACCGACGAGCCGGCGCCGCCGCTGGTGCTGATCGCCAGCGCCCACTCGCCCGATCTCACCATCGGCGAGACCGGCGCGCTCGCCGCCGCGTTCGGAAACGGCGCCGGCGTCAAGGTCGCCATCCCCGACAAGCGCTGCGGCGGCGCGCGCTGCCGCACCAACGAGCTGTGCTGCGGCTCGGACTGCATCGATCCGCTCGTCGAGTCGCTCGACTGCGGCGGCTGCGACATGATCTGCCACGTCGGCGAGCAGTGCATCGGCGGCGCGTGCGAGTGCGCCGGCGGCTCGGCGTGCACCGCGCCCGCGACCTGCTGCCCCGCCACCGGCTGCTTCGATCTGCAGACCAACAAGAACAACTGCGGCATGTGCGGCAACAAGTGCGGCGCGGGCGAGACGTGCTCGGGCGGCACCTGCCACTGCGGCGCCGGCGCGGCGTGCGGCGTCGGTCAGCACTGCTGCTCGGGCTCGTGCTCGCCGGTGGCGTGTTTGTGCGGCGGCGTGTCGTGCGCCGACCTGTGCTGCAACAACGTCTGCACGCCGGAGAGCGACGCCAACTGCGGCGCGTGCCTCAACGCGTGCCAGACGCCGCTCACGTGCTCGAACGGCGAGTGCGCGTGTCACGGCGTGCACTGCCAGATGGGCGATCAGTGCTGCTCGAGCGGCTGCGCCAACACCAACACCAGCAACCAGAACTGCGGCGCGTGCGGCCACGCCTGCGGCACCGGCGAGAGCTGCGTCGGCGGCAAGTGCCTGTGCGGCGGCACCACCGCCTGCGCGACGGGACAGATCTGCTGCGGCACGGCGTGCGTCGACCCGACGATGGATCGCTCGAACTGCGGCTCGTGCGGCCACGCGTGCAAGACCGGCGAGCTGTGCACCATGACCGGCTGCTCGTGCGCCGGCGGCCGCGCGTGCGTCGGCAACGAGACGTGCTGCCCGGCCAACGCGATGGGCGGCGGCGGCGGCTGCGCCGACCTGTCGAACGATCCGAAGAACTGCCGCTTCTGCGGCAACGCGTGCCCGAACGGGCAGAGCTGCGTCGGCGGCAACTGCCAGTCGAGCGGCTGCACCAACGGCTGCACCAACGGCAACACCTGCCTGAACGGCGCGTGCGTCTGCAACGGCGGCCCGGGCTGCAGCGGCGCCGCGACGTGCTGCGCGGGCATCGGCTGCGTCAACGAGCAGAGCGACACGCAGCACTGCGGCTCGTGCTCCAACAAGTGCGGGCTCGGCGACTACTGCTGCGGCGGCAACTGCACGCCGCCCGACGACAACAACTGCACCGGCTGCTTCAAGCAGTGCGCCGCCGGCACCACCTGCTGCGCCTGCCCCGGCACCACGCAGCCGCCCATGTGCATCCTCAGCGACCTCCTCTGCGGCTGCGGCGTCACCGGCGGCCCGACCCACTGATCAGCGTTCGTGCTCGAGCCACGCTGCACTCCGCTTCCACAATGGTAAACACGGTCCATTCGCCGATTCGGCCCGGTTTACGCCACCGAGCCTTCCACGTAGCGGAGTGGAGCGTGCGGGCTGCGGCAATTTGCCGCCGCGCGCAGTTCCGCAGGGAGGTCTGCCGAGCGAGGACTGTTTGAGCACGGCGGCAAATTGCCGCAGCCCGCGCGCGTAACGCAGCGCCGTCATGCGAGCACGATCCGCCACCGCCGAGCTAAGGAGCGAGCAGCAGCCG
>DASREC010000599.1:0-15445 GCA_035652295.1 Polyangia bacterium
GGTGAGCGGCCGCCACAGCGACGCGCTCGCCGACACGAGCTCGGCGCGGCCGATGATCCGCGCCGCCACCAGCAGCGTCACGCCGAGCAGCCCCGCCGCCGCCGGGCCGAGCCGCACGTTCGCCCACAAGCGCGGCCGCGCGAGCGCGAGCCCGACCGTCATCGCCAGCGTGCCGTAGGGAAGGAGCGCGTACATCCGTCACTCCCACGTGCCGTCGAGGATCAGCTCGACCACGCGGCCGAGCGACGCCACGCCGCTGCGCACCTGGAAGCGCGTGTCGAGCAGGTTGTCGCAGCGCGCGGTCACGCGGAACTCGCGGCGCACGCGCCACCACGCCGACAGATCGACCACCGCGTAGGCATCGAGCGGCACGCCTTGATCGAGCCGGCTCGAGACGTAGCGCGCGCGCAAAAGGCCGCCGGCTTGATTGCGCCAGTTCGACGCCAGCCACGCGTCGACGCGGTGGTGCGGAAAATTCATGATCGGCTCGACGCGCGTCGACGGATCGACGCGCGGATCGTTCGAGGGCATGTACGCGTCGGCGAACAGGTAGGTCGCGCCGCCGCCGATGATGCGGTCGCGCGCCACGTCGAAGCCGAGATCGAAGCCGCGCGTGTAGATGTCGTCGAGGTTGGCGAAGTGCACCGGACACGGCGTGCCCGGCGGCACGTTGGCGACCGGGCAACCGCCGCCGCCCGGCATCATGCCCGGCCCGCCGCCCGGCGACGTCAGGCGGATCATCCCCTGCGTGTAGCGAAAATATCCCGACGCGCGGATGTTCAGGAGCCGGTGCGGCCGCGCGACCAGCGCCGCCTCGGCGTAGGTGTTCTGCTCGGGATTGAGCGCGGGGTTGCCCTGCTCGTTGGGCGCGTTCAACTCGCGCAGCGTCGGGATGCGGCCCTTGCGCGCGCCGATGAGCCGCAGCTGAACCAGCGGGCTGAGCGCGAACGACACCGTCAGCTTGGCCTCGGGCCAGGGCGTGTTGCGGCTGGAGATCGGCGCCGCCACGCCGACCGCGCCGTCGATGCGCAGCCAATTCCACTTGAGCTGCGCGCCCACCGCCCACTCGGCCAGCGTCGAGTTGGCGCTGGTCGATTGCGTCATCGCCGGCTGCTGCGGCGTGTAGCTGGTCAGGCGATCGATCGCGATCTCGGTGTCGAACGAGAGGCGCGACGAGAGCTGCACGTAGCGGCCGAGCGCGCGGTCGACGTGCACCGCGCCGCCCGAGCGGTTGGTCCACAGCCCCTCGTGGCTGTTCTTCACCGTCTGCGCGTAGTCGGCGAAATAATCCGTCGAGCGCGACAGCACGTCGGTGTAGCCGCCGAGGGCGATGCGCCAGCCGCGCGGCAGGATCTCGGCGCCGAGCACCGCGCGCACCGCGTCCTCGGCGAGCACGTGCTGGACCGCGGTGCCGGCGACGTCGCTCGGCGGAATGTAGTAGCTGCGATGCTCGCCCCAGACGTCGCCGGTCACCGAGCCCCAGCGCGCCACGTGCTCGAGGCGCAGCGCGCCGTGCGCGCCGTCGGTCTTGTCGTCGAAGCTGCCGGGCGTGCCGTCGGCGTTGACCACCGGGTAGTGCTCGACGCCGTAGCGCCCGCCGCCCGACGCGCGCAGCGACAGCCAGCGCGTGACGTCGCCGCGGCCGGTGACCGCCGCCTGCACGCTCGGCGTCGACGACACCTCGAGCCGCCCGTTGATGCGCCGCCCGCCCGTCGCGTGAAGCGTCTGCACCTCGACGATGCCGCCGTCTCCGCCCGGCCCTTCGAGCGGCGACGCGGGCGACAGCGTCACGCGGATCTCGACGATGTCGGTGATCGGGATCGACGCCAGGTCGAAGCTGCCGAAGTACGGCTCGTCGACGGGAACGCCGTCGATCAGGATCATCACCGAGCGCTGCTTGGCGCCGCGCAGATCGAGCTGCACCGTGCCGCGGCCGCCTTCGCGCAGCGAGACTTCCGGAATCAGCGCCAGCGCCTCGGCCAGGTTGTCGACGCCGCGCCGCTCGAGATCGCGCGCGGTCAGCACCACCGACTGCCCGGCTTCGCGGCGCGGGCGCGCGTGCACCACCGTCTCGTATTTTCCGCCGGTGTCCGCCGGCGACGAGAACGTGGGCGGATCGGCGTGCGCGCGCGTCGGCGCGGCGAGCGACACAGCGACCAGGGCGCCGAGCGCCGCGCGCGTCACTGGACTTTGCAGAATCCCATGTGGTTGCAGCCGGGCGACGGCGGCGGGCAGTCGGTGGCCTGGGTCGTCGGCGTGCACGCGTTGACGCAGAAGCTGCCGCCCTTGGCGGGATACGCGTTGCAGATGCCGCTCTGACATTGATCGTTGGTCGCGCACGCGGCGTAGAGCGGCTGTTTGCCGCCGTCGGGGATCGTGACCGGCTGCCCGCCGTCGACGGAAAATTTGCCCGAGCCGGGCGCGGCGCCGGCCATGTCCTCGGCTTGCGCCGGCGGATCGGGATCGTTCGGCGGCATGCAGCCGGCGAGCGCGAGCGCGAGCGCGAACGCGATGGCGGCGAGGGCGAGGGCGGTTCGCATGCGCGCAGCTACAGCAATCGCCGCGCCGCCTTCAAGCGCGCGAGATCGCTCGCCGCCGTCGGGGACGCGCGCCTCCGAAGTGGGGAGTGCAGTCGCCGATCCGCGGTCGCGGCGAGTTTGACTTATCTGCGCGTAGCTCCATAAAATGCTCCGTACTCATACGGACGAGAGGGGACGTCAAATGCGAAATTGGATTTTCGGTGTTGGGCTCGCGTTCGCGCTCGCCGGTGCGGCGCGCGCCGAGACGGCCGCGCCCAAGGGCGGCGCCGGCAACATGGTGCACTGCCCGACGGCGGTGCCGGGCGCGAAGTTCGAAGTCGCCAACGTGAAAGAGGGCGTCGAGATCACGGTCACCGGCGAGACGCCCGCCGCGGAGAAAGAGATCCGCAGCCGCGCCAAGCACCTCGTCGACGCGGCGAAGATGGATCCCGAGTCGGTGCGCCACACCGGCGACGGCCACGGCGGCGGCGGCATCGGGCGCTGCCCGGTGGTCCTCAAGGACACGGTCATCACGTCGGAGGACGTCAAGGGCGGCGCCAAGCTCACGGTGAAGTCGGTCAAGCCGGTCGACGTCGACTGGCTGCGCAAAGAGACCGCCGCGCGCGCCGCCGACTCCAAGTCCGGCGCGCCGAAATCCACCAAGAAGTAATCGCCTCGCTCCCCATTAATCAGCGTCTTGAATCAGCGTCTTTGCTGCGCCGCAAAATAATTCGCGGGCGCGTCGCGGGTACCGCAGCGGCTGGTGACTGCCCCGGTTGAGCGGAGAGGCGAGTCCCAGGTCCGCCCACGCGATTTCGCGCAATTACAGCCGGATAGCCTCCGTATTCACCCGGATCGGTCTTTGCTTTAACAGCCTCCCGATGGCCCGGCTCGCAATCATAGTGGCGCTCGCGCTGGCCCTCCCGCTGGCCGCGCGCGCCGAGCCGCAGCCGAACGGCTTCATGCCGCACGTGCCTTCCTATTTCTTGTCGATGAGCATCGCCGGCGTGCGCGACAAGCTGCTCGCGCCCGGCCAGCTGCCCGCCGCCTCGGTCTCGGCCGGCGGGAGCTGCAACGTCTCAAATCACGGCCCCGGCCATTCAGCCGCCGCCGTGCTGATGATCGTCGGTGGAGTGATCCTCATCGTGGCTCGTCGCCGGTGGAGCTAATGACCATGCGCAGCGCAATCTTCATCGCCTCGGCTTTCCTGCTCGCGTCCGGTTGCATCGGCGGCTACCAGCCCGGCAATCCCAATCCCAATCCAACCCCGGACCCGGCGAACCCGGGTCCGGGGCCTAATAACAATCCGCCGCCGTCGGCGACCGCGCGCCAGCTCTTCGACGCCAACGTCGGCCCGATGCTGGCCGCCGTCTGCGCGAGCTGCCACGCCGGCACTCCGCCGACCACCGGCCCGACGTTCCTCGGCTCCGGCCCGACGATGTTCTACTCGATGCTGGTCGGCGACGCGCGCTTCGTCAACGCGGTGCCCGCGCAGAGCGAGCTGGTCACCAAGGGTCTGCACGAAGGCCCCGCGCTCACCACCGCTGCCGCGACCAACATCGACGCGTGGCTCAATCAAGAGCTGGTCGAGCGCGGCAGCACGTTACCGCAACCGCCGCCGCCGACCGACCTGGTGCAAAAACAGCTGGTCGCGTTCGGCAACTGCATGCAGCTCACCGAATACGTCTCGTCGGGCATGAACGACCTGCAGAACCAGGACACCACCGGCAGCGCCGGCAACTGCTACTCCTGCCACTCGACGGGAATGTTCGTCTACCTGAGCAAAGATCCGAACGCCAACTTCGATCGCCTGCACAACATTCCGTGGCTGCTCAAGCTCGCCATCGCGCAGGTCAACCCCGACGGCTCGTTCAAAGACATCGTGCCCGCCAACCGCTTCCGCGATCGCGGCACCGAGACCGGCCACCCCGGCTACATCCTGACCAACGCGCGCTCGACCGCGCTCGATACCTTCTTCAATCAAACGTACACGCACTACAAAGCCGGCAATTGCACGCCTCCGCCCGCCAATCCGCCCGGCGGCGGCGCGGGCGGGTAATCGTGGTTTTCCGACGGGGCGCGAGCTAAGCTCGGTCTCGTGGAGAAGTCGCCGCCCGCTTCTTCGTCCTCCCTCGATCCGCGTCTGCGGGTGCTCTATCTGTTGCTGGTCGCCGTCGGGATCTTTTTGCTCAGGCGGCCGTGGGAGGTCGCGTGCGTGCTCGGCGCGCAGGCGGCGTTGTGGTTCGTCGTCAAGCTCCCGGCGCGGCGCCTCGCGCGGCAGATCTTCAAGCTTTGGGGTTTTGCCGCGTTCATTTTGATTTCGTATGCATTGACGCGCGAAAGCCCCGATATCGATGAATGGGTTCAGGTCGGGTTATTCGGGCATTCGATATCGATTAATGTCGGCGGGGTTTTAATCGGCGGATTGATGGTGGCGCGCGTGCTGGCGGTGGTCGTGGCGTCGCAGATCTCGCGCGCCGGCGATCCGCGCGCCGTCGCCGCGGGATTGAATGCTTTGCACGTGCCGCGAATGATGGCGGTGTCGATGGACGCCGTGCTCGCGTTATTGGGCGAAAGCGGCGGTGGTGGTGGTGGCGGAGGCGGTGGTGGCGGTGGTGGCGGAGGAGGTGGCGGTGGCGGCGGAGGCGGAGGCGGAGGCGGCCGTCAAAGCGAAACCGGCGAAGGCTTCTGGGCCTCGGTAAAACGCCTCGGCCGCGGCGACGTCGGCCCGATCGTCCGCCGCCTCGAAAAGCAGATCGCCCGCGCCGAAAAACACGCCGAAGAGCACGGCGTCGACGCCCGCGGCCGCCGCTTCGTCCGCGACGTCGGCGTAATCGCCGGCGTATCGCTCACCATGCTCGGCATCAAAGCGCTGAAGATATTACCCGGCATTCCATTCGCCCCCGGCAACAAGCTCGTCATATTGACGCCTCTTTATATCGTAGCGTCATTACTCACCCGCACGCGTTTCGGCGCCACGCTCACCGGCCTCACCATGGGCACCGTCGCGTTCCTCCTCGGCGACGGCAAATACGGCATCTTCGAGATCCTCAAACACGTCACCCCCGGTTTGATCTGCGATCTCTGCGTCCCGTTATTGGTGCGTAACGGCAAGATGCCCGGCGGAATCGGCTGGTCCCTGTTCGGCGGCGTCATCGCGTTCGGCCGCTTTGCCACCATCTTTGCAATCGTATTGGCGGTCAATCCGCCCAAAATCGCCTACGCCATGTTGATCCCCGGCTTGACGGTGCACGTCACCTTCGGCGTCGCGTCGGGCTGGGTCAGCTATCACGTCGTGCGCGCGGTCGCCCGATTGCGCGAAGAGTACGAACTGACCGACAAGGAGCTCGCATGAGCAAGAAGCTGGTGACCGGCGACGGACGCACGCACGTGGATTCGCCGCTGATGCGCGAATCGCTGGTCGATCGCCGCGTGATCGCCAAGACCCACTCCGAGCGCGAGTTCGAGATCATGCCCGACGTCATGCTGGTCGGAATCGGCGGGCAGTCGATCTTCGATCGCGGCAAAGAGGCGATCCTCCCCGTCGCCGAGGAGCTGGGCGACGCGCGCGGCAAATATAAAATGATCGTCGGCGTCGGCGGCGGCACGCGCGTGCGCCACACCATCTCGGTCGCGCTCGATCTCGGCCTGCCCACCGGCGGCGTCGCGCAGCTCGTCGGCGCAATGGAAGAAGCCAACGCGGTTCTATTGAACGCGCTCCTGGCAAAGAAACGCTCCATGGTCATGCAGCGCGAGCATTTCTGGGAATTGCCGCTCTATCTCGAGAACGGAATGCTCCCGATCGTAATCAGCATCCCGCCGTATCATTTCTGGGAGCCGCCGCCCGAAGGCGGCCCGCTGCCGACGCACGGCGCCGACTTCGGCCTGTTCATCCTCGCCGAAGTTTTGGGCATGAAACGAATCATCTACGTCAAAGACGTCGATGGGCTGTTCGACAAAGACCCCAATAAACATTCCGACGCGAAGCTGATTCGCAAGATCGGCTTCGACGCGCTCTACGCCAATATGCCGGAGGAGCTGGTGCTCGATCGCCAATTGTTCGACGCCTGGCGCCACGCGCGTCACGTCAAACGCGTCCAGATCGTCAATGGCCTCAAACGCGGCGAATTGACGCGCGCGCTCGCCGGCGAAGAGGCGGGCACGGTGATCGACAAGGAGCCGGCCCATGCGTAAAGACCTCGAAGGACCGCTCGCCGGGGCCACGCTCACCAGCCAGGCCGCGAAGCTCGATTACAGCCCGGTCGCCATGATGCCCGACGTCAAAGTGGTCAAAGTCGGCGGCCAATCGATCCTCGATCGCGGCCGCGCCGCCGTGTTTCCCGTGCTCGACGAATTGGTGGCCAATAAAGATCGCTTTCAATTGCTGCTGTGCTGCGGCGGCGGCACACGCGCGCGCCACATCTATTCGCTCGCCTCCGAATTGGAGATGCCGACGGGCGTATTGGCCGCGCTCGGCGGTTACGTGCCGCGGCAGAACGCGCGCATGGTTCAAATGCTGCTCGCCAAGCACGGCGGCGTCTTCATCCTCCACGACGACTTCGAAAAGCTGCCGCTGTATTTCCGATTGGGCTGCATTCCCATCATGACCGGAATGCCGCCGTTCGGTTATTGGGAGAAACCGGGGCAGAACGGCCGCATTCCCGCCCATCGCACCGACGCCGGCGTATTCCTCACCGCCGACGTATTAGGCGCCAAACGCGCCATCTTCATCAAAGACGAAGACGGCCTCTATACCGACGATCCGAAGAAGAATCCCTCGGCGCACCACATCCCGAGAATCGGCGCGCGCGAGCTATTGAAGCGCGATCTGCCCGATATGATCCTCGAGCGCGTGGTGATCGAGTATTTGACGCGCTCCCGGTTTTGCACCGAATTACAAATCGTAAACGGCACCAAACCCGGCAATATCACGCGCGCGCTCGAGGGCGAAGATGTCGGCACGATCATTCATCAGGATTAGCGCGCTCGCGTTAATCGCCGCGGCAGGCTGCCATTCGAGCGCGCCGGGCACCGCCTCGAGCGAGCCGATCACGCTCGCCGCCGCCGCCAGCCTGCGCAGCGTTTTACCGTCGCTGGCGAAGGCGTTCGGCGCGCCCGACATGGCGATCACCTACGGCGCGTCGGGCGATCTCAAGCGCCAGGTCGAGCACGGCGCGCCGGTCGACGCGGTGCTGTTCGCCTCCTCCGCGCCGGTCGACGCGCTGATCAAAGGCGGCCTGGCCGACGCCGATTCGCGCAAAGTATTGGCGACCAATCAATTGGTTTTAATCGGGCCGAAAGGCGGCAAACCGCTGACGTTCGCCACCATCGATCAACTGCCCGCCGGCGAGCGCATCGCCATCGGCGATCCGGGCGCGGTGCCGGCCGGTCAATACGCGCGCGACCTGTTTCAAAAGCTCGGCAAATGGGACGTGGTGCAAGCGCACCTGGTGCTCGCCGGCGACGTCGGCCAGGTGCTCGCCTACGCGCGGCGCGGCGAGGTCGCCGCCGCCGTCGT
Source organism: Polyangia bacterium (assembly GCA_035652295.1). Lineage (GTDB taxonomy): Bacteria > Myxococcota_A > Polyangia > Palsa-1104 > Palsa-1104 > DASREC01. The sequence continues at coordinate 8,038 of DASREC010000599.1, forward strand.
CTACCGCACCGACCTGCACAACGTCGACGACGTGGCGATCCTCGACGAGGCGAAGGGCGATCAGGCCCCGCGCCCCGAGGTGGTCGCCGCCATCACGCACGGCGGCCACGCCGCCGCCCGCGCCCGCGCCTTCCTCGATTTCATCGCCTCCCCGCCCGGCCAAAAGATTTTGCACGAATTCGGCTTCGGCCCGCCCTAATATCCAAACATGCGTAATTGGGGGATCGTGGCGCTGCTGTTCGCGGCGGCGCCGGCGCGCGCGGATGACGTGGCGTATTTCGAGCACCTGCTCGGCGCGACCGACATCAATGCGGCGATTGGCAATGGCGGAACGACGGCGGCGTTTTCCGCCGAGGGCGAGCTGACCGTGCTGCGCTGGCCGTCGCCGTCCTATTACCAGCACGTCAACTTCAAGACGTCGAACGCGGTCGACGCGCGCGCGCAGCCGCACTTCGGCGCCGCCGATAATCAAGGATCGTTTGCCGGCGTTTACGTCAATCCGGGCGGTTTCGATTGGGCGCGCGGCGCGGCGTGGACCAAGACGCAGGCCTATTCGGCCGACGATACCAATCAGGTCGTGACCACGCTGCACAACGCGACCTTGCGCGTGACGGTGCGCTACACCGACGATGTGGCGCCCGATCTCGACGTGCTGGTGCGCCACATCGAGGTCACACCCGATCCGGGATTCACGCCGACGGCGCTGGCGCTGGTCTATTTCGAGAACTTCTCGCCGACTTTGGAGAAGACCGACTATTTCCCGACCGATCAATTCAATAACCTCGATTCGCGCGATTACGCCTTGGGAATGAGCGCGTCGCTCGGCGCGCTGGTGCACTTCTCGATCGCCGGGCGCCCCGCCGACAAAGTGGCCGCGCTCGGCGCCGCGAAGACGAGCGCCGACGCCGACGCGTTCTTCAATTCCGCGCTCGGCGGCTCGGACGCGGATGGAATGTATTTGATATTGGGCGGCGATCGCGCGCCCGATTCATTTCAATGCGGCTTCGATTTCGCGCCGGTGCCGGCGGGGGCGCCCACCGACGCCTATCAAGATCCAATCGCCAACAGCGGCGCGCTCGCCGGATCGCCGTCGGTGCTGGCGCACGCCGACGGCGCGCTGCGCTGGAACCTCGCGCCCGCCGGCGGCGCGGTCGACGTCTTCATTGCAATGGGCAAATCATTCAATGACGCCACGCAGACGTTCAAAGCCGCGCGCGCGCGTGGCGGCGACGCGATTCGCGCAGCGGACGTTCAATATTGGAAGGATTGGCTGGCGCCCGCCAAAATGCCGAACACGACCGATCCCGATCGATTGCGATTGGCCAGGCGCGCGCTGCTCGCCGTCGCCGTCGGGCGCGATCGCAAGACCGGCGCGATCGTGGCGTCGATCGCCTCGCAGCCGCCGTACGATCTCGATTGGCCGCGCGACGGCGCGTTCATCGATTACATGCTCGACGTCGCCGGTTATCACGATTGGGTCACCGCGCACCGCGCGTTCTACGCCGGCGTGCAGCGCCAATCCGACGGCGACCAATCGCCCGGCGGCGACGCGTTCGCCGGCAGCTTCGCCATGAACTTCTACGCCGACGGGCGGCCGGGCGGCCCGATTCCGCTCGAAATAGACGAGGTCGGTTTCAATCTTTGGGGTTGGTATTCGCACGCGCAATGGCTCGACGAGCCTGCGCGCACGCAATATCTGAATTCGGTCTATCCCAATATCAAGCTCGCCGCCGATCTATTGACGACCTGCGTCGATCCCGCGACCGGTTTGCAGTGCGCGGAGAACGAGGACGACAGCTTCGATCAAACGGTGACGCTGCACGGCGCGATGCCGGTGCGCCTCGGCCTGGCGTCGGCGGTGCGCGCCGCGCATTACCTCGAGCGGCTCGGCGACGCGCGCCGCTGGGCCGCGCGGCTTCAGAAGCTCGACGCGGCGATCGAGAAACAGTTCGGCGATCCGCAGCTCGGCTACGTCGGCGGGACTACGTCGCTGGGCGACGTGGGCGCGATCGGGCCGGTGGCGTGGACGCTGTGGCCGGCGCAATTCCACCCGTTCGACGATCCGCGCATGAAGCAGGCCGCCGCGCAGGTGGCCGCGAATTATTCGCCGTTCTTCAATCAATCGAATATGGGCGGCTCTTATTACGGCAAAGGATTGGTGGCGCTCGCGCTTTATAACAACGCCGTCGGCGATACCGGCGGCGCGGCTTTGAATGATCAATGGATCGATTTGATGGTCAAACAGGTGCCGACCTCGACGGGCCATTACGGCGAATCATTCGTTTACAACGGCCCGGGTCAATATACCGACGTGGTTTGCATTCCTCATTTATGGGAAGCCACGCTGACGTACTTGTCATTAATGGCCGCGTATTCGCCGAATGACTTCGCGCGCCCCGAGCTGGCCACGACCGACGTGCCGCCCGCCGCGTGCGGCTGCCGCCTCGGCGCCCGCGCGCCGTCGCCCGGCTTCGCGTCGATCGCCGCCGCGCTGGTCGCGATCGTTCTACTGCGCCGTCGCCGGGCCTGCTAGGATCGAGTGGTGTCCGTCGACGGGTTCCCCATCGCGCTGTCGTTGAAGGTGGCGGGGATCGCGCTCGGCATCGTGGCGCCGCTCGGCGTGGCGCTGGCGTGGGCGCAGGCGCGCCGCCGCGTGCCGCTGCCCGGCCTCGTCGACGCGCTGGTGCTGTTGCCGCTGGTGCTGCCGCCGTCGGTGGTGGGGTTCTTCTTGATCGTGCTGTTCGGGCGCAACGGCTGGCTGGGCGGACCGCTCGAGCGGCAGCTCGGCATTCGATTGGTGTTCACGCAGAGCGCGGCGGTGATCGCGTCGTGCGTGGTGGCGCTGCCGATCCTGGTCAAGACCGCGCAGCCGGCGATCGAGGCGGTGCCGCGCGAGCTGGAGGCGGTGGGGCGCTCGCTCGGGCTCTCGCCGGCGGCGCTGTTCTTTCGCGTGACGCTGCCGTCGGCGTGGCGCGGCGTGGTGGCGGGGCTGGTCCTGGCGTTCGCGCGCGCCGTCGGTGAGTTCGGCGCCACGCTGATGTTCGCCGGCAACATCCCCGGCCGCACCAACACCATGCCGCTTGAGATCTTCGCCGCGTACCAGAGCGGCGACGACGCGCGCGCGCTGGTCTACGTCGTGGTGCTGACCGGACTGTCGGCGGCGGTGGTGCTGCTGGCCGCGCGCCTGTCGCCGCGCGAGGCGATCGCATGAGCGGCGTGAAAGATGTGAACGCCGTTCATCCGCCGGCGGTCGAGGCGCGGTTCACCGTCGAGGTCGGGGTGAACGGCAGTCACTTCAAGCTGGAGTCGGAGCTGGCGCTCGAGCGCGGCGTGCTGGTCTTGTTCGGGCCGTCGGGCGCGGGCAAGTCGCTCACGCTCCAGGCGCTGGCGGGGCTGGTGCGCCCGTCGCGCGGCACCATCCGCGTGCACGGGCAGCTGCTGTTCGACGGCGAGCGGCGCCTCGACGTGCCGGCGCACAAGCGCGCCATCGGCTACGTGCCGCAGCACCACTCGCTGTTCCCGTTCTGCGACGTGGCGGAGAACGTGGCGTTCGGCCTGCCGCGCGCGCAGCGGCGCCGCGACAACCCCGAGGTGCGCGCGCTGCTCGACGAGCTCGGCCTCGCGCACCTGGCGTCGTCGCGGCCGGCGTCGCTGTCGGGCGGCGAGCGGCAGCGGGTGGCCCTGGCGCGCGCGCTGGCGGTGCGGCCGCGCCTGCTCCTGCTCGACGAGCCGTTCGCGTCGATCGATCAAGACGGGCGCGTGCAGCTGCGCAAGATCCTGCGCGAGACGCTGGCGCGCCGCGATACGCCGGCGGTGTTCGTGACCCACGATCCGGCGGAGGCGCTGGCGCTCGGCGACTCGCTGGTACGCTTCGAGCGCGGCCGCTCGACGGTGGCGGGCGAGCCGGCGAGCCTGTTGCGCCGCGGGCAGCCGGTGATCGTCTCGGGCGAGCTGTCGGGGCCGCCGCGCCCGCTCGGCGAAGGGCGCGCCGAGGTCACGCTGCGAGACGCCACCGTCGACGCGCCGGCCGAGCTGCTGGAGCAGGGCGAGACCTCGGGGCTGCGCCTCGAATTGCGCACGCGGCCGCGCGACGCCAAAGATCCGGAGAAGGCGTCGTGACGCGCGCGCTCGGTGGCGCGCTCGCGTGTGCGCTGGTCGCGTTCGCCGCGTGCAAGCGCGGCGGTGACGATCGCGCGCCCGCGCCGGCGGCGGGTGAGCCGGCGCGCCCGCCGATCAGCGGCAGCCCGCAGGTGCCGGCCGAGCTGCAGATCGCCGTCGAGCTCGACGGCCGCGAGCTGACGCCGATCGACGCGGCGCGGCTGCGCGCGCTCAAGGCCGACTTCGAGGATCCCGGCCGCCGCGCCTGGCGCCTCGGCACGCTGCTCGGCGTGGCGCTGCCCGACGGCGCCACCGTCGAGGTCGAGCGCACCGACGGCGTCAAGGTCACGCTCCCCGCCCGCAGCGCCGACGGTCACGAGGCGGCGATCGAGCTCGATCGCCGCGGCGAGGTGCTGTTCGCGGTGCTGCGCGCCGACGATCCGTTCCCGGCGTTTCACGGCCGCGGCGGCAACCGCGGGCGGCCGGGCGATCCGCTCACGCGCATCCGCGACCTCAAGCGCCTGCGCGTGACCTCGCCGTCTCGACGGTGAGCGGCCATTTTTGCCTCGACAGCCGGCCGGCCTCTGAATAGCTTTAGCGGGTGAGGCCCCAGACCGCCATTCGCCAGCTCGATCCCTCCGTCCTCGAACGTACGCTCGAACGCGCCCGCTCGGGCGGCGCGCGCGCGGTGGTGGTGTTCGATCTCGACTCCACGCTGCTCGACAATCGCCCGCGCCAGGCGGTGATCCTCGGCGAGTTCGGGCGCGCGCGCGGCGTCGCCGAGCTGGCGGCGGTGCGGCCCGAGCACTGGGACGGCTGGGACATCCGCCGCGCGATGGCGAACGCCGGCCTCGCCGCCGCCGACGTCGAGCGGCTGGCCGAGGACGCCAAGGCGTGGTGGCGCGATCGCTTCTTCACCAGCGAGTACTGCGCGCTCGACGAGGCGATCGCCGGCGCGCGCGAGTTCGTGACCGCGGTGCGCGGCGCGGGCGCGCAGGTGGCGTACTGCACCGGGCGCCACGAGGCGATGCGCGCCGGCTCGGAGGCGTGCTTCCGCCGCCTCGGCTTTCCGCTGCCGGGCGCGGCCAGCCCGCCGGTCCACCTATTAATGAAGCCGACGTTCGAGATCACCGACGACGCGTGGAAGGAGTCGGCCTACGAGCGGCTGCGCGCGCTCGGCGAGGTGGTGGCGGTGTTCGACAACGAGCCGACGCACGTGAACGGCTACCGCGCGGCGTTCCCCGGCGCGCTGGTGGTGCACCTGGCCACCGACGACTCGGGGCGGCCGGTGCCGCTCGCCGACGGCATTTTGTCGGTGCGGAACTTCCTCGCGCCGTGACGCGCGCGCTGCTCGCGATCGCGCTGGTGATCGCGGGCGGCTGCCGCACCCGGCCGCTCGATTCGCCTCAGCCGGCCGCCGACGGCGGCGGCGGCGATGGGCAACCGAATGGTTGCATGTCGCATTCGTACCAGGCGGTGCCGCTGGTCGCGCTCGACGCGCTCTCGAGCGCCAGCGCGAACATGGGCCAGTCGGCGCGCGTGCGGGCGTCGGTGGCGCTGCGGCCGTGCGACGTGCCGGCCGACTTCACCGTCGACGTGCAGCCGGGCAACGCCACCGACTTCGTGGCGCTGACCGCGCACGCGTGGATCGGCTCGCGCGATTGCGGCGCGGCGATGCCGGTGGCGCGGCCGATCGAGGTGGAGCCGTCGGCGTCGAACCCGAGCGTAGCGGTGCACGACGGCGCGCCCGGCGGCACGCTGACGCTCCGGCTCGGCTTCGGCCCGCCGCTCGCCATGCAGTGCGATCCGCGCGCGTCGCTCGCGCCGTGCGAGCTGACCTGCCAGTGCATGGCGATGGATCCGCTCTCGCGCTGTCTGCCGTCGAGCGGCGGCGCGCGCTGCGGGCGGCCGTGCGCCGAGGACGTCGAGTGCGACGCCGCGCAGACGTGCGAGCCGCTCGCGCCCGGCGGCGTGCAGCTCGTGTGCGGTCCGCCGTCGACCGCCTGCTGCGCGCAGACGTGCGGCTTCGGCCAGGCGTGCGATCACGCGAGCTGCGCGTGCATCGTCACCGGCACGCCGACGTCGAGCCCGTGCGCGTGCGCCACCGACTGCGCCGCCGGCACGCTCTGCAACGGCGCCGTGCAGCACTGCTTCAATCCGTGCGCCGTCGTCGGTGATTGCCCCAAGCCCGACGTCGCCGCGTGCGATCACGGCATCTGCTCCTACTTCGTCAACTAGCGTCGATCGCCCCGAGCTTGTGGGTGTGGCTCGCTCGTGCGGCAGGTTAAGCGACAGATCACAACTGTAGTCAAACTCGCGGATTAAATTTTTTCGCGCTTTGACGGTATGCGTTTTATCGCGATTTAACGAATCGGCGCGACCAGTAATCTCCGTCGAGGACGAACGTCCGCACCGCAAAAAGAAAATGCAATGTAGACGGCAAAACTTACTGCTTTGCGCCTACACCGCCTATTTGCCAGGGTCCAATCGGAGCCACCTCGGCTCGAATTCGCAGGAGGGTCGAAATGCAACTCCGCGGCGTCTCCCTCTACGGCTTCGCGATTGGATTGGCGGCGTGCACCGGCGGGCAGATCAGCGGCGGCGACGGCGAGACCGGCGCCGAGCTGCGCCACAAGGTGCCGACGCCGGCGAATCCGTACACGCTGTTCGAGACCGGCCAGGTGCGGCCGCTGGCGATGGCGCCGGGCGGACACGTGCTGTACGCGGTCAATACGCCCGACAATCGGCTCGAGGTGTTTCGCCTCGCGCACGACGGCACGCCGCGCGCCGCGGGCTCGGTGGTGGTCGGCCTCGAGCCGGTCGCCGTCGCCGCGCGCTCGGCCACCGAGGTCTGGGTGGTGAACCATCTCTCCGACTCGGTGAGCATCGTCGACGTCTCGGATGTCGACGAGCCGCGCGTGGTGCGCACGCTGCTGGTCGGCGACGAGCCGCGCGATCTGGTGTTCGGCGGCGCGCGCAGGGATCGCGCGTTCATCACCACCGCGCACCGCGGGCAGAATTCGCCCGACGACGCCGAGCTGTTCACGCCGGGCGTCGGGCGCGCCGACGTCTGGGTGTTCGACGCCAATCACCTCGGCGACGCGGCGGGCGGCACGCGGCTCGCCAAGATCACCTTGTTCGCCGACACGCCGCGCGCGCTCGCGGTCTCGCCCGACGGCGCGACGGTCTACGCCGCCGCGTTCCTCTCGGGCAACCAGACCACGTCGGTGTCGACCGACGCCGTGCGCCACGTCTACGGCGGCGTCATGCCGCCGCCCAACACCGTCGGCCCGTACCCGCAGCCGCCGAC
>DASREC010000600.1:0-8245 GCA_035652295.1 Polyangia bacterium
CGTCGGCCGCAATCCGCAGACCGGCGAAGAGATCACCATCAGCGCGCGCCGCGTGCTGACGTTCAAGCCGAGCCAGGTACTCAAGAACGCGCTCAACACGTAGACGACGTGTCCGCGCCGTCCATCCCCGACAAGCCGTACTTCAAGATAGGCGAGGTGGCCACGCTCGCCGGCGTCGAGCCGTACGTGCTGCGCTACTGGGAGACCGAGTTCAAGTCGATCCGCCCGGAGAAGACGCGCACCAACCAGCGCATGTACCGGCGGCGCGACGTGGAGACGGTGCTGGCGATCAAGCGGCTGCTCTACGACGAGGGCTACCGCATCGACGGCGCCAAGAAGCGGCTGCGGCAACTCTCGGGCGAGGAGCCGGCGGTCGAGGTCAAGCACCTGGTCGAGCGCGTGCGCCAGGAGCTGGGCGACCTCGACAAGATCATCGACGACGACGAGCGTTCGTGATAAGAGCGTTCGGCTTCAAACGGGGCGTGGCGCAGCCTGGTTAGCGCACCAGTCTGGGGGACTGGGTGTCGGAGGTTCAAATCCTCTCGCCCCGACGAGGCAGAAGGCCCGACGAAACTCGGGCCTTTTTCTTTTTGCCGCAAGGCCTCCTTGACAGCTGTCTTACTCATTGAATGTCGCCGCGTGTGTGGCGCGTTGTTGACGATCGGTGACACCAGCGATCGCAACGGTGAGCCAATCCACCTCGCCGAACACGAACATCGTCGAGTCGAACGCAGCGCCCGTGATTCCATCGCGCTCGACACGGCGCCTCAATTCGCCAATCGGTACGTATCCTCGCAGCGTTGCATCCGCGAGTGAAAAAGGGCGGTACTAAAGATGAATCCGTAACGGCCATTCTCTGACCTGGGAGCGTGAGAATGCGGATGATGTGCGGGTCCTCGCAGGGCAAGTGAGCAACTTCCTCTGCTCCGGTTGCTGACCGCCCCGAGGAACGCTAAACTCTGACAGTGTTTCAGGTAGCCCTTTCCGACGCCGCCGCTGTACATGCTGCGACGCGCATGTTTTGGCGGCCCATGCGCGATGATCACAACTTAAGACGCGTCCAGCACGACACACGGTCCTTCATCAACTTGCTACGTGCCGTCGCTTCTGTTCGTTTGAAAGCGGAGGTCGAGCGAGCGGCAGCGGAGGACTCCGAGGAAGCGCTGCGAGAAGTGGAGGCAGACAGAACCCTTCTTGCTCTTTTGAACAACTGCCGCGCTGCGGCGACCGCTATTCGTCGAGCCGCTCGCTACACCATCCCCGATGTCTCACGCTTCTTTGGCAGCGCGGCCGCGGAGTTGATCAGCCTGTTCGAAGCGGCACAGCGCAATCTAAACGACGTGCGGGGATTTCTTGCCTATGTCCTCGGTGAGCGCGACGACGAGGAACTTGGTTGTGCGTTCATTCCGCCGCCGCCCAACGGGCTCGGCAGTAGTCCGAGCGTAGAGTTGTCGGGGACTATTCCAGCGGCGGACTGTTCCGAACCCTTGCGGCTTCGTTTTACTGAAGGTGCTGCCTTTCAGGTTTCAGAGATGCACGCGAGAGCGATCGCCTCTCCCGATGGGGTGCATGCGCTCGTTTGGAAAGGCATTGCATTTGCGCTGACGAACCTTCAAAACGCGGTTGATGTCTTTCACCCGACAGGTCCTGTGCCTGTCCCCGCCGCTGGCTTGTCCCGTTCGGTCGTGGGTAAGACGAGCATCTTTTTCATTGGATCAATCGAACGAAGACAGATCACGGTCCTATTCTTTGGCTCGTGGTCGCCTAGTGACGAGTGGAAAGGGTTGGCCGACGTAAGAGAGCGACTCGCCGCGAACGAATGGGACGCGGCATTTGAGGAACTTGATTCGTATATACGTCCCACGCCTCGGGGGCTGAACGCGATGCTTCGCGTTCTCGATGGAAGACAAGAGGTCAAAGGCGAACTGCCATCACCAGACCAGCTTCTGTCAGAGCGTTTGCATTCAGCGCAGCCGTTCGATGCAATCTATATCGAAGGCGTCAGAGATACCGCCGAACAAGTAACTCGAGCGGCCGAAGACCTCATCGACAACGAAGATGCACATCAGGCACTCGCAGAGACGGATCGGGTTTCATGGGACGAAGTGAAGTCTGAATTCGACGCGTGATCCTCTGCGGTACGCGGCTGAAATTTCCCAATCTGTGCTCAAGGCACTGCGTGCTCTCGATAAAGAGCATCGCTGCGTACTCGGCGGCGCCATCAATGGTCTCCAGGAGAACCCGCTCGCTGACGGTGTAGAGGCGCTCGAAGGATTCTCTCCAACGCGATTCAGACTTCGAAAGGGTGACTATCGCATTATCTTTGAGCGTGATGACAAACGTCGCACGATCGTCATCCTCAAGGTGGGCGATCGCAAAGAGGTCTACAAAAAGTGACGTTGCGCCGACGCTGGTGTTCAATCAACGAGCGCGGATGGCGTCGGCGAGCGCGGCGGCGAGGCGCTCGTGGCCCGAGGCGTTCAGGTGATCGTCGAGGATGTAGAAGTGTGACTCGTAGAGGATCGCCGAGACGTCGAGCACCTTCATGCGCTGGATGAAGCGCGGCCAGCTCGGGCGCGCGCGCAGGCGATCGAGCGCGCGCACGAACTCCGGGTCGCTGCCGAGATCGAAGAGGATGAGCTGCACGCCGTCGAGGTTTTGCTTCGAGCCGTGCGCGAGCAGCTCGAGGAGCCGCTCCGCGCGGCGCGTCCAGTCGGGCGGCGCGTCCGGCTCGCCCGCGGCGCCGTCGCGCCTCGAGTGGAACAGCAGCCTGAACAGGTAGCGCCCGAACCAGTAGCGCCGGTTCGCCAGGAAGCGCGCCTGCCGCCGCTCGAAGCGCGCCTCGGTGTCGGCCGGCAGCGCGCCGTGGCTCCGCGCGAACTCGGCGAACGGCTCGTCCTCCTCGAAGTCGTTCTCGCAGTGCTGAATCACCACGTACTTCACGCGCGCGAACGAGACGCGGTCGAGCAGCTTGAGCTCGCGCGCCGCGCCGTACGACGACACCGACGCGTTCAGCACCTTCAGGCCCAGCTTGCGCTCGAGCAGCCTGGCGAACGTCTGCTCCTGCCCGACGCCCCAGCCCATGGCGAACGAGTCGCCGGTCACGACGACTTCCGGATCGACGAGCGCCGACTCCTCGTCGCGCACGCCCAGCGAGTTGACGCGGAACTCGTTCGCGAACTCGCGATTGGCGAACACGAAGCGGCCGGGCCTGAGCGTGTACGACAGCTCGGGATCGAAGCGCGCGAACGCCGGCTCGAGCTGCACGATGTCGCGATCGTAGAACGTGTAGAGGTAGCGCAGGCCGCGCTGCACGTTGGCCGGCAGGCGCGGCACCACGCGCGGATGCGACAGCGCGTAGAGGATCAGCCCCTCGCACACCGAGGCGGCGAACAGCAGGCTCCCGAGCGCGAGCGCGGCGTGACGCAGAAGGCGCGCACGCCGGCTGCGCGCGATCATCGCGCGGCGGCGCGCAGCGCGGCGAGCGCGGGCTTGCGGCTCTCGGGGCTGTCGAGGCTGAACGAGCGCGCGTCGCCGAGGTCGCGCGTGATGAACGCCGCCATCGACTCGACGGCGCGCGCCACCGCCGGCGTCGCCTTGCCGAACGTCGCGTGCACGATCGACTGCGACTCGACCTCGTACTGCCAGACGCCGACCAGGCGGCCGCGATCGACGATCGCGTGGTGCGGCAGATCGAGCACCGTCGAGAGCTGCTGCTTTTCGCCGGGCATCGGGCGCGCGGCGTCGTCGGCGTCGACCATCGACGCGAGCTCGCGCCGCGGATGGAACAGGTTGTCGAGGCTGCCGACCAGCGCGACGTCGGGCTGCTTGGGCGGCTTGCACGCGGCGAGCGCGTCGCGGTCGTCGGCGAACATCAGCCGCTCGTCGCCGTCGGCGAACGGCACGAGCTTCAACTCCGCGGCCACGCTGCGAGCGGCGCGCGCGCCGAGCCCGGCCCACCAGGCGAGCTGCGCCGGCGTCGCGGGCGCCGCCCAGCGGAAGAAGCGCGCGCCCAGCTCGCGCGCCACCTCGTCGTCGGAGCGGCGATCTTTCGCCAGCGGGCTCGGCGACCAGCGCGCGTACTGGTAGCGCTGCTGATCGAGCCGCCCGTTCACCGGCACGCGCCGGATCTCGCCGCGCGACTGCAAGCGGCCGAGTCCGAGCGGCAGGGTGGTGGTCATGCCGCGCTTCTTGCCGGCGTCGCCGAGGTGGCGCACCGCGCCGCCGAGCGACTCCTTCAGATCCTTCGGATCGGCCGGGCCCTTCGCCAGCGCGTCGAGGATGGCGCGGCACAGCTTGTCGACTTCGCCGTCGGTGACGCCGAGAAACTTTTTGGCGGTGGCGAGCTCGGCGGCGTCGCCGTGGCCCTGGCCGGCGCGCAGCGCGACGGCGTAGTCGGCGGACGGCACGACGTAAGTGCAGCCGCGCGCGCTCGGCAGCTCGTGGATCGCCAGCGCCGCCAGCTCGGCGTCGACCGCCGCGCGCGACAGCCCGGCGCGCGCGAACAAGCCGAGGTACGGACCGGCGCCGCCGACGGAGCGCATCCAACCGGTCTCGGCCAGCACCTCGCCCGCGCTCGCGCCGTGCGCCGCGTTCACGCGCTGCCGCGTCCACCGCCAGTAGCGAACCTGCTCGGGAGTCGGCGTCTTCATGCGCGCGGTTATCCCACGGCCGCCGCGCGCCGGTCCACGCGGTTTTTGCGCCGGCCCGTCCGGGGTATTAGGATCTGTTCGTGAAGCGGCCGACCATCTTGCTCTCGAACGACGACGGCGTCGCTGCGAACGGCTTGCGGGCGCTCGCCCGTCACCTCGGCGACCTCGGCGACGTGCTGGTGGTCGCGCCCGATCGCGAGCGCTCGGCCACCAGCCACGCCTTCACGCTCGATCGGCCGCTGCGCTGCGAGGAGCTCGAGCCCGGCTGGTTCTCCGTCGACGGCACGCCTGCCGACTGCGTCTACATCGGCCTGCTCAAGCTGTGCGCGGAGCGGCCGGCGCTGGTGGTCTCGGGCATCAACCACGGCTACAACCTCGGCTCCGACGTGTTCTATTCGGGCACGGTGGCGGGCGCCGTCGAGGCGGCGCTGCGCGACGTGCCGGCGATCGCCGTGTCGCTCGAGTTCGCGCGCGGCATGCGGCGCGAGGAGAGCCTGTTCGATCCGGCCGCGCGGTTCGTCCACGCCCTCGCGCGCGCCACGCTCGCCGAGGGGCTGCCGCGCGGCACGCTGCTCAACGTCAACGTCCCGCAGCAGGCGCTGCGCGGCTACCGCTGGACCCGCCTCGGCCGCCGCGTCTACCGCGATCAAGTCGACGAGCGGCGCGATCTGCGCGGCCGCCGCTACTACTGGATCGGCGGACCGGCCGACGGCTTCGGCGACGTCGCCGACTCCGATCTGCACGCGGTGCGCGACGGCTACGCGGCGGTGACGCCGCTCGATCTCGATCTCACGCACGCCGGCCTGCTCGAGCGCCTGCCCGGCTGGAAGCTCGACGGCTTCGAGGCGCAGCTCGATCGCGACCTGGCGAAGAGGGGCGCATGACCAGCGTGGAGACGCGCCGCGAGCAGATGGTCTCGGAGCAGTTGGTGGCGCGCGGCATCCACGATCCGCGCGTGCTCGGCGCCATGGGCAAGGTGCCGCGCGACCGCTTCGTCGACGAGGCGATGCGCGAGCGCGCCTACGACGACGCGCCGCTGCCGATCGGCTTCGGCCAGACCATCTCGCAGCCGTACATGGTGGCGCGCATGTGCGAGCTGGCGCGCCTCGGCGGACGCGAGCGGGTGCTCGAGATCGGCGCCGGCTCCGGCTACCAGACGGCGATCCTGTGCGAGCTGGCGCGCTCGGTCTACGCCGTCGAGGTGCGCGGCGAGCTCGGCTACAAGGCGGAGCGCCGGCTGGCGCTGCTCGGTTATCGCAACGTCGAGATCGGCGTGTTCGACGGCACCTACGGTTGGAGCGAGCGCGCGCCGTTCGACGCCATCATCGTCGCCGCCGGCGCGCCGGCGATCCCGCCGCTGCTGGTGGCGCAGCTCGAGGACGGCGGGCGCCTGGTGATTCCCGTCGGGCCGCGGCAGGGACAGCGGCTGGCGATCGTCACCCGGCGCGGCGCGGAGTTCGACACCGAGTGGACCACGCCCTGCACGTTCGTCGACCTCGTCGGCAAGTACGGCTGGGGCGGCGACGGCCCCCCGCGCGCGTGACCTTCAGATTTGAAAAACGCCAAGACGCCAAGACGCCAATAAGAAATTTTTATTTTCTGAGCTGGCGTCTTGGCGTCTTGGCGTTTCAATCTCTGCTCGCGCTCGCGGGATGCGCGGGCGTCGACGCTGAGTCGATGCCGGGCGAGTCGCGGATTCGGGTGTGGAGCGCGCCGGCGGCGGGGGTGAGCGGGGCGGGCGGCGCGTGCGCCGAGATGCTGTGGCCGGTCGACGGCGTGCTGTCGTCGACGTTCGGGCGCCGCGACGGCAAGCCGCACGAAGGCATCGACCTCGCCGTCGTCGAGGGCACGCCGGTGCGCGCCGCCTGCGACGGCATCGTCGCCTATGCCGGCGATCGCCTGCGCGGCTACGGCCGCCTGGTGATCGTCGAGCACGGCGCCGGCCTCGCCACCGTCTACGCGCACTGTAGCGAGCTGCTGGTGCGCGAGGGCCAGCCGGTCGCGCGCGGCGGCGTGATCGCGCGCTCGGGGCAGACCGGCCACGCCACCGCGCAGCACGTCCACTTCGAGGTGCGGCAGGACTCGCGTCCGCGAGATCCGCTAAAGTATCTCCCACCGCGCTCGCCGGCCCACGGGACCACGCAAGCTCGACGCGCGCGCTGAGGGAGAGGCCATGGACGATCGCATCGCGACCCTGATGAAGCACATCCGCGACGTGCCCGATTTTCCCAAGCCGGGCATCCTGTTCAAGGACGTGACGCCGCTGCTCGGGCACGGACCGGCGTTTCGGCTCTGTATTGATCTGCTTGTCGAACGGGTTCAAAACGCCAAACCGGACCTGATCATCGGCATCGAGTCGCGTGGATTCATATTCGGCGCGGCGCTGGCCGATCGGCTGTCGGTCGGGTTCGCGCCGGTGCGCAAGCCGGGCAAATTGCCGTTCCGCGCCACGCGCGAGACCTACACGCTCGAGTACGGCACCGACGCGCTCGAGATGCACGAGGACGCCGTCGACGGGCGGCGCTGCCTGATCGTCGACGATCTGCTGGCCACCGGCGGCACGGCGTCGGCGACCGCGCGGCTGGTGGAGCGGCTCGGCGGCCGCGTCGAGGGCTTCGCCTTCGTCATCGAGCTCGACTTCCTCTCCGGACGCGCCAGGCTCGGCGAACGCACCGCGCACGCGCTCATCCACTACTAACCCGACGCTGCGGCGTGATCGTGCTTGGATGACGGCGCTGCGTTACGCGCGCGGGCTGCGGCAATTTGCCGCCGTGCTCAAACATTCTCGGTCGCGCAGACGCGCCCTGCGAAACTGCGCGCGGCGGCAAATTGCCGCAGCCCGCACGCTCCACTCCGCTATATGCAAGGCTCGAATCGAGCGCGTTCTTCGTTAGCGGGAGATCAGACGGCGGGGCGGCCGCCGGAGCCGGATTCGGAGCCGGCGGGGCCGGAGTGCGGGCAGAGCTCGATGCCTTCGATCAGCTGCGTGAGGTGGATGCGCACGTACGGCAGCATCACGCTGGCGCGCTGCCCGTCGGCGTCCTGCGCGCTGATGCGGCCCGCCGCCAGGTCGCCGTCGATCATGCGCACCACCGCCAGCTCCTCGACCTCGCGCAGGAGCACGCGCAGCCAGCGCGCGATCTCCTCGGAGGACTTGATCTGCTTCCCACACCGCCCGCACTTGACCATTCCGCACACGACCTCGAAGGTGCTTTGCTTGTATCAAAATTGTTAACCGAATTCCATTTCCTATTGCAAAGACCGTGGTCCGACAAGTCGCGCGAACTACCGAAGGCACCGGATTGAGACCGCGCTGCACATGCGCCAAGGTGTCGAACGGAGGCGGCGATGGAAGCGGCGTTCGTGCGCGAGGCGCGGTATCTCGACGATGCGGAGCGTGAAGGCGGGCGCTGCCCGATCTGCGCGGCGCCCGCGCGGCTGATGACGTGCTGGGCGTGTTGCGAGAGCGCGTGGGTGATCGGGTGCGAGCACCGTCCGCCGCCCGCCCCGATGAAGCACGGCCGCGCCGACGGCTCCGACGCCCACCGCGTCTTCTGCGCCGATTGCGCCGAGATCTGAATTCGGACGCAGAG
>DASREC010000601.1:0-7389 GCA_035652295.1 Polyangia bacterium
ATGCCTGCTCAGCGGGTGGCCTCGGCGAGGCGGCGCATGAGCGCGGCCAGCCACTTTGCTTGCAGATCGGCGAGGCGCAACCCTTTGCCGTTTCGCGGCGCGGTCGAGAGCAGCGCCTGCGCCGACGGGTGCGGCAGCGCGTGCAGGATCAGCTCGGGCGCGCCCGGTTGTTTGGCGATCGCGTCGAACAAGAGCTGCGAGCGGCGGCCGAGCGCGATCACCGTCAGCGTCCGCGACGAACGCTTCGCCGCGCGCGCCAGCTCGGCGCCGATGCGCGCGAGATTTTGCGGATGCTTGAGCTGCGCGTTCGACGGCGCGCAGAACGATCGCAGGTCCTTCGTCGGGCACGAGGGGTACGCGTTCGAGAGCGCGGCGCGCCGCAGCGTCGGGCGCACGCCGAGACGCGAGAGCTCCGCGCCGCTCCAGTGGGCCCACGCTTCGTCGGGCACGTCGGCGAGTCCCGCCTCGACCAGCGCGCGGTACACCAGGCGGCCCGAGCGATCGCCCCAGAACGGAATCCCCGAGCGATCGGCGCCGAGCGGCCCGGGCGCCTCGCCGAAGAGAAACACGTCGACCGGCCCGCGCGCGGGAAAGAGCGGCGCGACCTGCGTCTGCAAGATGCGGCGCGGAGGCCGCTTCAAATCTTTCCTTTGGCGAGCTGCTTGATCGCCGAGCGCGAGTAGAGCTTGACCGTGCGCGCGAGCGTACGCATGTCGAGCGTCGAGGTGAACGCGTCGGCGAAGCCGAACGGCAGCATCAGCGGGATCCAGCCGCGCGCGTACTCGAGCGCCCAGCACGCGTCGGGCATCTTGTAGCCCTTGGCCACGCCGCGCGGCATGAGGTGCAGGTCGCCGGCTTTGTAGACCTCGCGCTCGGTCGAGCCCTGCTGATACGCCCACTGCTCGCCGTCGAGGATCATGAAGTAGTCGTCGGCCCAGAAGCGGCCCGAGTGGCCCTCGGTGCCGATCGGCGTGCCGAACACGATCAGGTATTCGGAGAGCGACGCGTGCAGGACCGCCATCGAGCCCATCGCGCCGCCGGCGTTGTTGAACACCCACTCGGGCTGTTCCTCGACGTGGCCGGGATAGCGCGCGGCGATCTCGGTCGCCAGCTTCGGCACCATCTCGTGCATCGGCAGGCCGAGCGAGTCTTTGGCGATCTGGTGCAGGACTTCGGGATCGAACACGTAGCTCATCGAGACAGCCCTCGCGAAAATGGTGCGCGAAGACTAGGCGGGGGCGCGAACCGCTGTCAATTGCCGCCGTCGTGCGGCTGCTGGCGCTCGAGCTTGCGGTCGAGCACCTCGAGCACCGCGCGCAATTGTCCGCAGAGGTCGATCACGTTGCGGCCCTCGCCGAGCGTGAACGCGCGCGTCTCGAGCTGCTTCAGCCGCGGCCACAATTGCGCGGCGTATCGTTTGGACTCGGCTACGCGGAACGGGGTGGTCTCGTCGAGCGCGGCGTGTGCGAAGGCAAGCGCGCGCTGAAGCAGTCGCTGAACCGATTGAACGTCGCTCATGCTGAATGAACGTGGCGCCGTCGGAAAAATTCCGCGCGCGTCAGGGCGTGTCGTTCGAGCACGCGGTGAGCTGCGAGTCGCACGCGGCGCCCGGCTGCTGCGCGTTCATCACGCACGTGTTGCACTTGGTGGAGCTGGTGTTGTAGCAGGGGTCGGTCGAGACGTTGCTCGGGCACGCCTGCTGGATGCAGCCGAGCAGGCTCTGCAGGAGCGAGTTGCCCTGCGACGTGGCGTTCGACTGACACGTGGTCGGGCAGGTCATGTCGGTCGTCGGGCACGCGTTCAAGCACTGCACCAAGCCCGCGCAGCCGGTCATGCCGCTGGTGACGATGGCGAAGTCGTGCGTCGTCTGCGGCATCGAGAGATCTTGCGAGCCGTGCGCGTGCGCCAGATCGTTGTTGCTCGCGCCGCCGTCCTGGTGATCGTCGGGCGCGCTCGCCATGTCCTGGAAGCTGATCGAGTGCATGCCCGGTCCGACGCAGCGGCCGCCGACGCACTGCTGGCCGTCGGGGCACGGCGGGACGTCGTCTTCGTGGCAGAAGAAGCCGGGGTTGGCCAGCTTCGGGTTATAGCAACCGGCGGCGACGAGCGCGATGAAGACGAATCGAAACAAAGCGGACCTCCGCGATCGCCTCTCGCATAGCAACCGGCGCGCCGAGCGCGACGCCGCGCGGAGGTTTTTCGCGCGCGACGAAGTCCGCCCGCGCGCTGGGAGACTCGCGGCTGTAAACGACGGTTTGCGGCCGTGGGAGTGAAGTCTCCGCGGCATTTCGCGCCGCGCCGGAGGCAAAGCGCCGCGCCCGCGCCGCGCGCGCCCGGCGAATCGCGCGCTAGCGGTGGTGCTCGCCCGAGACCGCGCGCGCCTCGTCGTCGGAGCAGCGGCCGCCGTCGAGCTTTCTGGTCTCGACGCGCGCGGTGAGCTTGCCGGCGGCGGCGCCGAAGGTGACCGTGCGCTGGAGCTGCGCCCAGCGGTGGCGGTTCGTGCCGTCGCACGGCTCGTCGACGAACTTTTCGCGCACGGCGATGGTGCGCTTGCCGGCCTCGACGCCGTCGAGCTCGCTGAAGTCGCTCTCGCTCTCCAGCAACTTGCGATCGATGAGCTCGCCGCGTTTGTCTTTGAGCAGCGCGAGCGTCTGGCTCTGCTTGTACTGGCGCGCGAAGTCGCCCTGCTCCGCTTCGTCGCGGCTGAACACCAGCACGCTCAGCACGTCGTCGCCGGCGCGCACCGACTCGACGCGCGGCCAGCTCCACGCCGCTTCGTGCGTGTCCGAATTCTGCGCGAGCGTGGGACACGCGGGCGCGCGGCCCTTCGCCGGCTCGACGGTGACGCGCGGGTCGACCTGGCGCAGCGTCACCACGACGTCGTCGAGCGCCGAGGCGTCGCACACGCCGAGCGCGACGCCGTTCGGCCGCGTCTCGGGAAAGCCGGCGGCGAAGGAGAACGCCTTGACGCCGGCGAACGCGCCGGTCATGCGCGCGGCGGCGGCCGCTGCTTCGTCGGCGCTCTTGGCCGGCACGAAGATCAGCTTCGCGTCGCCGCTGTCGGCGCCGCCGCCGCGGATCGATTGCAGCATCTCCTCGCGCGCGATCTCGAGCGCGTCGCCGCGGCGCACCAGCAGCAGCTCCTTGTCGCCGGCGTCCTGGTAGCGGCCGGAGGCGAACGTCTGGCGAAAGCGCGCGTGCACGCCGTCGGCGGAGGCGGTGGTGCGCAGCTCGTCGGCGCGCACGGTCATCTTCTTGGCGAACATGCGCGCGCGATCCTTCATCCAGCCGTCGAGGTCGAGCTCGACGGTGCGCGCGCCCGAGCGGCGGATGCCGGTGAACTTCGCGGCGTAGAGCGCGCGGTAGGCGGCGAAGTCGCCGGCGTTCTGCGCGGCCAGCCATTTGTCGACGAGCGCGGCGGCCAGCGGATCGACGCCCGACGAGACGTCCGCGCGCGCGCCGCCGGCGATCACGATCGCGACCGCCGCGATCGCAGCGCGGCGCGCGCCGATCACTTCGCCACGGGCAGCGGCTTTTCGTCGACGAGCTGGCCGTTCTTCACGCGCACGCGCGCCACCGCGGCGCCGAGCGCCGCCAGCTTGCCGCCGGCGACGCGCAGGCAGCCGCGGCTCGGCACGCCGTGGCCGATCGCGTCCGGATCCTTGCGGCCGAGCAGCCGCACCAGCGTGCGCAGCTCGCTCCAGCCGTCCTCCTCCGAGTGCGCGTCCATGTGCAGCGGCGCGATGCCGAGGCAGTCGAAGAGCTCGGCCTTGGTCTCGTCCTCGTCGGGGAAACGCACCCAGTGGCGGCACAGCATGATCGAGCCGGCGCTGATGCCGATGAACGGCTTGCCCTGCTTCGCCAGCCGCTGGAGGTGCCCGACGACGTCGCGCTCGGCGAGCACGCGCATGCCGTGCTCCACGTCGCCGCCCGACATGAACACCACGTCGCAGTCGTCGAGGAGCTGCTTGGCGCGCGTGACGTTGGCGCGCGCGTGCGCGAGGTGCGCCGGCTCGAGGCGCGCGCCGGTGCCGAGGAACGCCGCGCCGAGCATGTGACGAAAGCCGGCGTGGTCGTTCGACGCCGCGCCGACGTAGGCGACCAGCGGCTTCTTCTTGCCGACCTCCTTCATCGCCGCGCGGATGTGGCGGCGCGTCTGGAGCAGCGCGCTCGGCCCGCCGCCGATCAGGTGCAAGGTGGCTTCGCTCATGGCGCGCGAGTATACGCCGGCGCTGGTAAAGAACTGTAAAAGGCTGCAAGAGCGGCGCGGCGCGCACGTCTCAGGTGCAGGAGGACGACGATGCGTAAAATCATTCTGGCGACGGTGTTCGGGGTGCTCGGGCTGGCGGGATTTTCGGCGGCGGCGTCGGCCTGCGAGGGCGGGCGCGCGAGCTACACGACGGCGGTCCCGGCGTATGCGTATCGCGAGCCGGTGCGCGTCGAACGGCACGGCCGCGCAGGGCGCGAGCGCTTCGAGCGCAACCGCTTCGAGCGCAGCCGCTTCGGCCGCTAGACTAGTGCGGCGTGCAGGTGGGATCGGCCGTGCAGAGGCCGAACACCGTCTCTTCGAGACAGCAGTCCTGCCCGACGCACCCGAGGCTGCACTGCACCGTCGGGCACTGGCACAACATCCCGCCCATCGAGAAGTCCGGCTGCGGCTGCATCGCGAAGTCGTGCGGGCCGCCGCTCGCCAGATCGTGCGAGCCGGTCGCGAAATCGTTTCCGCCCCCGCCGCCGTCGAGCGGCACCGCGAAATCGTTGCCGCCGCCGCCCGGCCCGCTGGTGCAGCGCCCGTTGACGCACTTCTGCCCGTCGGGACACGCCGGGTTGTCCTGCGCGTGACAGTAGTAGCCGGGGCTCGAGAGCTGCGGGCTGTAGCAGCCGACGAACGCCAACGCGGAGATCACAAGGGCGGATTTTGCGAAGAACGCTTGAACCACGGCCGCACTATATCACCAGAGAAAAAAACACGGCATGCACTATATCGCCGTATCATGCCGCGATGCTTCCACTCGGGCTGGCGGTGGTGGTGGCGGTGATGCCCTTTCGCGATCTCTCCGGCGCCAAGAGCACCGTCGGCGAGGCGATCCGCGAGACCGTGACCACCGATCTGAAAGACGTGGTGCGCGTGGTCGAGCGCGGCGACATCGATCGCGTGATCCGCGAGCAGGACCTGCAGGCGGCGCGCGCCGATCTCGATCCGGGCGCGACCATCCGCGTCGGGCGGCTGCTCGGCGCGACGCTGATGGTGACCGGCGCGTTTCAGCGGGCGGGCACGCGCGTGCGGCTCACCGCGCGCTTCGTCTCCGTCGAGACCGGCGAGATCGTCGGCACCGCCAAGGTCGACGGGCCGGCGGTCGAGCTGCTCAGCTTGCAGGATCACGTGACCGCCGAGCTGATCAAGTCGGCCGGGCTCAAGACGCGCGCGCCGCCCAAGCGCGCCCGCTTGAAGACGCTGCACGCCGTCGAGCTGTACGGCGACGCGGTGGTCGAAGCCGACGACGGCAAGAAGCGCGAGCTGCTCAAGCAGGCGATCGCCGCCGATCCCGACTTCGTCTACGCCAGCCGCGATCTCGACGCGCTCGAGCAGCGCATGCTGCGCTACGCGGCGGCGGCCGAGCGCGAGCAGGGCAAGCAGACGCAGGACGCGGTGCGCGGATTTCGCGCGCAGGTGGAGCACGAGTCGGATCCGGCCAAGCTCGACGCCGAGTTCGAGAAGATGTTCGAGCAGCTCTGGAAGGCGCGCCGCTACTCGCGCCTCCTCGGCGAGGCGACGTCGCTGGCCGCGCAGCCGCGGCTGCCGGCGCCGCTGCGCGAAAAGGCGCGCGTCGCGATCATCGCCTGCCACGCCGAGCTATTTCACTGGGACGCGGTGCTCGCCGAGGGCGAGAAGTTCATGGCGGCGAGCCCGTCGTCGGAGCACTTCGATCTGGTGCGCGGCCGCGTCGACCAGGCGATCGAGCACAAGCGCGAGCAGGAGAACGGCGCGCGCGCGCTCGTCGAGATGATCAAGCGCGAGTACTCGGATCGCGACCGCGCCAATCCGTGCCGCATGGCGATCATGTACAACCACTACAGCCAGTGGAAGGAGGCGCGCGGCTACTACGAGGCGTGCCTGACCAGCGGCAAGGACGAGCTCAGCCCCGGCCTGGTGATGCACGACCTCGCGTGGGTGACGTACTACCTCGGCGATTTTCGCGCGACCGCGGGCTGGCTCGGGCGCATTCACAAGGAGCATCCGCAGAGCCTGCGCGATCTGCGCGAGGTCGAGGCGCACCTGCCCGTCGACGATTGAGGCGGCTACTCGCGACGGCGATCGAGGCGAAGCGCCACGCCGGCGCGGCGAAACGCCCTGGGCGCCGCGCCCCATATTAATGATGCATCGAGGTTGCAGTCCTCATTAGGCGAGCGATTTCGGCGCCTCACCGACGGCGACGCGGCGCGCGAAGCGTGGTCCGGGCGTTGCTTTTGCGAGCGGCATGCTCAATCGACTAAGCCTCGTGGCTTTTGCGCTGGCCGGTTGCACCGCCGCGGCGCCGCAGCAGCCGGGCGTGCTCGAGGCGGCGCTCGGCGAGCCGAACGGCGACTACCCGAACTACGACGAGCGCGTGGTCCTGTACGCCACCAACCGCGCGCGCACCGATCCGGCCGCGGCCGGCTGGTCGTCGTATCCCGCGCAGCCGCCGCTTCAGTGGGACTACGATCTCAACCGTTCGTCGCGCGCGCACTCCGAGGACATGCGCGACACGCCGTGCTTCCAACACAACTCGTGCAACGGCACCGACGTGTTCATGCGCATCGAGAGCTACTACACCGGCGCGTGGAACAACATCGGCGAGAACATCTCGGCCGGCGTGCCCGACGGGACGACCGCGGTCTACAACTGGCTCTACGAGATCGGCGCGGCCAAGGGCGAGACCGGGCACCGCGACAACATCTTCTCGAAAGACTTCACGCTGCTCGGCGCGGGCTTCGCGGCCGGCGGATCGCAGTATCAAAATTATTGGACGCAGGACTTCATCGGCACGCCGGTCACGCTGCCGCACCTCACCGACGGCATTCACTTCCCGA
This sequence comes from Polyangia bacterium, assembly GCA_035652295.1. Taxonomy (GTDB): domain Bacteria; phylum Myxococcota_A; class Polyangia; order Palsa-1104; family Palsa-1104; genus DASREC01. The sequence goes on from DASREC010000601.1 coordinate 7,072, forward strand.
AGACGGGCGCGCAGGTGACGTTCGGGGCGACCTACTACGACGCCGGCGGGCAGGCGGCGAGCCGCGTGGAGGTGATCCTCGACGGCGCGTGCAATCCGCTGGCGAAGACGCGCGGCACGGCGGCGAACGCGACCTACGAGGCGATGATCGCGGTGCCGAGCGGGTGCCACGCGTACTATTTCCGCTCGACGACGGGCGGGGTGGACTCGACGTATCCCGACACCGGGTCGCTGCAAGTCGGGTCGAGCTGCACGACGTTGTTTGCGGCCGGGCATGCGACGCCGATCTGCGACGGCGGCGGCGGCGGCGGCGGTGGTG
>DASREC010000602.1:0-19614 GCA_035652295.1 Polyangia bacterium
GCCTGGCCGATGGCGACCACCAGCACGACGGCCGCGATGCCGACGGTGATGCCGAGCGTGGTCAGCATGCTGCGCACCTTGTGGCGCAACAGCGCGCGGAACGCCTCGCGGAAGAACAGGCTGGCGAGTGTGCGCAGCGACATGGCGCGTGAAGCGTACTCCATGCGAAGTTGCACGCCATGGGCCGCGCGAATTCGTTGAAGCAGCAGTCGCTGCTGCCGCTGCTGGCACTCGGGCTCGGGCTCATGGGCTGCCCGATCTTCACCGAGCGGATCTTCGAGCTGAATCCGCATCCGCGCGTGGCGCTCGACGAGCGCGCGCCGCCGGTGACGGTCGACGTCGGCGCGATCTCGGACGACGCGATCGGCTCGGACGTGGCGGCGCTGGTGCGCGAGTGGCGGCGCACGCTCGAGAACGGGTTTCGCAACGCGGCCGGCGCGCGCTTCGTGCCGCGCGAGACGGCGAACGCGGCGCGGCTGGTGTTCGCGCAGGCGGATCTCGAGGGCAACAACGGCCGCTTCCGCTCGCTGCGCTACCGCGCGAGCTGGTTCGCGCCCGACGGGCGGCTGCTCGCCGAGGCCGCGGGCGAGGCGATGCCGCGCGATCGCGAGCGCCGCGCCTACAGCAACGAAGACGTGATCGAGGTGATGTACGAGCAGCTGTTCGCGCGGCTGCCGCGCTGAGCCGGCGCAAACGAGCTGCGGCAAATTGCCGCAGCGGCGATCACGGCTGCGGCGCGCGCTGGCGCATCAAGCCCTCCTGCGCCGTCGACGCCACCAGCACGCCCGCGCGCGTGTAGATCCGCCCGCGCACCAGCCCGCGCGCGCCGTGCGCCACCGGCGAGTCCATCACGTGCAGCAGCCAGTCGTCGGCGCGGAGCGGCTGATGGAACCACATCACGTGATCGAGGCTGGCGATCTGCATCCCCGGCGTCAGGAAGCTCACCGCGTGCGGCAGCAGCGCCGTGCCGATGAAGTGATGATCCGACGCGTACGCCAGCAGGCAGTAGTGCAGCGCCTGCCGATCGGGCAGTTTGTCGACGGTGCGCAGCCAGCCCATGCGGTGCGGCGGGTGCGGCTTGGGGCGCAGCGGATCGATCAACTGCACCGGGCGCAGCTCGAACGGGCGCTCGGCGGTCGCGCGCTCGCGCCACGTCGGCGGCAGCCAGTCGGCGGTGGCGGCCAGCTCCTGCTCGGTCTTGAGCGTCTCGGGCGCCGGCGCGTCGGGCATCGCCTCCTGGTGCTCGAAGCCGGCCTCGTGCACCTGGAACGACGCCGACATGTTGAAGATCGGCCGCCCCGATTGGATCGCGACCACGCGGCGGGTGGTGAACGACGAGCCGTCGCGGATGCGATCGACGTCGTAGACGATCGGCTTCGAGACGTCGCCCGGGCGCAGGAAGTAGGCGTGCAGCGAGTGGACGTGACGCTCGGGCGGCACCGTCTGCGCCGCGGCCGACAGCGCCTGGCCGAGCACCTGCCCGCCGAAGACCGTGCCCCAGCCGAGGTCCTGGCTCTGGCCGCGGAACAGGTTCTCTTCGATCCGCTCGAGGGAGAGTAGCTTGACCAGCTCATCGAGGACGACGGACATGCGCGCATTGTACACAGTGGTAGAGTCGGCGCGTGCGTCCGGCCTGGTGCATCCTGCTCGTCGCCGCGCTTTGGGGCTGCGATCCGATGCTCGCCATGTCGAGCCCGGCGTCGCACCGCCGCACCGTCGAGGGCTGCGCCGAGGCGGTGGCGCACCTCAAGGAGTGCTGCCCGCGCTACGAGACGTTCGTGAGCTGCGAGGTGTACGACGAGGGCACGCCCGATCTGTCGACGCGGCAGAGCCGCTGCGTGCGCGAGCGCGACTGCGGCGCCGTCGAGCAGGCGGTCACGAGCGGCGGCGAGATCTGCGGCGTGCGATTTTCCGGGCGCCGCTGCCGCTGAGCGCGATCACGTCACGGCTGCGAGCTGGAGCAGCGCGCCGACTGAACCGTCGAGCGCTGATCGCGCGTGAACGCCACCGGGTTGGTGACGGTGTTCCACGAGACGGTGCCGCAGTTGGTGGCGAGCGCGATGAACTCGACGTTCACACCGACGTGGCTCTGGTTGATGCGCGCGTCGAGGTAGATGACGTCGCTCGACGACACGACGTCGATGCCGTGCAGCGTGCGCCCGGGCGTCGAGCGGAACGAGAGCTGGTTGGGCGCGTCGAACGTGAGCCCCTCCTGGCCGGTGTGCGCGAACGTGGCGCTTTGATCGATCGTGCCGTCGACGGAGATCGTGCCGCTGAAGACGTCCTGGCCGCCGGGCGTGTCGACCCACGCCACGCTGTAGTGATCGGGCGCGTCGCTGCCGACGAGGAATCCGTAGAAGCCGGTGGAGAAGCCGGGTTGATCGTTGGAGACGACGAAGTAGCCGGGCATTCGCTGCTGGCCGAGCGGAACGGCCTCGGGGTAGAGCGTGCAGCCGGCGAGGGCGAGCGCGCACGAGAGCGCGGCGGCGCGGTTCATGGGCGCTTCGACGCGGGCTCGCCGCCCGCATTCAAATCAGAACGCGGCGCGCATGCCGGAGACGAAATCGAAATAGCCGAGCCATCCGCTGCCGATGGCGCTGCCGGCGACGCCGCCGAACGCGCCGGCGAACGCGAAGTGGATCTCGCCGCCGAGGCCGATGTTCTTGGTGAGGAAGTAGTAGGCGCCGCCGCCGATCTTCACGCCGAAGCCGCCGAGCGTGAAGTCGTTGGTGCCGGAGTAGAAGACGTTGATCGGGAACACGAGCCCGGCCATCACCAGCGGCACGAGCGGGATGTTGAGCAGCTTCTCGAGCGTCAGCATGGCGAAGATGCCGGGCTCGATCTGCGCGAGGCTGTCGCGCCCGCCGAGGTTGAACTCGCCGCCGAGCCAGAGCGTCAGCTTGGGAAGGTCGAGCAGCTTGCCCGAGAAATCGATCGCGAATTTATAGGTGCCGAAGTTGCCGCCGCCCGAGACCATCCACACCTGCGCGCCGAGCGGACGCGCGCCGACCATGAACTTGCCGGGGAAGTGATATTGGCCGTGCAGCAGCTCGGCCGAAGCGGGACGGGCGACGAACAGCAGCGCCGCCATACACACGATCAATCGGATGGGATTTTTCATCGCGCCAGTATGCCATAGGCGATCTGTGGTCGTGTAGTCCTGCGATTCGCGCGCGCGCGCGCCGCGATCAGCTGGCGGTGCAGCCGGGCGGAACGGCGGCGCCGATCTTGATGCAGAAGGAGCAGCTCGGCGAGTGGGTGCACGAGATGACCTTGTCGCCGACGCTGGAGCAGGGACCCGCCGGGTTGTCGTAGGGCGGCGTGTACGAGTTGGGGATGTTGGTGCCGGTGGCGAAGCAGCCGCTCACCGTCGGGCTGGAGATGAAGAAGTCGGTGCCGTCGCACGACACGGTGCCGGGCGGCGTGCAGGTCGGCTCCTTGGGGCCGCCGCTCAGATCCGGCCCGCCCTGCGAGAGATCGGGGGGCCCGTGCGCCAGGTCGATGACGGGGTTGCCGCCGCCGTCGTCGGGAGGGTTGTTCGACTTGTCGCAGGACGCGGCCAGGAACGCGAGGGCCGCGACGGAGAGGAGCCGCATGAGCGAACGCGCTTGGGTCATCGTGCAATCGTAGACTGGTTTTTTGACGCACGTCAACCGGCTGCGGCAAATTGCCGCAAGCGCGGCGGCGGCGCCCGGCGCGTGACGCCTAGTGGAAGAAGACGCCGTAGAGCGCCGAGATGGCGATCAGCGGCAGCACCAGCCCGGCGGCGCAGCCGGCGAGGTACGCGGGGTAGCGCACCGGCGACAGCGCCAGCGCGTAGTTGAGCGCCGGCGCGGTCCAGAAGACGGTGCGCAGCGCGAACATGACGGTGAGCGGGCGGCGATCGAGCTGCGAGAGCAGGCGCTGCATGCGCGGGCTCTTGATCGCGCCGAGCGGCTGGCCGCCGACGGCGCGCACCAGCGCGAAGCTCACCGTCACCGAGACCAGCGACGCGACGTACGAGACGACGCCGCCCCAGACGCGGCCGTAGGCGAACACGCTGGCGATGTAGAACAGCGTGCCGGGGACGTAGGCGAGCTGGCCGAGCGCGAACACCGCGACGAACACGAGCGCGCCCCACGCGCCCGCGTTCACCACCGTCTCGCGCAGGCCGGCGGCGGTGAAGCGATCGGCGAGGCCGGAGAGGCGCGCGGCCAGCAGCAGGCCGGCGACGATCAGCGCGAGCAGCGCCAGCCGCAGCACCGACACTCTGCCCGCGTTCGCCACCACCTCCAGCTTAGCAGACGGCGGGCGCTCAGCCGTGATCGGGATCGAGCTCGAGCAGCGCGCACACCTCGCGCAGCGCGATCTCCTCGCGCTCGTCGATGCGCTGATCGGCCACCACGGCGGCGCGCGCGGCGGAGAGCACCAGCTCGCGCTGCGTCTTGGTCTCGCACGCGCGCAAGAAGGCGACCGCCTCGCGGTGTGCGCGCTCGGCGTCGGGGCCGAGCAGCCGCGCGCAGAGCTGGTCGAAGTGCGCGAGAGCCTCGGAGCGCAGCGCCGGACGATCGGAGTGCTGGTGCAGCCAGCTCTCGAAGCGCGCGCGCTCGCTCTCGGCGACTTCGCCGTCGGAGGTGGCGAGCAGCGCGAACGCCGACGAGGCGGCGCTCCAGAGCCCGGGAGTTTGATCGAGGGTGGCGGCGGGAGGTCGCTGCATGCCGCGGATGATAGCGCGAAGCGAAGTGGGGCGAAGCGAAGTCGGAGGCGCGGGCTAGTTGCTGAAGCAGCACTCGACGCCGAGGCCGCCGCCGCACGAGAACTGGCGCGCGTCCTGGACCTGGCCGTTGCACGAGTGCGGCGCGAGCGCCACGCAGTCACCGCCCGCCTCCTGGCAGGGATTCGCCGGCTGGCAGGTGCCCGGCACGTCCGGCACGTTCTTGAAGATGCAGATGAGGCCGGGGGCGCACTGCTTGGGCGCGCGGGTGAAGCCGCCGCACGAGTCGCCCTTGCCCGAGAGCGCGCTCTTGGTCATCACGAACGTGTGGCTGCCCGACGCCTTGAGCGAGAGCTTGTCGCCCGAGAGCGTGTACGCGTAGCGATCGACGTAGTTGCCCGCGTCGTCGTAGAAGCGGATGTACTTGGTCGAGCCCGAGTGCGAGAACTTGTAGCTGCCGGTCATCTGGCCGCACGTGCCGAAGTTGGGGATGCAGTCGACGCCCTGGGTCTTGTGCAGGAACGTCTTGTCGGCGTTGAGCTCGAGCAGGTAGAAGTCGCCGATCTGCGGCTTGGCGTTCTCGTAGACGCCCGACGGATAGCTCGCGTCGGCCTTGGTCACGTCGTCGATCGTGTCGACGCTGTCGTCGGCCGGCTCGCCGCCGCAGCCCACCGCTCCGAACACCAGCACCGTCGCCATCACCCAATTCCGCATCATCGTCGTGCTCCCCGTTTGAGTTGTTGTGCGCGCCGCCTTGAGCAGGCTTCGTGCCACGCGGAAAGCCGCGCGCGACGCGAAAATCGGCGGCGAAAAACGTGGCTGGCGAAGCAGCCAGGTGACGCGAGGGCTAGCCGGGAAAAATTGGTCGGGCCGATGCGGGGCGCGGCTAGAGCGCGGCGGGATCTTCGTGCGCGGCAGCGAGGCAGCGATCGACGGCGCGTTCGAACAGCGCGCGCACCGGACGTTCGACGTCGGCGGAGAAGCCGCTCAGCATGACCAGGCCCTCGCGGCGATCGGCCCAGCGCACGTAGATCGGCTGCTCGTCGCCGAGATCGAGCCAGTCCTGGCGCGCGTCGAGGTCGAGCGGGAACACCGCCACCGACGCGTAGAGGCCCGAGCGCTGCAGCGTCAGGTCCCAGCGGCCGGGGCCGTCGTGCTCGAGGCGCGCGTGGGCGAAGCGCGGATCGCGCGCGGCCGCCGAGCGACGCGCCTCCGCGAAGATCGCGCCGCAGTCGCCGCCTCCCGAGGACGAAGACGACGGCGACGATGACGGCGACGGCGCGCCCGGCAGCGAGACGTCGGCGCGCGCGTCGAGCGACGCGAGCAACACCGCGGCCACGAACCAGCGCATACTCGTTGTACGGCGCGGCGGCCGGCTTCTTCATGAAACTCGCCGCCGCGAGCGGGCGTAACAAAACCATCATTAATGGAGGCGTCGATGAGACTGGCTTGCGCGCTCGTGATTTGTGGACTGGCTGGCTGCGGCTCCGACGACATGACGCAGAATGATTTCGGCGCGCCCGGCGCCGACCTCTCGGCGTCCCACGACCTGGCGAACGCGAGCGGCGATCTCGCCTCGAGCGGCGACGGCTCGTCGGGCGCCACGCTCAAGCTGGAGAACTACGCCACCTGGTGCACCGTCTCAGTGAACAGCGCGCCCGCGACCACCGCCAACACCTCCGGCGTGCAGTCGTACACGTTCTCGCCCGGCACGGTGGTGAACCTCAACAGCGTGGCGGCCAGCGGCACGTTCGTCTGGGGCTACTGGGTCGGCACCGCCGGCGACGTCGGCGCGGGGCACGACAAGTCGATGAGCACCACGGTCACGATGAGCGGCGACAAGGTGGTGCAGGCGTGCTGCCCGTTCGCCAACGCGCCCAACACGCCGTGCCCCGCGCCGACTCCGTAAGCGATCGGCCGCCCGCCGCAAAGCGTAAAGTGTGACGATCCGCTCAGCACTTTTGCCCCACGGCGAAGTGCACGAACGCCACGTTCGCGCGCGGCGGCGCGAAACCGCCCGGCGCGCACGGCGCTTCTGCTTGGCCATCCGGTTGCAATCGCCCCTCCGGCATGGAGACCACCGACGAGACGCACCTGGTAGACGCCGCGCGCCGCGGTGACCACGCCGCCTATCGCACGCTGGTCGAGCGCCACCAGCGCAAAGCGTTCGCGGTCGCGTTCGGCATCCTGCGCGACGCCGACGCCGCGCGCGACGCGTGTCAGGACGCGTTCCTCAAAGCGCACCAATCGCTGGCGAGCTTCGAGGGCACGTCGCAGTTCTACACGTGGCTGTATCGCGTGGTGGTCAACCTGTGTCTCGATCAACTGCGGCGGCGCAAGCTCGAGTGCGTGGAGCTCGACGAGCGGCGCGCGATCGCCGGCGACGTGGAGCTGATCGCGCCGCGCCTGTCGTCGGATCCGGACGCGACGCTCGCGGCCAAGGAGCTGCGGCTGCGGCTCGAGCACGTGTTCGCGCGGCTGTCGCCGGCGCACCGCGCGGTGCTGACGCTGCGCGAGGTGAACCAGCTCTCGTACAAAGAGATCGCCGACGCGGTGGGCTGCTCGATCGGCACGGTGATGTCGCGGCTGTTTCACGCGCGGCGCAACGCGCAGGCGCTGCTGCGGCAGGAACCCGACTTCGAATCGCTCGCCGCGTAGCGCGCTACTCCGACTTCGACTTCGACGAGAGCGCGGCCAGCGCCGCGGCCAGCAGCGGGCCCGGCATCGCCAGCGGCTCGTCGCCGCTCGACTCCAGCACGAACCAGTGATTGCCGATCACGTCGACGCGCGTGCGCACCTCGACCGCGCGCACCGCCGCCGCCGTCCCGGCGGCGAACGCCAGCTCCGCGCGCCGATCGTCGTCCGCCGCCGCCGGCAGCGCCACCTCGAGCGGCTTGCCATAGCGGCGAAACACCGCCGCCACCGCGTCCGCCGGCAATCGCCGCGCGCGCTCGAGCACCTCGTCGATCGCGTCCATGCGCCAACTTTACGTGCTACACGAGAGCGTGGTCGTTCAATTGTGCAAGAAATCGCTCGAGCGGCTCGGCGCCGGCGCGAAGCCGCTGGTCTCGTCGCTGCGCGACGGAGAGCACACGCCGATCGTCAAGGACTGCCTCGATCGCTGCCAGGCGTGCGACAAGGGTTTGATCATCGCCGCCGCCGACGGCATGCCGCTCAGCGCCGCCACCGCCGGCAAGCTGCTGGCGACGATCGCCGAGCTCGCCGCCGACGAGTAGCGCGATCGCGCTTGCTTGTGTCCGATCGATCGCCGACTCTTACGTCGAGAAACGGGAGCTCCATGTCGTCGATCCAGGTGTACGTGAAACGCGGCTCCGAGCAGCCGCCGGTCCACGCCGGTGAGGTGGCCGCCGCGCCCGGCGAGTTCGAGTTCGCCGCCGGCCACGGCTTCATCCGCGGCGCGGCGATGATCGAGCTGCGCCAGCTCCTCGAGCTCTACTGCGGCGGCGTGATGGAGGGCGACTTCCGCGCCGTCTACGACGGCGCGACGCTCGACGGCTGCCACATCACCAAGACGGGCGAGCAGTTCGAGTTCACGTACCGCGATCAGCCCTGACGCGCGCTACGGCTCTTCGCCCGCCGCCGCCTTCGAGCGCACCTCGATCTTCGCCGCGCGCGCCAGCTCGCGGTGCACGCGCGCCACGCGCTCGACCTGTCCCTTGGCGGGAAACCGCTCGTAGAACCCGTCGACGCGAAAATCGCGCACGAGGTCGCGCCACGGCGCGAGGCGCTTCACCCAGCGCTCGACGCGCGCGTCGGCCGGCTTGGCGTCCTCGCGCGCGAGATCGGCGCACACGCGCAGCATCGCCTTGAGCGTCACCGCGCGCGTCACCATGTAGCTCGCCGCGCCCCACGCGTCGCCCCACGTCTTCTCCGCCGCCTTGAAGAAGTCGCGGATCGCCTCGTAGAAGCGCTCCACCTCGCGCGCGCCGGTGCCCTCTTTCTTGATCGCGCGCCAGTCGGCGCTGATCCAGCGGTGCAGCTCGTTGAACAGCTCCGCCTGCAGGATCCACTTCTCCTGCTTCGAGCGCCCGCCGAGCCGGTTGATCTTGTAGCGCAGCGGGCTGTCCTTCTCCGAGTACAGCCGCCCGACGACGCGCGCCGCGAACTTCTTCTCCGGCTCGGCCCACGAGACGCGCTCGTAGAGATCGACCAGGTGGCTCTTGTTGATGCGCGTCGACGTGGAGTTGATGATGACGAACATCTCGGTGGCGAAGTCTTCGCTCTTGCCGTCGAAGATCACGCACGGCACGTGGATGCCGCGCGCGTCCTCCGGATGGTGCTGGCGATAGAAGTGCAGCGCCGCGAGCCGGTGCTGCCCGTCGATGATCAGGTACTGCCCGTCGGGCTCCTCGAGGTTGCCGACGTTATCGAACTTGCCCACCGCCTCGAAGCGCAGCCGCTCGGCGGTGAACAGGAGCACGGTCCCGGGGATCGGCGGCTGGCTCACCGCCGTGTGATAGAAGTTTTCGATCGCGGCGACCTTCTGCTGCGAGAGGCGCCGCTGAAACGCCTGGTCGGTGCCCTCGATGCGCGCGATGAACTGCCCGACCTCGTCGCCCTCCTCCACTTCCTCGGCGGCGATGCGATCGCCGTCGGCGTAGAAGCGGCTGATGAAGCGCACCTTCTCGAGCAGGTCGTCGGCCGGATAGGCCGCGAAGTAGAACACGCCGTCCTTCTGTCGAACCTGGGTTGCCAGCATGACCCACGAGCTTCGACCATCCGCGCGGTCAGATCAAGGGCAGTAGCTCTTGTCCTTGCGCGCGACCGCCTTGCAGACGTTGTCGCTGCCGCAGTAGCTCGGGTCGCCGCGCGTGACGCCCTTGCAGAAGTCGCTGCGGCAATAGCTCGAGTCCTTGCGCGCGAGGCCCTTGCAGTCGTCGGTCTTGCAGTAGCTCGCGTCCATGCGCGCCCAGCCTTTGCAATCGTCGGTCTTGCAGTAGCTGGCGTCGTGGCGAACGATGCCTTTGCAGTCGTCGGTCGAGCAGTAGCTGGCGTCGCTCGACGCGAGCGCCTTGCAGTCGTTCGACGACCAATAGGTGATGTCGGCGGCGGCGAGTCCGGCGGAGCCGGCGATCACGGCGGCGGCGAGCACGAGCTGGGCGATCTTGTTCATGACGCGAGATACGGCGCGCGCGGCGCGATCTTCCGTCAGCGATCGCCGTCGGAGAGCTGCACGCGCGAAAGGCCGATGGTGCCGCCGGTGCCGCGCAGCACGTCGATCGCCTGCGCGAACGGCGCGTGCGCATCGGTGACGCGCGGCGCGAGGTGCTCGCGCCGAAAGCCGGCCGCCAGCGCGCGCGCGATCTGCTCGGTCACCCACGGCAGGTGCTGGTACTCGGGCTTCATGCCGAGCCACGACGCCGCGCTGTCGATCGACACCCACGTCAGGTTGTTGCTCTTGGCCGATCGCGCCGCGCCTCGCGCGAGCGCGGCGTTGATGCGGCCCAGCTCCAGCTCGCGCGGCGCGGCGGCGACGAAGAACGCGTGCTCGCCGGCGACGCACAGCGGCTGCGTATCGGCCGGCGCCAGGGGCACGTCGCTGTCTTCGTAGAACTCGCGCAGCGCCGCGTGCAGCGCCGATTCGCCCGGCGCGATCCGCCCGCCCGGCACGATGTACTGCGTCGCGTGGCGCGCGATGGCCGCGAACTGGTAGCGCGCGTTCGGCGGGAGGAACACGTTGCGCTGCGCCAGCAGGATCTCCTCGTCGCCGAGCGCGTCGCGTCGAACCACCAGGTGTGCGTACCGCATGGGCCCGATCGATTCTACGAGCGCGCGCGTCGGACGGATCGCTTAAAATGGCGCATGGCCTACAACCGCGACGCCGCCGTGACCTACGCCCGCCTGTTCTCGCAGGTGCCGTGCAGCGACGGCTTCATCATGCTCAACGGCCGGGGCGGCCTGCCCGACTACATCGCCACGCCCGACGGCACCACCATCGTCAGCGACTTCGACGCCGACGGCAACATCGTGAGCGAGCGCGTGCTCGCCGCCGACGGCTCGCCCTTCACGCTGCCGAACAGCGACGCGCTCACCAACGCGCAGGCCGACGACTGCACCCACTTCATCTCGTCGTGCATCGGCCAGCCGCCCAAGGTCGCCGCCGGCGGGCTCAAGCTGCCGCGCATGTGGGGCGATCCTCCGCACGATCCCTACGGCGTGTCGCGCGTGAGCACGCTGCTCAAGTACCTCACCGATCACGGCCTCGCGCGCGCGCTCGCCACCAACAGCACCGACACCACCGTCGCCGATCGGCTCGATCCCGGCGATCTGATCGCGTACGTCAACAGCGACGGCGAAGCGCAGCACTTCGGGCTCTACGTCGGCAGCGGCCTCATCTGCTCGCACACGCGGTCGCGCCTCGACTGGCCGTGGCAGCGCCTCGACTTCTCCGCCTGGACGTTTCTCCACATCGCCTAGCGCGTCGCTCCGCCCGCGCGTGGTAGCATCGCGGCGTGCCCACGATCTTGATCGTCGAAGACGACGCCGTGCTGGGTGGCGTGCTGCACACCGCCTTCCGGCGCGAGTGGAGCGTCGAGCTGGCGAGCGACGCGGCGCAGGCGCTGGAGGTGTTTCGCGAGGCGCGCCCCGACGTGGTGCTCACCGACAAGAACATGCCCGGCATGGACGGCGTGGCGCTGCTCAGCGCCATCCGCCGCCTCGACCCGACGGTGGGCGTGGTGGTGATGACCGCCTACGGCACCGTCGAGAGCGCCAGCCAGGCGTTCGATCTCGGCGTCGACGCGTACATCGAGAAGCCGTTCCCCGATCTGCTGGCGCTGGTCGAGGAGATGGATCGCCTGCGCGCGCGCGTGGCGCTGCGCCGCAGCCAGACGCCGCGCCTGCGCGAGGGCGCGCTGCGCCTGCACGCGGCGTCGTCCGAGCCGTCGCGGCGCGCGCGCCTGCAGGCGATGCTCGAGCCGATCGCCACCGTGCACTGGTCGTCGTCGCTCGACGAGCTCGCGCGCGCCGCCGATCCGGAGCGCTGCGATCTCACCGTAGTCGACTGCACCTCGCTCGGCGCCGAGCCGTCGCGCGTCGCGCCGCTGGTGCACGCCGATCGCCTGCCGTGCGTGATCATCGCCGAGGAGCTGGCCGTCCCCGAGATCGCCGGCCTGATCGATCTCGGCGTCAAGGCGCTGGTCAACGTGCCGATCGACGACGAGCGCTTCGCCAGGCTGCTCGTGCAGGCCGTCGACCGCATCCGTCTCGCCTGAGCCGCTGTATACTGCGCGCATGAAACACCCGGCGTGGATTCTCGCGGTCCTGCTCGCGTGCGGTTGCAACGGCTCGTCGGCGGCGAACGGCGGCGACGGCGGCGCCAACGACGACCTCTCGCCCGGCCATCCGCAGTTCGACATGGCGCTCGGCCCGCCGCCGATGACCACGGCGATCACCGCGGCGCAGGATCAGTGGACGTGGGTCGACTTCCCCGACTCGTCGTGCGACGACGGCTCGGCCACCGGCATCGGCGTCTACAACTCGTCGAAGAGCAAAAACCTGCTGGTGTTCCTGAACGGCGGCGGCGCGTGCTGGGACTACCTCACCTGCTACACGCTCAACACTGCCGCGCACGGCCCGTTCCAGAAGCCGCAGTTCGACCAGTTCACCGCGCAGAGCGCCGCCGGCACCGTGTTCGACCGCGCCGAGCCGATGAACCCGTTCAAGGACTGGAGCTACGTCTTCATCCCCTACTGCACCGGCGACGTGCACTCGGGCAACAACGTGATGACGTACGTGAACGGCAACATGATGAAGACGTACCACCACGCCGGCCACGCCAACGTGCTGGCGTATCTCAAGCGTCTCGGCCCGACGTTCCCGTCGCCGGACAAGCTGGTGGTGAGCGGCTCGAGCGCCGGCGGCTACGGCTCGATGCTCAACTATCCCTACTTCCGCTGGTACTGGCCGAGCGTGCCGATGCTCCTGCTCGACGACTCCGGCCCGCCGCTGGAGATGGGCGATCTGCCGGCGTCGTACCTGCCGTCGTGGATCGCCAGCTGGAAGCTCGACGAGGTGCTCGGCCAGACGTGCGGCGATCCGTGCCTGATGGATTTCTCGCAAGGCATCCCGTCGCTGGCGAACGCGTGGCCGAACGATCGCATGGCGCTGCTCTCGTCGGAGCAGGACAAGACCATCAGCGGCTACTTCCTGCTGTCGGGGCCGGGCTTCATGACCGCGCTCAACACCATGGCCACCGACCGCATCGATCCGCAGCCCGACTTCCACTACTTCTTCGTCACCGGCAACACGCACACCATGCTCGGCAACGTCCCGAGCTTCACGTCGGGCACCACCACGCTGTGGACCTGGCTCAATCAATTCGTCGGCGGCGACGCCGCGTGGAAGTCGACCAGGCCGCAGTAGCCGCGGCCGCGAGACGCATGGCCGACTCGACGGAGCTGGACGAGACTCTCGCGCGGCTCGGCGTCGCCGAGCTGGACGCGACGGTGCGCGACGTGCGCGCCACCATCACGCCGAAGAAGCGCGCCGACACCGCCGGGCAGCGCGCGCTCGCCGTGCTGTCGCAGCTCTCCGGCGGACGCTCGCCGCGCGAGAGCGGCGCGCTCACGCTCGAGCGCACGCTCGGCCAGGGCGGCATGGGCGTGGTGCACCTCGGCACGCAGGTGGCGCTCGGCCGCAAGGTCGCGGTCAAGACGCTGCGCCCCGAGCACCGCTCCGAAGCCACCGCGATGCAGCTCCTGCGCGAGGCGTGGATCACCGGCGCGCTCGAGCACCCGAACGTGGTCCCGATCTACGATCTCGGCCTCGACGAAGGCGGCCACCCGTACATCATCCTCAAGCGCATCGAAGGCGCGCCGTGGTCCGAGCTGATGCACGACGGTGAAAAGATCCGCGAGCGCTTCGGCGCGCAGGATCGCCTCGACTGGAACCTGCAGATCCTGATGCAGGTGTCGAACGCGCTCGGCTTCGCGCACAGCCGCGGCATCGTGCACCGCGACCTCAAGCCCGAGAACGTGATGATCGGCGAGTTCGGCGAGGTCTACGTGCTCGACTGGGGCATCGCGGTCAGCTTGCGCGACGACGGCTCGGGCCGCCTGCCGCTCGCCGCCGAGCAGGTCGAATTGTGCGGCACGCCTTCGTACATGGCGCCGGAGATGCTCGACGGGCAGGCGGCGCGCCTCTCGGAGCGCACCGACGTGTACCTGCTCGGCGGCGTGCTGTACGAGCTGATGACCGGCCGCCCGCCGCACGACGGCGATACGCTGCGCCAGGTGCTGGCCAAGGTGCTCGCGTCCGATCCGCCGTTTCCCGACGGGCTCGAGCCCGAGCTGGTGCGCATCTGCCGGCGCGCGCTGGCCGCCGATCCCGACGCGCGCTTCGAGAACGCGCAGCAGCTCCGCCTGGCGCTGCAGGGCTTCCTCCACCGGCGCGGCTCGGCGCAGCTGGTGGTCGAGGCGCAGGCGCGGCTCGATCGGCTGCTGCACGATCTGGCCGCGCCCGACGAGGGAAGCGGCCCGCGCCCGATCGCGCGCCGCCTGCATCTCTACAACTTGTTCGGCGAGTGCCGCTTCGGTTTTCAGCAGGCGCTCAAGACGTGGCGCGAGAACCAGGCGGCGCAGGACGGCCTCGTGCGCGCGACCGCGGCGATGATCGAGTACGAGCTGGGGCAGGGCGATCCCAAGGCGGCGGCGCTGCTCGCCGGGCAGCTCGCGTCGGTGCCGCCGGCGCTGGCGGCGCGCATCGCCGAGGCCGAGCGCGCGTCGGAGGCCGAGCGCGAGCGCGCGCGCAACCTGGCGCGCATCGGCAGCGAGTGGGATTTCTCCGTCGGGCGGCGCACGCGGCAGTTCCTCGCGGCGGTGGCCGGCACGATGTGGACGGTGCTGCCGCTGACGCTGCCGTTGCGCGGCGTCTACGACACCTACGCCGGCATGCTCATCCTGCCGGCGGCGATGATGCTGCTGATGATCGCGCTCGGCTGGTGGGCGCGCGAGTCGATGACCAAGACCCGGATCAACCGCGCGCTCATGGGCGGCGCGCTGTTCACCATGGTGGCGCAGATCGCGCTGCACGCCGGATCGGCGGTGCTCGGCATGCCGCCGATGATGAGCAAGGTGCTCGACCTGTTCGCGTGGTTCGTGATCACCGCGATGATCGCCATCACCGTCGAGCGGCGGCTGGTGCCGGCGGCGCTCGGCTACCTCGCCGGCTTCCTGGTGGCGGCCGCCCGGCCGCGCTGGGTCTTCTGCGCCATGTCGCTGTCGAACCTGGTGCTCACCATCAACATGCTGCTGGTGTGGCGGGCCGAGGGGCGCCGCCGCGCGCCCGAATGATCCTGCGGCAAATTGCCGCAGCGAGCGCGTCCCGGCCGCGGCGCAAGCTGGTGATCGGCGTCTTGAGCGCGCTCGGGTACGAGGAGCGGCGCGCGGCCTGCCGGCGCACGTGGGTGGGCGCGGCGCGGGCAAGCGGCGACGTCGAGATCGTGTTTCTCGTCGGCGCGCCGGCGGTGCCGCGGCCGCTGCGCTTCGGCGACGTGCTCGTGCTGCCGTGCGCCGACGACTATCCGTCGCTGCCGCAGAAGACGCGCGGCTTTCTGGCGTGGGCGCTGGCGCGTTACGACTGCGAGCGGCTCTTCAAGTGCGACGACGACACCTACGTGCACGTCGAGCGGCTGCTGGCGTTCGACGCGCGCGGCGCCGAGTACGTGGGCGCGGACGTGGGCGGCTACGCGTCGGGCGGCGCGGGCTACCTGCTGTCGGCGCGCGCGGCGGCGGCGATCGTCGGCGAGCTGGCGGCGCGCCCGCGCGGCCCCGAGGATCTGATCGCCGGCGAATTGCTGCGCCGCAATAAAATTCAGCTCGCCGCCAGCGCGCGCTTCCGCCCGTTCGGCGGCGCGGGCGAGCACCCGACGCCCGGCAACGCCATCATCACCGGCCACTACCTCACGCCGCGCGCGCTCGACGAGGTGCACGCGCCGTTCGCCGCCACCGCGCCCACCTGCGGCGATTTGCCGCAGCCGCTGTTCCGCCTGATCGACTGGCGCACCGGCTACGGCGCGCTCGGCCTCGACGGCGCGCTCGGCCACGACGTCGAAGGCGAGCCGCTCGTGCGCCCGCCCGCGCCGTTCGATTGGCGCGGCTACCAGCTGATCGCCGGCCACGTCGACTGCCGCGTCGAGCTGGAGCTGCGCCGGCCGGCCGCGCTGTTCGGTTTCCTCGACGGCAAATCGTGGCACGCGCCCGACTCGCCCGTCACCTTCGCGATCGCCGGCGATCCGCTCGGCTGCGCGATCGGCCCCGGCGAGCGCACGCGCGAGCTGCGCCTCGCCGCCGGCCGCCACGTGCTCACCACCACCACGCCCGGCGACATCACCCGCCGCTACCCGGTGTGGGCGCTGCGCCCGCTCCCGAGCGCGTGCGAACCGCGCATCGCCATCCCGACGTCGAACGGCTACGAGCGCGCGCTCGGCGTCACGCTGGCGCTGCTCGATCGCTACTGGCCCGCGCACCCGCCCGTCGACGTGATCCACCACGAAGCGGCGCCGCGCGATCGGCGCGTGCGCGGCTTCTACGCCGGCCCGCAGAGCGCGGTGTCGTGGTGCGAGGCGCTCGAGCGCTACCTCGAGCACGCGAACCACGACGAGCTGGTGCTGCTGCTCCTCGACGACTATGCGCTGTGCCGCTCGGTCAAACCGTCGCGGATCGCCGAAGCGCGCGATCTCATGCTGGCCGATCCGTCGCTGGCGGCGTTCTACCTCACGTGGATGATGCTGCCGTCGAGCGAGCCGTACGCCGGGCGCGACGACGTGATCGTGTGGCCGCGCTGGGACTACTCGGTGCACACGCAAGCGGGCTTGTGGCGCCGGCGCAGCTTGCAGCGCGCGCTGCGCCGCGTGGGGCGCGCGTCGATCGAGCGCTTCGAGCTCGACGGCAGCGATCACTTCAACCAACACGAGAGCGCGTGGGAGCGGCACGTCTCGTTCCGCGTGCCCGAGCCGCCGTCGCCCAGCCTGTTCCTCGACGAGGTCGACAAGCGCGACTGGCCGATCGCCTATCACAATTTGTTTCGCCGCGGCCGCCTCGATGCGCGACACTCGGGCTTTCTCGCGGGGGAGCGGCTGGCATGAAATACGGTTGGGTGGTGGTGCTCGCGATCGCCGGCGGCGGGTTCGGCGCGTGGAAGCTGTACCAGCGCAAGGTGCTCGGCGACGGGCGCGCCAGGCTCGAGTGCTCGCTGCGCCTTGAGACTTCGCAAGCCGACTGCTACGCCACGTTCCTCAGCTATCCGCCGGGCGACACCACCGACGTGCGCGTGGAGCTCGACGGAAAAACGTTGAGCCAGCCGGCGGCGTTCGACTGGGCGTTCCTCGCGCCGCTCGACGCGCGCGAAGGCCCCGCGCTCACCGCCGGCGAGCCGCCGCCGCTCGGCCGCCAACTGCGCTGGCGCATGCCGATGTCGCTGGTCGCCGAGCTGACGCCGGACGTCGGCGACTTCATCGTGCACGCGAAGTTGTTCTGGGCCGGCCGCCAGCAGGACCTGGCGCGCTTCTCGACCAAAGTCTTCTACGCACCCAAAGGAGCACGCTGATGGCCGACGACGGCTCGATCGACGACGGCGCGGTGACGGCGCTGATCGCGCGCACGGCGCCCGAGCTGAACGCGCCGTTCGACTACTCGGCGCTCACGTCGAGCACGGTGCGGACCGCCGACGGCGAGACCAACCTCGCCGACGCCAGCGCCGACACGCGCTTCGAGTACCAGCAGTACCTCGCCGCGCTCGGCGACTGGATGACGCTCGGCCAGGCGGTGATCGCCGCGCGCGCCGCCGGGCAGACGCCGGGCCAGCCGCTCACCGCCGCGCGCGCCGCCGAGTGGGACGATCTGCTGCGCAACCTGATCGCCGATCGCCACGGGCTGGCCAACTACTCCAAGCAGCACTACCGCGCCAAGGTCGCCGACGATCAGCAGCGCATCCGCGATCTCAAGGCCGACGTCGCGCGGCAGCACGACGCGTTCAAGAACATCGAGCAGGCCGAGCGCGACGCGCACTCCGCCGAGTCGCTGACCAAGGCGCTGCTCACGATCAACGAGGCGTACGAGGCGCTCGAGAGCGTGACCGAGGGCGAGATCGATCCGGCCAGGCTCGGCATCGGCGCGGCGGGGTTCATCCGCGGGCAGTTCTTCGGCGTGTCGAAGCTGGTCGAGCAGGGCGTGGCCAACCTGGGCGCGTACTCGGTGGCGCTGGCGACGGTGAGCGAGGGCTACGCGTCGATCGACGAGCTGAAGCAGGACGCGACGCAGACGCTGGCGAACCTGAACGCGGCGTCGGATCAGCTGGCGTTCGATCAGGAGCAATTGCAGCGCGCGATCGACGCGGAGAATTCGTGAGCCCCAAGGTCGAGCAGTCGGTGACGGTGTTCCGCACCAAGGATCCCGTCGAGGGCGAGCTGGTGCTCGGGCTGCTGACGCAGGAGGGCGTGGACGCGCGGCTGCTCGGGACGCGCAACGCGGCGCTCATCGGCGTGGCGGCGAACGTGTTCGATCTGAAGATCGAGGTGCCGCGCGAAGACGCCGACGAGGCGGCCGAGATCATCGACGCGTACGTGAAGGGCGAGCGCGCGCAGCCCGACGGCGACGACGCGGGCGGCGAGGCGGGCGGCGACGAGGCGGGCGGCGACGAGGCGGGCGGCGGCGAGGCGGGCGGCGACGAGGCGGGCGACGACGAGCCGCCGCGGCGCCGGCCGCTCCTGGCCGCGGGCGCGTCGCTGCTGGTGCCGGGCGGCGGCCACTTCTACGCGCGGCGCATCGTCACCGGCCTCGTGATCGTGCTCGGCCACGTCGGCGGCTTCGCCGCGCTGGCGCAAGGCGCGTACGTCGAGTCGACGTGCGGCTGGCTGATCATCGTCGGGCTGATCGCCGCCGATCTCGCCGGCGGGCAGTTCGCCGTGCGCGCGTGGAACCGCGGCGCGCGCCCGAGCGCGTGGCGCGAGCTGGCCGCCGGCGCGCTGCTGGTCGCGCTGGTCTACGGCGCCGGCGTCGCCATCGGCACGCACCTGCCCCCGCCCAAGCCGCGCGCTCTCCCCTACTACTATTTACCGCGGTAGCAGGTTAGCCTGCGGACATGCGCATCACGCTCGTCCTCCTCGCCGCCGCCGCCGCCGGTTGTCACGCCGCCGATCCGCTCGCCAACCTGCCGCCGGGCTGCGAGGCGATGCTGCCGCAGTGTCTCGCCATCCAAAAAATCTGCGTCGCCGGCCCGACGTGCCAGGCGTGCCCCAACGGGCAGTACGCGTCGAGCCTCGGCGTGTGCTCGCCGATCGGCATGGCGCTGACGCACGACTTCGCCGACTTCACCGCGCAGGCCGGCCAGGAGATCCTCGGCCTGTGCCAGAGCTGGACGCTCAACAACTCGACGGAGCTTTGGATCAACGCCGTCGAGCTCGATCAGAACGAAGCGTCGCACCACTCCAACTGGCTGTTCGTCCCCGACGACAAATATCCCGGCCCCGACGGCGTGTGGACGTGCAGCGATCGCAACTACGATCAATTGAGCGCGGCGCTCGCCGGCGGCGTCCTCTACGCGCAGTCGACGCAGGCGACGCACGAGGTGCAGAAGTTCACCAACGGCGCGGCGGTGCGCATCCCGCCGTGGTCGCGCATCATCAGCGACGTGCACATCCTCAACGCCACGCCGCAGGCGGTGACCGGCCACGCCACGCTGTCGCTCTATCCGCTCGCGCTCGCCGACGTGAAGATCAAGCTGACGCCGTTCCACCTCGTGTTCAGCAAGCTGGAGATCCCGGCGCAGGCGACCTCGCGCTCGACGGCGAAGTGCGAGATCGACTCGTCGTTCGAGAGCATCACCAACCACGTGCTCGACGCCAAGGTCTACTACATCCTGCCGCACTTCCACGCGCTCGGGCGCCACTTCTTCGTCGAGCG
>DASREC010000603.1:0-4175 GCA_035652295.1 Polyangia bacterium
CCAGCACCAGGAAGACCAGCAGCAGCGCGATCCCGAGCACGCCGGCCACGCCGCCGGCCTTCGACTCCTGGTACGACATCCCCGACCAGCCGAAGTCCATCTGCTTCGGCAGCGTCTCGTGCGCCACCTGCGCGAGCGCCGCCATCGCCTGGCCCGAGCTGAATCCCGGTTTGGCCGCGCCGGTGATCTCGACCGAGCGATACATGTCGAAGCGCGTGGTGAACTGCGGGCCGTTCACCGGCTCGATGGTCACCAGCGTCGAGAGCGGCACCATCTGGCCCTTGCTGTTGCGCACGTAGAAGCGATTGATGCTGTCGGGACGCGTGCGAAACTCGCCTTCGGCCTCCAGGTAGACGCGCCACACGCGGCCGAATCGATTGAAGTCGTTCACGTAGTAACCGCCCATGAACGTGCTGAGCGCGGAGTAGAGCTCGCCGAGGTCGACGCCCTGCCGCAGCGCGAGCGCGTCGTCGACGCGGGCGTAGAGCTGCGGCACCGACGGGCGGAACGTGGTGAACAGGCGCACGAGCTCGGGGCGCTTGCCGGCCGCGGCGAGGAAACGATCGGACGCTTTGGCCAGCTCCTCGATCGACAACGTGCCGCTGCGATCCTCGAGCATGACGTCGAACCCGCCCGCCGAGCCGACGCCGAGAATCGCCGGCGGCGGAAACGCGAACGCGCGCCCCTCGACCAGCGCCGCGAGCTGCCGGTTGAGCCGCGCGACGATGCCCTCGACCGACAGCGCCTTCGACTTGCGCTCGCTCCACGGCTTGAAGTCGAGGAAGAGGAGGCCCGTGTTGGGCGACGCCTCCTGCGTGAGCAGGCTGAACCCGCCGACGGTGGTGTAGCCGGCGAGCCCGTCGGTGTGCGCGAAGATCTCCTCGGCCTTGCGCATCATCGCGTCGGTGCGCTGCAGCGATGCGCCGTCGGGGAGCTGCACCTGGCCGAAGACGAAGCCCTGATCCTCGTCGGGGATGAAGCTGGTCGGCAGCCGCCGATCGACGAGCCACGCCAGCGCGCCGAACGCCGCCACCGCCGCGAGCGCGAGCGCCGACTTGCGCACCAGCGCGCCGCTCCAGCCGACGTAGCGCTCGGTGGTCCACGCGAACCCGCGATTGAAGCGCGCGAAGAACCGCGCGAGCGGACCGCGCCGCCGCTCGCCCGCGGGCCTGAGCAGCATCGCGCACAGGGCCGGGCTCAAGCTCAGCGCGTTGAACGCCGAGATCAGCACCGACGCGGCGATGGTCAACGCGAACTGCTGAAACAGCCGCCCCTTGATTCCGGCGACGAACGCGACCGGGATGAACACCGACGAGAGCACCAGCGCCACCGCCACCACCGGACCCGCCACCTCGCGCATCGCCTGCAGCGTCGCCTCGCGCGGCGACATGCCGTCTTCGATGTGGCGCTCCACCGCCTCCACGACCACGATCGCGTCGTCGACCACCAGGCCGATGGCGAGCACCAGCCCGAACAGCGACAGCGTGTTGACCGAGAAGCCGAACAGCGGGAACAGCGCGAACACGCCGATCAGCGAGACCGGCACCGTCGCCAGCGGGATCACCGTCGCGCGCCAGCTCTGCAAGAAAAGGAAGACCACCACGATCACGATCGCCAGCGTCTCGAACAGCGTCACCACGATCTCGCGGATCCCCTCTTTCACCGGCGCGGTGCTGTCGAACGAGATCGCGTACGCCATGTCGACGGGAAAACGGCCGCGCGCCGCCTCCATCGTGCGGCGCGCGCTCTCCGCCGCGTCGAGCGCGTTCGTGCCCGGGAGCTGATAGACCGCGATCACCGCCGCGTTGTGTCCGCGGAATCGGCCGCTCTGCGCGTACGCCTCGGTGCCGAGATCGATGCGCGCGACGTCCTTCAAGCGCACCACCGAGCCGTCGGGATTCTCGCGCACGATCACGGCGGCGAACTCGTCGGCGCTGACCAGGCGTCCCTTGGCGCGGATGGTGTACGTGAACTCCTGGCCCTTCGGCACCGGCTCGGCGCCGACCTGCCCCGCGGGATTGACGGTGCTCTGCTTCTGCACCGCGCGCACCACGTCGGCGACGGTGAGGCCGAGGTTGGCCAGCACCTCGGGATTGATCCAGACGCGCATCGAATAATCCGACGAGCCGAACACCTTCACGTCGCCGACGCCCGGCAGCCGCAGGAGCTGATCGGTGAGATTGATGGTCGCGTAGTTGGCGATGAAGCCGCTGTCGTAGCTGTCGTTGGGCGAATAGAGCGCGAAGGCGAGCAGCGGCGACGCGAACCGCTTCTTGGTGGTGAGCCCATACGCGGTCACCTGCGACGGCAATCGCGCCTGCGCCTGCGCGACACGATTTTGCGCCAGCACCTGATCGGTGTTCGCATCGGTGGCGACGTCGAAGTAGACGTTGAGCGTGAACGACCCGTCGCTGCCGTTGATCGACTGCATGTAGATCATCTTGTCGACGCCGTTCATCTGCTGCTCGATGGGCGTCGCCACCGACTGCTCCACCGTCACCGCGTCGGCGCCGGTGAAGGTCGCCGTCACCTGCACCTGCGGCGGCGTGATGTCGGGGAACTGCGCGATCGGCAGCGCGGCGATCGTGACCAGGCCGGCGATGACCAGGATCAGCGACAGCACGATGGCGACGATCGGGCGCCGCACGAAAAACGCCGTCATCAGTCGGCTCCTCCGTCGGGCTCGGCGTCGTGGCCGGAGACGTTCCGGCGCTCGCCCGGCTGGATCTCGGACGCGCTCACCTTCGCGCCCGGCAGGATGTTCTGCTGTCCCTCGACGATCACGCGCTCGCCGGGGCGCAGCCCGCTCTCGACGACGTACGCGTGATCGGTCGGCGCGCCCACCTTGACCGTGCGCAGTTGCACCCGCTGCTGCTCGTCGACGACCGCCACCTGATACTGCCCCTGCAGCTCGGTCACCGCGCGCTCGGGCACCACCGGCACGTCGTGGCTCACGCCGGCGTGTATGCGCACCTTGCCGAACAGCCCCGGGCGCAGCACGTGACCGGGGTTGGGAAACAGCGCCTGCACCAGCAGCGTCCCGGTCGTGGGATCGATCTGCCGGTTGACGATCACCTCGTTCGCCCGCTGCGGGTAGACGAGCCCGTTGACGAGGATCAGCTCGAAGTAGCGCTGCGCCGCGTAGCGAGGCGCGTTGGGGTGGCTCAAGGCGTCCGAGTATTGGAGGTACTCCTGCTGACTGACGTTGAACGACGCGCGCATCGGATCGAGCGACGAGACGACGGTGAGCACCTGGCTCGGGCTCACCAGCGTGCCGACGCGCGTCTGCGCCAGGCCGACGAGCCCGGCGATCGGCGAGCGGACCTCGGTCCACGCCAGGTTGATCTTCGCCGCCGCGAGGGCGCCCCGGGTGGACTGGACGTTGCCTTCGCCCTGCAGCACGGCGGCGCGCGCGTTGTCGAGCTGCTCGCGGCTGAGCGCGTTCTGCGCGACCAGCGGGATGTAGCGCCGCACGTCCTGGCGCGCCTTGTCGAGCTGCGCCACCGCGCTCTCGTGATCGCCGCGCGCCTTGTCGAGCGCGGCGATGAACGGCCGCCGGTCGAGCGTGAACAATAGCTGCTCGGCCTCGACCATCGTGCCTTCGCGGTAGTTGACCTCGCGGATGTAGCCGGTCACCTGCGGCTGAATTTGCGCGGTGGTGAATCCGTCGACGCTGGCCAGCCACTCCTTGATCAGCGGAACGCTGCGCGCCTGCACGGTGGCGACGCGAACCACCTGCGCAGGCGGCGCGGGCGGCGGCGGCTTCTTGCACGCGACGATCGCGCCGCACGAGAGCACCAGTCCGAGCCTCGCCGCTCTCGCGCCCACGCCGCGCTCCTCGAGAAGCCGGCTTGCATATAGCTCGCGCGACGATCCTCGCAAGAGCGCGCGCGCCGCACGCGCCGCTCGCCTCTCGGCTACTGCTTCTTCTCCCGGTGGCCGCCGAACTCGAAGCGCATCGCCGACAGCACGCGATCGGCGAAGTCCTGCGCGCCGCGCGAGGCGAAGCGCTCGGCGAGCGCCGCCGCGAGAATCGGCGCCGGCACGCCTTCGTCGATCGCGGCCGCGAGCGTCCAGCGGCCTTCGCCCGAGTCGGAGACGCGGCCGGCGAACGCGCTCAGCTCCGGGTTCTCGACGAACGCGGCGGCGGTGAGGTCGAGCAGCCACGAGGCGAT
>DASREC010000604.1:0-3260 GCA_035652295.1 Polyangia bacterium
GACTACGTGGACGCCGGCGTCGTGGCGTTCCTCTTCGGCGGCGGCGCGGCGGGGGCGACGTGCGCGTGCGACGGGCAGGGCGATGGCATTACGAACCCGGCGCCGATCAACGGCAACACGCTCGTGTCGCTCTCGGCCGACGACGATGGAGGCTTCTTCCGGCAGAAGGCGGCGGCGTACTACGCCGGGGGCGCGATCACGTTCGGCGCTGCTACGCCCACGGCAACGCGCACGCCGACGCCGACGCCGAGCCGTACGCCGACGCCCACGGCGACGCGCACGCCCACGCCGGACATCGGCATTCCGCGCAACGAGACTGTCGTCCCGCTGCCGTAGCGTCTCTAGACAGCCGCGCGTATTGCCGCGCCGACCAACGATGCCAGCGCTCCGCTCAGCTCGCGGCGCGGCTGCCAGCCGAGCGAGCGCAGCTTCGCGACGTCGAGGCACGACCGCCGCACCTCGCCGCGCTCGGGCAGGTGCGTGACCTCGATGGACGCTGGCGCCACGGACCGCGTGAGCTCCACGATCTCGTTCACCGACGTCGCGACGCCGGTGCCGACGTTCCATTCGCCTGTCATCTCCTCGCGTTCGAGCGCCATCAGCACGGCATCGACGACGTCGGCGACATGCACGAAGTCCCGCTGCTGCTCGCCGTCTCCGAACACCTGCAGCGGCAGGCCCTGCGCGATCCGCTCGACGAAGATGCTGATGACGCCGCCCTCCGCGTCGGAGCGCTGGCGCGGGCCGTAGACGTTCGAGAGCCGCAACGAGCACGAGGAGAGCGGCGCGCGTGCCACGAGCGCCTCGCCCTCGAGCTTGTGCCGCCCGTAGGGGTTCGTCGGCGCGGGCGGCGTCGATTCGCTCGCCGGCACCGGTGTCTCGCCGTAGATGGCGCCGCCCGACGAGATGAACACGAACCGCCGTACGCTCGTCGCGGCGGACGCGTCCAGCACCGCCTGCAGGCCGTCGATGTTGATCCGCCGGTCAAGCGCTGGCTCGGCGATCGAGCGCATGACGTTCGTCTGCGCGGCGCAGTGGACGACCGCGTCGAATCGCCGCATCTCGAACAGCGCGCGTACGCGCGGCGCGTCGGCGATGTCGCCGATGTGCAGTGGCACGTCGTCGGACAGGTTCGTCACCTGGCCCTTGCTGAGGTCGTCGAGGACTTCTGGCCAGTCGCCGCGCTCGCGCAGCGCATCGACGACGTGCGAGCCGATGAAGCCGGCGCCGCCCGTGACCAACACCCGCCTCATGCCGCCCTCCTTCTCATGCTGCCTGCGCCTCAACGGCGTCGATCCGCACTGTGCGTACTGCCTTGAGCTGCGACGCGACGGCGATCGCTGCCACGCCGGCGAAGAGTCCGCCACAGGCGAGGAGCACGGCGCTGGCGTCGAACGCGGCGATGAGGACGGCGGCGCCGACCGGGCCGGTGGCGTGGCCGATGCCATCCATCATCATGAACCAACCGATCACGCCGCCGCGGTTCGCCGAATCGCTGGCGAGCGACATCATCGTCGCCGCGATCGCCGGCAGGGCGAGGCCGAATGCGCCCCCGGCGATGCCGGCGAGCACGATGACGAGCGCCGGCTGCGTCACTTGCGAGAGCACGGCCAGGCATGCGGCGGTCGTCGCGAAGCCCGGCGCGAGCACGCGCGCGCGGCCGATGCGGTCGGCCAGCGCGCCCCCGGGGATGACGAGCAGGGCGCCGAGCACGGCGGCCGGTACGAGCAGCGATGCCTCGCGCGCCAGCGAGACGCCGAGGACGTCGCGGCCGTAGGCGCGGAAGCTCGCCGTCAGCGCGCCCAGCGCGGCGGCTTCGGCGAGCACGAGCAGCGCGAAGCCGACGCGCCGCCGCTCACCAAAGATCGCGCGCGCGTCGCGCAACGACGGGGGCGGCGCCTCGGTGACCAGGCGCGCGTCGTCGTGGTCGCGTCCGAGCAGCGCCAGGGCGCAAGCCGCGCCGACGCACGCGATCGGCAGCGCCATCGCCGCGTCGAACGGCACCGTTGTCTCGAGCAGCGTCCCGCCGCCGAGGCCGGCGACGAGCGCGCCGCCGCTCGCAAGCGTCAGGAGTGCCGTGAAGCGCGCCTTCTCGCTGTCGGCGAAGCGCGCGTCGGCGGCGGCATACAGCGCCGGCCATGTCACCGACGACCCGAGGCCGACGACGGCGGCGGCGCAGACGACGAGCCACGGCGACGTGTGCGCGAGCGCCAGGAACGAGACGTCGCCAGCGAGCAGCAGCCCGGTGCCGAGCATGAGCGCGCGCCGCGCGCCAACCCGGTCGGCGATGAAGCCGCTCGCGAGCTGCGTCGCGAGCTTCGCCATGCCGAAGGCGCCGAGCGCCCATCCCGCGATCGCCGCGCTCGCGTGCAGGCGGTCGGGCAGGTACGACTGGACGGCGATCAGGAACACGAACAGGAAGGCCGTATCGACGAGGAAGGCGGTTGCGAGGAGCGTCCAGCCGCGGCGGCCGATCTCCACCGACCGGGCCGCCGCGGCAGCAAGCTCGCGTACACGAGGGATCATCGCCTGAGGCCCCCACCGAGCGCGCGCACCAGCGACCGGGCGCCACCCGCAACGATGGCGCCGAGGACAAGCGGCGGCACGTAGTACGCGGCCCAGCGCGGCGCGCGCGGGAGGCGGCGCGCCGCCGTCACCCGCCACCACGCGCACGGCATGGCGACGAGGTCGATCACGACGTCCTTCAGCCGCGTGTTCGAGCGGAAAACGGGGATATCGACGACGGTGGTGTCATGGATGCGGTAGCCGAGGCGGGCGAGGATAACCGCGACCTCGACCGTCTCGCTGTACTTGTAGCCCTTGTAGTAGCGCAGCGCGT
The DNA here is from genome assembly GCA_035652295.1 of Polyangia bacterium. GTDB lineage: Bacteria > Myxococcota_A > Polyangia > Palsa-1104 > Palsa-1104 > DASREC01. The sequence continues at coordinate 2,840 of DASREC010000604.1, forward strand.
CGGCGAGCGCGCCGATGCGGAATGCCCGGTACCCGGACTCGACGTCGGTGAAACGGCGGCCGCCCCAGAGGGTCGCCCAGGCGGACATCACCCAGTTGCCGAGACGCTTGTAACGCGGGTAGAGGCGGAAGTCGCGGCGGCCGATGACGGCGTCCGCGCCGTCGCGGATCGGGCGCACGAGGTCGTCGAGGCTGGCGGGGTCGTGCTGGCCGTCCGCGTCGACCGTGACGACGATGTCGTCGGCCCCCAGCTTGCCGAGCGCGAGCTGCCGCCGCAGGAACGAGAACGCCTCGTAGTACGCCGCCGACATGCCGCGGTTCTGATTGAACGACAGCAGGCGCGCGTGCGGCTTGTCGGCGAGCCACTCGAACACCACCTCGCGCGTGTTGTCGCGCGACCCGTCGTCGACGACGAGTAGCTG
>DASREC010000605.1:0-4371 GCA_035652295.1 Polyangia bacterium
GACGTAAACTAGCCGGCCGGGGGGCGTGCAACCGCTTCCCAAGGATTGCAAAACATGAACGATAAAGAAACCGGCCGCGACGGGATGCCCGTCGCCAAGAGCGACGAGTCCGCGCCCACGATCACCGGAAATCCCAAAGTCGAGACCATTCCGTCGTCGTGGACCGGTTGGCTCGGAAACGAGACGCACGAGCAGCAGAGGAGCGTCGTCTCCGACGTGCCGGCGCCGAAGCTCAAGCCGCTCACGCCCGAGCCGAGCGCGCCGACGATGCCGCCCGCGCCCACCGTCGAGCCGACGATGGGTCAGAGCGCCGACGCGGTGGTCAGCCTCAAGCCCGGCACCAAGATCTCGCAGTACGAACTCATCCGCGAGATCGGGTCGGGCGGCATGGGCACCGTCTACCTCGCGCGCGACCTGCGCCTCGGACGGCGCGTCGCGATCAAGTTCCTGCAGTCGAAGGACTCGGACACCACGCGCCGCTTTCTCCTCGAGGCGCGCGCCACCGCGACGTGCAGCCACGAGAACATCGTCATCATCTATGAAGTCGGCGAGTACCTCGGCAATCCGTTCATGGTGCTCGAGTACCTGCAGGGCAATCCGCTCGGCAAAGTCGCCAAGCCGGATCAGCCGCTGCCGCCGGCGCGCGCCGTCGAGCTGATGATGCCGGTGGTGCGCGCGCTCGTCTGCGCGCACGAGCAGGGCATCGTGCACCGCGATCTCAAACCCGACAACGTGTTCGTCACCGACTCGGGCACGGTGAAGGTGCTCGACTTCGGCATCGCCAAGGTTCTGCAAGGCGGCGGCGAAGAGGCGACGCCGAAGGCGGGCGCCAACGAGGGCACGCTCAACCTCAAGGACGCGGCGGGCGACGTCACGCGCGCGGGCGCGGTCATCGGCACGCTCAAGTACATGTCGCCCGAGCAGTGGAACATCGGCCTGCCGATCGATCACCAGACGGACATCTGGGCGTGCGGCGTGATGCTGTTCCAGATGCTCGCCGGCCGCCACCCGCTGCCGCCCGACAGCCCGCCGGTGCTCACCGCGCTCCTGCAGCAGCCGATGACCAAGCTGCGCGACGTGGCGCCGTCGGTGCCGCGCGCGCTCGCCGACGTCGTCGACAAGTGTCTGATGAAGCAGAAGAGCGAGCGCTTCGCCGACGCCAAGTCGCTGTTGCGCGCGCTCGAGCCGTTTCAGCCGGGTCACATCACGCGCGAGATCCAGGGCGACGTCAGCCCGTACGCCGGCCTCTCGTCGTTTCAGGAGGAGGACGCGGCGCGCTTCTTCGGCCGCACGCGCGAGATCGCGGCCATGGTCACGCGCATCCGCGATCGTCCGCTCATGGGCGTCATCGGCCCGTCGGGCGTCGGCAAGTCGTCGCTGGTGCGCGCCGGCCTCGTGCCCGCGCTCAAGCAGTCGGGCGAGGCGTGGGAGATCCACGTGCTGCGTCCCGGGCGCCAGCCGCTGGTGGCGCTGGCCGGCGTGCTCGCGCCGCTGCTCGCGGACATCTCGGGCGAAGCGGTGACCGGCGATCCCAAGGAGCTGGCGCAGAAGCTGCGCTCCGAGCCGGGCTATCTCGGCACGGTGCTGCGCCGCCACGCGCGCAAAGAAAAACGCCACGTGCTGCTCTTCATCGATCAGTTCGAGGAGCTCTACACGCAGGTGCCGGAGCCGTCGGAGCGGCTGGCGTTCACCGCGTGCATGGCGGGCGTCGCCGACGACGTGACCTCGCCGACGCGCGTGATCACGTCGGTGCGCTCGGACTTTCTCGATCGCGTCTCGGAAGACTCGCAGTTCATGAGCGAGCTGAGCCAGGGGCTGTTCTTCATCGCCGCGCCGAACCGCGAGGGCTTGCGCGCCGCGCTGGTGCAGCCGGCGGAGATGGCGGGGTACCACTTCGAGAACGCCGACATCGTCGAGAACATGCTCGAGCACCTGGAGGCGACCGACAGCGCGCTGCCGCTGCTCCAGTTCGCGGCGACGAAGTTGTGGGAGGCGCGCGACCCGGCGCGCAAGCTGCTCACCATCGACAGCTACAAGGCGCTCGGCGGAATCGCCGGCGCGCTCGCCAGCCACGCCGACACCGTCATCACGCAGCTCAGCCCGCAGGCGCGCACGCTGGCGCGCACGCTGCTCCTGCGCCTGGTGACGTCGGATCGCACGCGCGCGATCGTGACGCTCGACGAATTGTTCGAGCTGTCGCGCGATCGCGGCGAGGTGCAGCGGCTCGTCAATCACCTCGTCGACGCGCGACTGCTCACGGTCACCACCGGCGACGGCGGCGTGGGCACCACCGTCGAGATCGTGCACGAGTCGCTGATCCACAGCTGGCCGGCGCTGCACCGCTGGCTCGAGGAGAGCCAGGAGGACTCGGCGTTCCTCGAGCAGCTGCGCACCGCCGCCAAGCAGTGGCAGGGCAAGGGGCGCAACGCCGATCTGCTCTGGCGCGGCGAGATGGTCGAGGAGGCGGCGAAGTTCGCCAAGCGCTATCGCGGCGAGCTGGCGATGCTGCAGCGCGACTTCTTGAAGGGCGTGTTCGAGCTCGACGCGCGCGCGGCGCGGCGCAAGCGGCAGCTCGCGATCGGCGGCGGCATGTTCCTCGCGCTGCTCTTGTTCTCGGCGGTGGTCGCGCTGCTCATCATCCGCGACTCGCAGCAGCGCGCCGAGCGGGCGGCGGTGGCCGCGCTCTCGGCGGAGGCCGAGGCCAAGCAGCGCCTCGCCGAGGTGCAGGCGAAAGAGCTCGAGCGGCAGCGCGCCGAGGCGGCGAAGAAGGAAGCCGAGGCGGCGACGGTCAAGGCCAACACGCAGGTCGAGATGACCAACGAAGAGCTGCAGCAGAAGAACGCCGAGCTGCAGGTCTCGCTGCAGAACACCGAGAAGCAGAAGCGCAGCGCCGAGGAGGCGCAGGTCAAGGCGGAGGAGAGCGCCAAGATCGCGATGGCCGCAGAAGAGGCGGCGCAGACCGAGAAGAAGCGCACCGAGGCGCTGCTCAAGAAAGAGCAGGAGCGCGTCAAGCGGCTCGAGGGCCAGCTCGGCAGCGCGGTCGTCGACGAGCTGAAGTAGGTAGGAGCTTATTAATGATGCGAACGAATTTCTCCGCAGCCGTTTGCTTCGCGCTGGCGCTCTCGGCCGCGCCCGCGCTCGCCGCCGATCCGCCGCCGTCCAAAAACCCGCCGGCGCAGACCGACCTCGGCGCGTCGACGGCGCCGAGCGAGCGCCCGTGGGCCAAGGCGGTCACGCCGGGCGAGCAGAAGCTGGCGAGCGATCTCTTCCGCGAGGGCAACGGCCTGCTCAAGGAGTCGCTGTTCGTCGCCGCCGCCGCCAAGTACCGCGAGGCGCTCGCGCACTGGAACCACCCCGGCATCCACTACAACCTCGCCCTCGCGCTGCTCAACCTCGATCAGCCGGTCGAGGTCTTCCTCCAGCTCGAGGAGGCGATGAAGTACGGCGCCGCGCCGCTCGACGCCGACAAGTACGAGCACGCCGGCCGCTACAAGGCGCTGATCGAGAAGCAGCTCGCGCGCGTCGAGATCACCTGTTTCCAGGACTCTGCGGTGGTCTCGATGGACGGGCGCCAGCTCTACATCGCGCCCGGCAAGTACGAGGGCCTGGTGCGCGTCGGGCAGCACACCATCGTCGCGCAGAAGATGGGCTACATCACCACGCAGAAGAACCCGATGCTGCCGCCGGGACAGAAGACGACGATCGATCTCAAGCTGTTCACCGCCGACGATCTCACCCACTACAAGCGCCGCTGGCCGAACTGGATGCCGTACACCGTGCTCGGCGCGGGCGTGCTTTTGGCCGGGCTCGGCGGGATCCTGCACTGGCAGGCGAGCGAGAGCTTCAAGTCGTACGACGCGGGCGTGAACGCGTGCGCGATGGCGAACCAGTCGGGCGGCTGCATGCCCGACGGCGGGCTCGCCGGCAAGAAGTCGGCGGGCGAGAACCTGCAGGTCGGCGCGTTCACCCTGTACGCGGTCGGCGGCCTGGCGATCGCCGCCGGCATCACGCTGGTGACGCTCAACCGCGCGCGTCCGTTTCGCGTCAGCCCGGAGAGCGACAAGCTGAGCTTGACGCCGCTCGCCGGGCCGAACGGCGGCGGCCTCGTCGCCACCATCCACTTTTAAAGATTAGGGGCAGTCGATGCGGATGTGGAAACTCGTCTCGCTGATTCCGGTGCTCGCGCTCGGCGGCTGTCTCTCGCCGTCGAGCATTCAGTGTCCCGACGGGCTGGTCTGCCCCGTCGGCACGCACTGCGCGGCCAAGGAGTCGGTGTGCATCAAGGACAGCTGCGGCGACGGCGTGGTCGAGGCCGGCGAAGTCTGCGATGACGGCAACACCGTCTCGGGCGACGGCTGCTCCGCCGACTGC
>DASREC010000606.1:0-5414 GCA_035652295.1 Polyangia bacterium
GATCGCTCCTGCGGAACTGCGCGCGGCGGCAAATTGCCGCAGCCCGCGCGCTCCACTCCGCTACGTGCAAGGCTCGATCAGCTCAAACCGCCGAGAATCGCCAAACGGAGCATCTTTACGCGCAGGCACCCCGGCAGCGGAACGGAGCGCGTGGGCGGAAAATCGTTTTTCGCGGGCATTGCGCAGGCGCTCCTCGCCGCAGGCGAGGATGCCAGCCGTAGCATGAGTGAGCACGGTGAGGCCGCCGCAGGCAAGTTTACGAACCTTCGCCGACCAGCGGCGGCCGAACCGCGCAGGCGACGCGTAGCGGCGCCGAGCACGGCGTATGCGAACGTCCCGCGAAAAACGATTTTCCGCCCGCGCGCGGAGTGCAGCGGTGCTCGTGCGCCACCCGGGGCGCTACTTGTCCTTCTCTTTTTCGTCGGCGTAGCCCTTGGCGAGATCTTCCAGCTCGAGCTTCTTGCCGGCCTCGCCGAACATCACGTCTTCGTCGTCGGTGAAGCCTTCGGTGGCGTCGCCGTCGTCCTTGATGTTGGACGGCGCGCGCTGCCCGCCGAACTCCGAGGCGGCGCCGATGCCCTTGGCGTTCGACTGCGCGTTCTTCATGCGATCGTTCAGCCAAACGATGAACGTCACCGGGTGGTAGTTCCAGACGATCTTGTCGTTCGGCAGATCCGCCGCCTGCGCCACGTCGTCGGTCCACCACAGCACCGGCTCGATCTGATCGCGGTACATGCGCGCGCGCACCGGCTTCGGCAGGTTGGCGAAGTCGCGCGCCTTGTTGAGCGCCACCTCCCAATCGTTGTCGTTGGCCCACTCGCTCACGTGGCGCACCGCCAGCTTGTGGAACTCCTCGCGCGCGGGGTTCGAGCGATAGAACTGCAGCACCTCGGCGCGCGACAGCACGTTGTCGACGCGGCCGTTCGACGGGCGATCGATCTTGCCGACGATCTCGGGCGCGTTGCAGAAGCGGCCCATGCCCGCGCCGTCGACGGTGTGCCAGAAGTCGGGCTCGACTTTTTCGCCGATCTCCTCGGCGCTCATGATCTCGAGGTGGAGCTGGCCTTCGTTGCGGCCGGGCGGTCCGGCCTCGCCGACGTGACCGACCAGCTCGCCGGCGGCGACGTCGATGTTGGGGCTCAGCCCGACGGGATCGTCGCCCATCTGCGACGCGGCCTTGTTGAACCACGGCGGCGTGACCGCGAGGTTCGGCGCCTCGAGATCGAGATGGAACAAGAGCGTCCAGAACTTGATCGTCGACGCGCCGACGGCGACCTCGTGCTTGAGCAGCACGAAGTTGCGCGAGCCGATCGCGAGATCGTCGGTGGTGGTCATGCGCGCGGCCACGACCTTGCCGCCGAACGGCGCGTACACCGGCGTGCCGCGCTCGGCGCGGATGTGCACGCCGCCGTGCCACAGCCGCGATTCGCCGAGCGGCCCGACGGGGTAGTAGCCGCCTTCGCCGTCCTCTTCGTTGCTCTTGTAGAACTCGGCGGCGATGTCCTGCGCTTTATAAGGATCGTCCGGAATCTCCGGCTTGGTCTGGCCGCTCGACGGCAGCACCAGCGGGAACACGCTGCGCCCGCGGATCTTCGACGAGAAATATTTGAAGTCGAACGGCCCGGGATCCCATTTCTGATCGGTGACGTGGTAGTGCCCGAGGTAGCCGGCGTAGTCGCGCGGGTTCGACAGCGACGCCCAGAGCTGATCGCCGCCGTCGGCGGGGAACGTCTGCGGCAAGTTGGGAAACAGCCGCGCCAGGCACTTGCCGATCGAGATCATCGATTCGATCTGCGCCTTGGTGTACTCGTACGCGAGGAACTGGTGCCCGTTGATCCGGCACGTCAGCTTGTCGCGCCGCCCGTGATAGTCGTTGGGGAAGCGCGCCGCGTCGCCGCGGTTCGATAGCTCGACGCCGACGGAGATCTCGTTCACGCCCGCCGCCTGGAACGCGCAGTCGACCAGATCGAGCGTCTGGAAGATCGTCCCGTCGTTGTCGATCAGGAAGTGCACCGACAGCCCGCGCTCGTTGTGCAGCACGTGAAAGCAGCTGCGCGAGTCCATGCAGCCGTCGTGGTGAATGACAAATTGCCGCAGCACCTGCTGCAGGCGCGGCAGCGATCGATCGGCGCCGATCAGCCCGCGCTGCCGCCAGCGGCGCACCGCGCCCGCCATGCCCTTGGCCGGCGCGAACGGCGGCACCTCCGACGGCTTGTCGGTGCGGTGCTCGGTGTACGCGTCGACCGAGTGATCGTCGCGGAAGGTGATCACGCGCTGCCCGACGTCGTATGGCTGGCCGCAGATGATGATGCTCGAGCCCGCTCCCATGACCTACTCCGTCCGGAACTTGATCTGGGTGTTGCCGAAGCGAACCAGGTCGCCGTCCGAAAGGCGAACCGGTTGCGTCACCCGTTGGTTGTTCACGAAGGTGCCGTTGGTCGAGTTGAGATCGGTGAGGACCCACATGTTGCGCCAGGCGATCTCGGCGTGGCGCGTCGACACCGTCGGGTCGTCGGAGATTTGCAGATTCGCGGGGCCCTTGCCGATGGAGAACGGCGCGCGCGCGTCGATGCTGAAGCGTTGGCCGGCGAGCGCGCCCGAGACCATGATGATCATTCCGCGCGACGACGCTTGCGCTTGCGGCTGCTGATATTGCGGCTGCGGTTGCTGGTACTGCGGCTGCGGTTGTTGATATTGCGGCTGCTGATATTGCGGCTGTTGAGTCTGCGGCTGTGCGCCCGGCGCGCGGCGCGTGGCGAAGCGCTTCTTCGGCCGCGTCGCGATCACCAGCACCGTGCCGCCGACGGCGAGCGCCACCGCCGCGAGGATCAACCAGAAGCCCCAGCCGTGGCCGCGGTTGCTGCCCGGCGGCGGCTCGCCGTAGATCAGCTCGTTCGACTCGAGATCCTCGCACGTCAAGACGAACCGCTGCCGCTCGAGATGATCGAGGCTGACCTTGAACGTCAGCACGTACTGCTTGTTCATCTCGTCGGCGAGCGTCTCCATCTGCGCGTGCAGATCGTCGGCGTTACGCGCCCAGCGGAACGTGCCGTGCGAGCGCTTGGAGATCTCGCCGAGGTTGAGCAGCGGCCCGCGCGCGTCGGTCGGCGAGAACGCGATGGTGTGGATCGGCACGTGCGCCTTGGCCGCCGTGTCGCCGAGCATGCGGAACGTCTTGTGGTCCATCTGCGAGTTGAGCCCGTCGGAGATGACCACGATCAGCTTGCGCGCGTCGACGCCGTCGGTGCGCGGCTTGTTGAGCTCGATCAGCGCCTGCTTGACCGCGCCCACCAGCGCCAGGTCGCCCGACTCGTTGTCGGGCCCCAGCTCGTCGACGGCGTCGCCCACCGACTGCGCCGGGCGAAACGGCGGGTGCGGCGTGACCTCGCCGCCGTAGTCGATGAGCAGCACGCGCGACTTGCCGGGCATGGCGTCGAGGAGCTGCTTGGTGGCGTCCTTCACTTTGTCGAGCGGCTGATCGTTCGACAGCACCGGCGCCGGCGCGCTCGGCAGCCCCTTCGGAGCCTTCGCCGCCTTGGCCGGCTTCACGTTCTTCGGCGCCTTGCCCTTCTTGCCGCCCTTCACCGTCGGTGGCGGCGGCGGCGCCTCCTTGATGATCTGCGGCCCGTACAGCGCCGACGTCTCGACGATCAGCACCACGTCGAGCGGCTCGCCGGCGGCGCGGAACGGCGCCCACTTCTCGGCGCGCCCCATCGCCTTACCGTTGACCTTGAGCGTGAACTGCGGCGCCGCGTGATCCTCGGCGAGGTTGCCCTCGAGCTCGACCACCGACGCGTAGACCAGCAGCTTGCCGTCGTCGGTCGGCACGATGCGCTCGAGGCGCACGTGCGTGTGCGACGCCAGCGCCAGCGGCGCCAGCAGCGTCAGCAATAGGAGGGGGAGCAAGCGTTTCACGTCAGCCGATAAAAGTTAGCCGATCGTTCTCGCCGCGTCGAGCCGTTGACCGCCGCGCCGGCGGAGGAGTAGCGTCGCCGCCATGGGCACAGAAGATCACTTCGACCTGATCGCCGACGCCGAGCTGCGCCACCTGGAAAAAGCGCTCGGCGATCTCGACCCCGACGAGCTCGAGGTCGAGCTGTCGCAAGGCGTCCTCACGCTCACGCTCGCCGACGGGCAGCGCGTCGTCATCAACAGTCACCACGCCGCCGGCGAAATCTGGATGGCCGCCTTCCGCCAGGCCTGGCACTTCGGCCCCAAAGAAGAAGCCGGCCAGGTCTCGTGGCGCACGTCGAAGGACGAGCTCCGCTCGACGCTGGCGCGCCTGCTGACGGAGCGACTGGGCCGCGAAATCCGCGTCTGAGCAACTTCCCGGCGCCGGCGCCGATAAGGCAGAGATGAACCGCCATGCCGCCGCAGACGCCAAACTGCCAGAACCTGATAGGGAGCTGGATCGACTTGCCCGCGTCGTAGTGGACGCTGCGACGGAAGTCCATCGCTGGTTGGGGCCTGGATTTCTCGAAGCGGTGTACGAAGAGGCGTTGGCCGTCGAGCTCACGCTACGGGGTGTCGTTTTCGAGCGTCAGGTACCGATTGAAGTTCGATACAAGCAAGTTCCCGTTGGAGATGCGCGACTCGACCTTCTCGTCGCGAAACGGTTGGTCGTCGAGCTGAAAGCCGTCGAAAACCAACTCCCGCTCCACTGGGCTCAGGTGCTCTCGTATCTGAAGATGACGCGTCTACAGCTTGGACTGTTGATCAACTTCAATGTCTCAGCGTTACGCTGCGGCGTCCGGCGAATAATTCTGACCCCCTAGTCCCTCTGATCTTTTTAGCGTCTGCGGCGGCATGGCGGTTCTATCTCTGCCGCCCGCGTGTGGCTACCAGACGACGCAGGCGTTGGAGCGGACCATCTTTGCGCCGGGCTTGCACTGGAAGGCGGCGGCGAAGTCGGGGAGGTTCGACATCGGGCCGTTGACGCGGAACTTGGCGGGCGAGTGCGGATCGGTCTTGACCCGCATGCGCGCGTACTCGTCGCGGCGGTTGGTGCACCACGCCTGCGCCACGCCGAGGAAGAACAGCTGGTCGTCGGAGAAGCCGTTCTTGCCGACGGCCGGCTGCGGATTCGGGTGCAGCATGCGATACGCCGAGTGCGCCAGCTTGATGCCGCCGAGGTCGGCGATGTTCTCGCCCAGCGTCAGCTTGCCGTTGACGTGCTCGTTGTCGACGGAGACGTAGCCGTCGTACTGATCGGCCACGCACTGCGCGCGCGAATCGAACTCGGCGCCGACCTTGGGGCTCCACCAGTCGCGCAGGTTGCCCTTGGCGTCGAACTGCCGCCCCTCGTCGTCGAAGCCGTGCGTCAGCTCGTGGCCCATCACCATGCCTATGGCGCCGTAGTTCACCGGCGGCGCAGCCGCGTGCGAGTAGAACGGCGCCTGCAGGATGCCGGCGGG
>DASREC010000607.1:0-28616 GCA_035652295.1 Polyangia bacterium
ACCACGCAGGTGCGCGCCGGCGCGGTCGTCAACGCCGGCGTGGCGACGCGCGAGATGACGGTGCGCTACACCAACAACATCGGCATGAGCTACACGCACCGCATGGACGGCGTGAACCTCAGCGTCGGCGGCGCCGCGCAGGCGGAGATCGGGCGCCACGGCGTGCACGGCGCGGGGCTCGGCGTCTCGGTCGATCACGACGCGGAGGAGTCGCGCAGCGAGCCGCTGCACCCCGGCTACTTCTGGGCGCCCGACTGGTTCGATGGGCGCTACGCGAGCGGCAACACGCAAGTCGGCGCGGCCGGCAGCGCCGCGGCGGGCAACAGCGGCGCCAACGTCGGCGGATCGGTCGGCATGGGGCAGATGACGTTCTCGCACGGGACGAACGACATCACGTTCTTCTTTCCGCCGGGCGCGAGCGGTTCGCAGGGCGGGAGCCGCGGCACCGGGGCGCAACACAACAACGTCACCGTCGGCGCCACCGTCGACGTCGGGGTCGGGCGCGCGCTCGGCCGCGGCACCACCGGCGATCAGCCGCCGCCGCCGGACAACCCTCATCACCTCGTCAAGCAGCCCGAGCTGACGCTGCTCTTGCGCACGCGCATCGACTTCGCGACGCAGAGCGACGCCATCGACGGCGTCGGCCGCAACGAGGTCGAGGAGACGGTGCGCCGCGTGCGCGAGTTCGTGCAGCAGCATCCCGACACCGATCTCGAGACCAGCATCCGCTCGTCGGCGAGCCGGCGTTGGCGCGGCGCCGAGACTCCCGAACAGGCGGCCGAGCTCAACATGGTGCTGTCGCAGAACCGGGCGGAGCGCGCGCGCGTCGAGCTACGAGGCGCGATCGAGCGCATCATCGGCGCGGCGCCGACGCCGCACGGCCGCTACGGCGACGAGGTGAGCGTGCAGGCGATGGGCTCCGAAGAGGCGGCGCTCACGAACGCGGGGCCGGACGACGACTCGCAGGACTTTCGCTGGGTCGATATCGAGATCCGCCGCAGCGTCTACCGCGAAGGCGAGCCGGAGAACCCGCGCTGACATGAGCGAGGAAGATCCTCGGCTCGTCGAGCTGCTCCGCGAATTGGCGCGCGCGCCGCCGCGGCCCGTCGACGCCCGCCTGCTCGAGCGCAGCCGCCGCCGCGCGCCCACGCGCCCGGCGCGCACGAGAAGACCGCGCCGCCGGTAGCCGTCAGCCGTCGAGCAGGCCCTCGGCGATCGCCAGCTCGCGCAGCCGCTTCTTGAGCCGCTCGAAGCGCTTGCGCAGCGCCGCCTCGTCGGGCCGCTCGCCGCCGGCCGCCAGCACCTCGGCCACCTCGCTCCACGACAGCCCGCGGTCGAAGCGCAGGATGATCATGGTCTGCTCCTCGGGAGCGAGCGCGCGCCGCAGCCGCTCGACGCGCGCCGCCTCGTCGGCGTCGCGGGCCAGCGACGTCCGCGAGCGCACCTCGGCGGCGATGCGCGTCGCCTCGGTGGTCGGCAGCGCCTCGCGCCGCCGGCGATACGGATCCTCCAAGATGCGCAGCGCCGCCTGCCACGCCAGCCGGTGCGTCCACGTCTTGAGCGAGCACTCGCGGCGGAATCCGCGCAGGCTCGACCACAAGCTCTCGGCGAAGCGCGCGAACGCGTCGTCGGCGTCGTCGGCGTCGCGGATCACCGCGCGCAGCCAGCCGAGGATCGACGGGCCCAGCCGCCGGATCGCCAGCGACGCCGCTTCGTCGACGGCGCCGCGCTCGAGCAGCGCACCCACCTCCTGGTCGAGCTGCTCGGCGGACGCATCGGCCATGGCGAACGATTATAATCCCAACATGCCCGATTCGGCGCGCGGCCCGTCGGACGCAGGCTCGCTGCGTTCGCTGCTCGAGGCCGTGGCCGAGGCGCCGGCGGCGATCAACGAGCGGCTCGGCGCCGGCATGATGGTCGGCCGCTATCGGCTGGTCGAGGCGATCGGGCGCGGCGGCTTCGGCGTGGTGTTCAAGGCGGTGGACACCGAGCTCGGGCGCGAGATCGCGCTCAAGCTGCTCAGCTCGCACCGCCGCAGCGCCGACGCCGAGACGCGGCTCATGCGCGAGGCGCAGGCGATGGCGCGCCTGAGCCATCCGAACGTCATCACCATCTACGACGTGGGCGTGTTCGAAGCCGGCGTGTTCATCGCCATGGAGCTCGTCGACGGCGGCACGCTGTCGCGCTGGATGAAGCAGCCGCGCCCGTGGCTGAAGACGGTCGAGACGTTCCTCGGCGCCGGGCGCGGGCTGGCGGCGGCGCACCGCGCGGGGCTGGTGCACCGCGACTTCAAGCCCGACAACGTGCTGGTCGGCCGCGACGGGCGCGTGTGCGTCACCGACTTCGGCGTCGCGCGCATGATGAACGCCGCCGACGACAGCGGCGCGCGCGCGCCCGCCGACAGCGCGCTCGTCGTCTCGCTCACGCGCACCGGGATGCTGCTCGGCACGCCGGCGTACATGGCGCCCGAGCAGATGAACGGCGAGGCCTCCGACGCGCGCGCCGACGTGTTCAGCTTCTGCGTGGCGCTCTTCGAGGCGCTGTATCGCGAGCGGCCGTTCAGCGGCGCCGACGTGCAGACGCTCAAGCAGGCGATCGCCGAGCGCCGCGTGCTCGCGCCGTCGGGGAGCGACGTGCCGGCGCGGCTGCGGCGCGTGCTGGTGCGCGGGCTCAGCGCGGCGCCCGGCGAGCGGCACCAGTCGATGGAGGAGCTGCTCGCCGATCTGGAGGCGGTGGCGCGCGCCGATCGGCGGCGGCGGTTCTTCGGCGCGAGCGCGGCCGGCGCGGGGCTGGTGGTGGCGCTCGCCGCCGGCGGTTGGTCGTGGCTCCGCCCGTCGCATGCGCCCGCGCCGCCGCCTCCGATCGCGCCGGCTCCGACGCCGATCGCGCCGGCTCCGACGGTGATCGCGCCGCGCGCGCCCGCGACCGGGACGCTCGACGTGCGCGTGAACACCGACGCCGCGCGCATCGAGCTCGACGGCGAGGTGGTCGCCGAGGCCGCGCGCTCGGCGCGCATCACCGTCGAGGCCGCGCGCGAGCACCAACTGCGCGTCTCGGCCCCCGGCTTCCGCCCGCTCGAGCGCAAGCTGCGCGTCGGCCCGAACGCCACGGTGGAGACCGCGGTGTCGCTCGCGCGCGTCGAGAAGCCGGCGCCGCGCCCATCGCCCGCGCCCGAAGATCCGAACGGCGCGATCGATCCCTATCGTCAGAACGGACAGCCGCTGCACGAGAAGCACGCCGCGCCCGTCACCGAGTGAACGTTCCCGCTGCCGCTGAGCTGCGGGCTCGGCTCCGCCGCGCCGCAGAAGATGTCGGCGTCGCGCATCCCGCTGAAGGTGTTGTCGCTCATCGTGCCGATGTGATCGATCCCGTACCAGCCGATGCCGATCCAGCCGTCGCGCAGGGTCGTGTGGCTCACGGACACGTGATCGCCCGGCGCGTCCATCTCGATGTTGGAGCCCTTGCCCATGGTGCCCGGACACTGCGAGATGTCGCAGTCGCTGATGATGTGGCCCGCGCCCGCGCCCGCCGTGTCGACGTAGACGCAGATGACCGTGCTGCTCCCGCCGACGATCTTGCAGTTCTGGATCTGGTTGGCCGTCCCGTCGAGCACGACGGTGACCGTCACGCCGCGCGGCGGATACGGCGCGCTGCCGGTCAGCGTGGCGCCGCCGCAGTCGAGCGTCTGCGCGCCGATCAGCACGAACGGCAGCGTCTCGTCGGGCGCCTGGTACGTGCCGGGCGCGAGCACGATCGGACCGGGCGCGTAGCCGAGCGCGAAGGTGAGCGTCTTGTTGGCGCAGACGCCGGTGCCGCCGCCGTGGCGCATGTCGTCGCTGCCGTCGAGCGGATCGACGAACGCCGGCTGCGTCGTCGTCGGCTGCGGGCACTCGAGCGCGCCGACCGACAGCGTCTCGACGGTGCACGACGGCGCGAGCGCGAACCGGCCGGTGGCGCTGCCGGTGCGCGAGCCGCCGGCGAGGGTGTCGACACGCACCTGGAGCATCGCGCCCGGCGAGTAGTCGGGGAGGTCGATCTCGAGCGTCTCCGACGCGCCGGCCCGCGCGCGCTCGAGCGGGTGGCGCTGCTCGGGCGCGCCGTCGAGCGACAACACCACCTCGAGCGAGGTGGCGTCGGCCGCCGCGCCGAGAAACGTGAGCTCGAGGAACAGCGACGACGGTTTGCAGGGCGCGCCGCGGCAACCGGCGGCGACGGCGAGCGCGAGCGCGAGCCGCTTCACGGCTTCCACGCCACCGAGCCCAGCGACGGCGCCGGCGGCCCGCCGCTCGACAGCCCGACGCCGAGCCCGACGCCGGCGGCGACCACCACGACGCCGACGGCGGTCCACAGCCACCACTGTTTATAGAGCGGCCGCCGCGCCGGCGCGCTCGACGGCGGCGCCACCAGCTCCGGTCGCGCGGACGGCGCCGGCGAAGGCGCGGTCGCCGGCGGCGGTGCGATCGGCGCGGGCGGCGCTTCGGTCACCGCCGGCGGCGCCGCTTCGATCACCGCCGGCGGCGGCGCCGTCACGCTCGGCTCGGGCGGCCGCGCGCACCGCTCCATCTCGGCGATGAACCCGTCGACGAGCGTGCGATTGGCCGCGTCCGGCGCCTCGCGCACGTAACGCCGATAGTGCTCGAGCGCCCGATCGCAATCGCCGTCGAGCCGATACGCCTGCGCGATATCGAACAACAACACCGGCAGCCGCCGCAGCGCGAACGACGCCTCGAACGCCTCGATCGCCTGCCGATAGTGCCCACGATTGAACTGCGCCAGCCCCTCGTCGGAGAGCTGACGCGCGCGGCGTACGTCGTCCGGCGCCTGCGCGTGCGCCGGCGCGCCCGAGAGCAGGAGCAGCACGACCGCCGCGCGCGTCCCCATCCGCGTCTAGAAGTCGATGTCGTCGCCGGCACCCGGCTTGGCGAACTCGGCTCCGTAGCGCTGCATCAGCTCGGGCATGCGCGTGGCGAGCGTGAAGTCGGTCATCATCTTGCCGCCCCAGTGCGCGCCGATGGTGGCCCAGTCGTTCACCGTGAGCCCGTACTTCTTCAAGATGGTGATGGCGTCCTTGCCCTGCGCCGCGCCCGCGTTCTGGTGGCTCATGATCTTTATATAGAGCTCGAAGTCGCCCATCACCTTCTCGAGCGCGCCGCCCGCAGGGGCCGCCGGTTTCGCCGCGCCGCCGGCCGCGAACCGGCCGATGTTCGGATTGACGAACGCGTTGCCGTAGACGGTGGTGATGGCGAACGTGGTGTCGCGGCTCATGCGCCCCATCCACTCGGCCGACACCGCGTCCCACACCGGCTTCTCGACGCCGAGCACCTTCAGCACCGACGCGAGATCGTTCCCGCTCGCGATCTTGGCGTTGGCGCCCGCCCAGTCCTCCATCGAGATCCCCTGAATCGGATCGAGCAGCCCGCCCGACTTGGCGGCGGCGATGTTCGCGCCCATCTCCTCTTTCTGGATCTCGTTGGCGGCGTCGAGCGCCTGCTGCGCCTTCTTGTCGGCGCGCCGCTTGAGATCGTCGAACTCGAGCCGCAGGCCGAGCGCGTAGTCGCGGTAGCTGTACAAGTTGTTTTTCTTGAGCTGGTACTGCGCCGCCATCGCGTTCAGCTCGGCGTCGGAGGCCGCCACCATCGAATCGATCAGCCGCGTCGTCACGTCGTCGACGCGCTGGAGCGCCTCGTGCTTGGGCACGCCGAGCGTCTTGTACGCCGCCTTGGCGCGCCGCTCGCGTCCGCTGGCGGTGGCGTTGAGATCGATCCAGCCGCCCTCGCCTTCGCCGGGATAGCAGAGCCACGGCTCGAGCTCGCCGATCTGCGCCGGATCGAGATCGGGCCAGCTCAGGTCCGCGCCCGCCGAGCGCGTGTAGTCGTACGACGCGCGCCCGCCCTGCACGTTCGCGATCCCCTGATCGATCGCCTTCTGTCCCTGCGGCGTTTTGTCGTGGTCGCTGAACTTGTGATAGCTCGGACCCTTCATCGCGTCCTGAATGCGCGCGTCGCGCTCGCGGCCCTTCTGCTCGCGCAGCTTCTCGGCGTCGGCCAGCTTCTTCTCCAGATCGTCCATCGGATCCTCCTAGAGCTTGGACAGGATTTCTTGCTTCTTCGCCTTGTACTCGGCTTCGTCGATCAAGCCGGCGTCGAACAGCTTCTTCAGCTTGCCGAGCTTCTCCGCCGGATCGTCAGCGACGGGAGCGGGAGCGGCGGGCGCGGCGCTCGGCTGCTGCTGCTGCGCGAACAGCTTGGCCGCCTCCATCCCGAGCCCGAGCTGCATCCCGACATTGCCGCCGCCGGTGTTGCGCGCCAGGTCGCGGATCGCCTGGAGCTGCTGATACTGCGCGTAGTCGACGCCGAGGCTGCGGATGCCCTGCGCCTCGGCGGTCATGTCGGAGATCTTGCCGATGCGCTCCTGCGTCGCGGCGTCGAAGCTGGTCCCTTCGATGCGGAAGTCGAGGAGCTGAAAGCCGAGGTCGTCGAAGATCGGCGCCACCTGCTGCCGCGCGTGCGCCGCGATCTCCGAGCGGTGCTTGTCGATCTCCACATAGGAGAATCCCGCGTTGGCGAGATAGGTGCTGATCGGCTCGCCGATGCGCGACAGGATCACGCGCTGAATCTCCTGCGCCGTATAGACGTGCGCGCCCGCCACCACCTTGCGAAAGAACTCGTCGGGCCGGCTGATCTGGAACGAGTAGTTGCCGAACGCGCCCAGCCCGACGGGAAAGCGATACTGCGGATCGAGATACGTGATCGGCGACGGCGTGCCCCAGCGGCGGTTGAGGAAGCTCGCCGAGCGGAAGAAGTAGATGCCGACTTTGTGGTGCGACTCGAAGTTGTAGAGCGCGTTCTTGATGCTGGTCCAGAACGGCACGTTGTCGGTGCGGAGATCGTAGACGCCCTCGCTGGCGAACGTGGTCTCGAGCCGCCCTTCATAGAGGAACAGGCAGCCCTGGCCGGGACCGACGATCAGCTTCGAGGCGTTCTTGATCTCGTCGCCGCTCTGGGTCCAGCGATCGAACAGGAGCTCCGGCGCCGGGTCGATCCACTCGATGATTGATCGCAGTTGGCTTCGCACGTCCAT
Source organism: Polyangia bacterium (assembly GCA_035652295.1). GTDB lineage: Bacteria > Myxococcota_A > Polyangia > Palsa-1104 > Palsa-1104 > DASREC01. Next base: position 7,081 of record DASREC010000607.1, read on the forward strand.
GGTGGCCTCGCTACGCGATGGATTGAATGAAGGCGTCGAGCTTCGCCTGGCGATCCTTCTCGAGGTCGCGCTCGTATTCCGGGATCCAGCGGACGCGCGCCCGCAGGTAGATCTCGACGTAATCGCGATACAGCTTCGTTCGCTCGAGCGCCGACGCGCGGCGCTGCTCGGCGTCGAGGAGCGCGAGGTGCGCCGGCAGCGCCTCCTCCTCCGCCAGCGCGTGCACCGCGAAGAACTCGACCGAGCGCGCGATCATGCCCGGCTCGAAGGTGTTGACGGTGCGGCAGTAGTCGCACGTGACGTAGTAGGAGCGGAAGAACTGCGCGCGCACCGGCAGCGGCGCCTGGCACTGCGTGCAGGCGAACTGCCGCTCGAGCACCTGGCGCGCCTCGTCGAGGATGCGGCGCGCGGCGGCGGCGGCGATCTCCACCTCGGCGCGGCGCTGCGCCTGCTCCATCGCGCGCCGCCGCTCGGCGCCGCGCTCGCGCTCCTGGTCGAGCACCGCGTAGCGATCGGCCGCGTCGCCGAGCGCGGCTTCGAACGCCGCCTCGACCTGCGTCGACCACGTCTTGTCGATCTTGTGGATCAGCTCGCCGCACTGCACGCGCACCGCCGTCAGCGCGTTCGTGAACGGGATCGGATCGAACCGGCGCAGCTCGACGAGCAGCGGCAGCGCCTGCGCCGATTGCGAGAGCAGCTCGCGCTGGCGCGTCTCGAGCTTGTCGAGAAACGACTCCCAGCGCGCGCGGGTCGGATCGATCGAGGACGAGGAGGTCACGAGGGCGCCTAGAAATCGTTTCCGCAGTAGTCGCAGCGCGTGAGGTCGGTGCCTTCCGGGCGCGCGGCCCCGCACGTGCGGCACACGCGCGTCTCGACGCCGGCGCGCACCGTCTCGGGCGCGTCGTCGGCCGTGGCGTTGGCCAGGATTTGCGCGAGCAGGTCGCTGGATACCGGAGGCTTTGGCTCGGCCATGACTCCCCCAACGGCAGCATACCCGAGCGCGCCGCGATTTAATACCGGGCCGTAGTACGATGCGGCGATGCTCATCATCAGACGGCTCCTACCGCTCCTCCTGCTGCTGGCGGCGCGGCCGGCGGCGGCGCACAACGTCCGCTTCACCATCGTCTCCGCCCGGCTCGACGGCGCGCGCCTGCCGTCGGGGCTCGAGCGCGGAACCTCGTACACCTCGGACCTCACGTGCGTGGCGCTGCCGGGACTGCGCGCGCTCGGCGACTTCTGCGCCAGCGGCAAATTGCCGCAGGGCGCGTCGGCCGTCGATTCGCTGGTGCGCGTCGAGATCAAGGACGCGGTCATCCGCACCTATCCCATCCCGGCGTCGCTCACGCCGACGTGGCAGTACTCGGCCATGCTCGACACCGACTACCTCACCGGCAAAGACGACGCGCGCTTCGTGCTGCTCGACTACGAGCCCGACGGCAGCGAGAAGAAGCTCGGCGACGCGCTGGTGCCGCTCAAGACGTTGCTCAAAGCGGGCACGCACACCGTCAAAGCCGGGCCGCACTCGCTCACGTACCAGATCGAGACGCTGCGCGACGACGCGGCCCCGCGCACGTACGCGCTTCGCGTGCCGGGCGATCGGCAGGTCGTCGAGCTGGCGCGCGCGGCCAAGGTGGCGGCGCAATCGGCGTCCGGCGGCTACGTGCTCATCCCGCTCGCCGAGGGAGAGATCGTCGAGGTGACGGCGAGCGGCAAGGTGCAGCCGAGCGCGAAGAAGCATCCCGAGCGCGTCGCCGGCCCCGACGGCATTCCGACCATTCAAACCAAGATCCAGTTCAACCAGCCGGGCTTTCGCGGCTGCGCCGGCTGCGATCACGCCGCGCTCATCGCCGTGATCGGCACGACCCGGCTCGTGATCGGCTCCAAAAAGAAATTCACCGTCGAGAAATCGGGGCTGCTCGTCATGGGCGTCAACGACGTGAAGGTCGAGGACAACGCCGGCGGCTTCGACGTGAAGGTGACCGTCTCGGCGCCCGAGGTGACGCCGGCCGCGATCGCGCCGTCGACCAAGAAGGGCTCCGCCTCCGACGCGCCGGGCGCGGCCATCGACCCGCGCGTGGTCGAGCAGATCGTCGACGCGCACGGCGCCGAATTGGACGCGTGCGCCGCCGATCAGCCGAACCCGTACGGCGACGTGGTGCTGTCGTTCGTCATCTCCGCCGACGGTTCGCTCGTCGGCGTCAACGTCGAGAAGGCGTCGCCCAACCTCAAGGCCGCGGGCGAGTGCATGCGCAAGAAGGCGCTGGCGTGGCGCTTCCCCGCGCCGCGCGGCGTGGTGACGGTGCGTTACCCGGTGAGCTTCTCCGCCGGCGGCTAGCCGGCCGGCAACCTGATACGCTCGCGCCATGCGACGTCTTTGGTTGGCCGCCGCGCTGCTCGGCGCGTGCGGCCCGGCGAAACAACCCGATCGCGTGCCCGGCACGCGCGCCCCGCTCACCGCGGCGTGCGATCCGCTCGACACCACGCGCTGCCTCCTGCCGTGGCCGTCGAGCACGTACACGATCGTCGACGCCACCACGCCGACCGGCGTGCGCCTCGCGGTGCAGTCGTCGTCGCTGCCGATCAGCGACGACACGGCGTCGCTCGACCGCGACGACGGCTTCTCGGTGGTCACGCCGCTCGCGGTCGGATTTCCCACCGCGGTCGATCACACGCTCGACGGAATGAAGAACGCCACCGCGGTGCGGCTGTTCGTGGCGCAGCCCGGCGCGTCGCTCGGCCAGGAGGTGCCGCTGCGCCTCACGCTGGTGGTCGACGACTCGGCGCCGCCGATCGCCGGGATGATCGTCGCGTACCCGATGCTGCCGCTCGCCTACGACACCGACTACGTGGCGGTGGTGCTCGACGACGTGCGCGCCGACGACGGCACGGCGTTCCATCCCGACCGCGCGGTGCGCGTGGCGCTCGCGCTCGACGGCGCGGCGACCGACGCCGAGGCGGCGCTCGTGGCCTATCACGCGCCGACGCGCGCCCTGCTCGCCAAGGTCGGCGTCGACACGCGCCACGTCCTGCGCGTCTGGGACTTCACCACCCGCTCGGCGGCCAGCGTCTCGGGGCCGCTCGGCGCCATGCGCGCCGCCGCCGCCGCCGCCGCGAAAGCCGGCCAGCTCACCATCACCGTCGACAGCGCCATGCCGTTCACCGACGGCAGCGCCATGGACGTGCGCGGCCACGTCGACGGCCTGCCCGCCTACGCCGGCGCGAACGGCTGGCTGTCGATCGACCAGAACGGCACGCCGAGCGCCGTCGGCACCACCAGCGCGCCGTTCCGCGCGGTCGTGCCCAAGGGCACCGGCGACTATCACATGGTGATCTTCGGCCACGGCACCGGCGGCACCGTCGACGACACCACGTTCGACGCCGAGATCGTCGGCGCCGGCGCCGGCAAGCTCAACCTGCAGTGGAACGGCTGGACCGACACCACCACGGTGAAGACGCTCGCCAGTTTTTCGAACATCCTCGCCGGCACCGACGCGTCGACGGCGAACCTCTGCCAGTCGCTGGCCAACGAAGCCGCGCTGGCGGCGCTCCTGCCCGGCGCGCTCGGCGACGTGCTCGCCGCGCCGACGGTGGGCGGCGTCGCCAACCTCGCGGCCGGGCGGCGCCCCGACACCACGACGCCGATCTACGCCGGCGGCTCGCTCGGCGGCACGCTCGGCTACGTGGTCGCGCTCGTCGACGCCGACCTCCGCTTCGCCGTGCTCAACGTGCCCGGCGCCGGCTGGACGCGCTTCGCCTATCCGTCGGTGTTGTGGAAGACGATCAGCATCATCTTCACCAACTACGGCGCGCTCGACCAGGCGCTGGCGCTGGCGATCACGCAGAACAACTGGGACGCCGTCGACGGCGGCGCGTGGGCGGCGCTGTCCACGCGCAGCGACACGTTCTTCCTCGAGCAGGAGAGCATCGGCGATCCGGTGCTGCCCAACGTCGGCACCGAGCTGGTCGCCGCGTCGAGCCACGCGGTGCAGGTCGCGGCGGTGCTCGATCCGATCACCGGCGTGATGCCGGTGCCGGGCGGCGCGACCCAGACGGCGATCACGCAGTTCCGCGTGCCCTCGTCGGTGACCGCGGCGCTCGACATCCACGGGTTCGCGGCGCAGGGCACGCCCGCCGGCGTCGCGGCGCGCCAGCAGATCTCGGCGTTCATCCAGTCGGTGTGGGCCGGCGCGCCGCGCATCGACGTGCCGCCGTCATGCCCGAATCGCAGCTGCGATTTTTCCGCGCAGTGAGCCGCGGCCGGCGAATCGTCACCGCTTCTCCGAGCAGACGTGCACGTCCCTCGGCACGGAGATCGTGCGAAGCTGCTCGTCGTCGAGCTCCGGGTTCGGCGCCAGCGTTCCGATCTCGACGTCTTTCACCTGGAAAAGGGCGCGGCCGAGGAACCCATGATACGGGGTCTCTTTCACCGCCTCGAGCGCGAGCTGCTTCGGCGGCAACTGGCCGTTGGCTCGCGCCAGCCTCGCGTACGCGGCCTGGAAGTATTTCAAGTTGAACCAATCCATCTGATCGCGGCGCTGGGTGATCGGGAGCCGGAACTGCTGCTCGTAGATCTGGTTCTGCAGCTTGGCGCAGTAGTCGGTGAGCGGCGACCCCTTGATCCTGAATTTGATGATCTGGTTGTTCAGGCCCCGAATGCGATTGTCGACGGTCAGCTCCGCCTGCCGCACTCCGTCCTTCAGCTTGTACTCGGCGCGTCCGAAGTGGAACGAGCCCGCGCCTTGAATGTCGACCCGGAAGAGTATCTTCTTGCTCGGGTCGCCGTTGTCGGTGATGTCGGCGTGGATCGCGGACTGCTCGACCTCGACCTCGGTGGAGTGCTGCTGCTGCGCCGCCGGTTTGCTCCCGCCGGCCCTGAGCATGCGGAAGACGCGCGCGTCGCTCAGCTTGGCGGCGATCGGCGGCGCCTTGCGCGTCGCCTTGTCTTGCTTCTCTTCGCCGTCGTGTTTGTCGCCGCCGCTTTTTCCGCCGGGCTCGCCGTGCAGCTTTTCGGTGGCGTCGTCGGCCACCGCGTCGGCCTCCTGCTCCGCCGGATCGGCGGGATCGGACACCTGGTGGTGCTCGCCGTCGGCGTCGAGCGCGCCGCCCTCGTGCGGCTCCTCGGCGGCGGACTCGGTCTTGCGCTGCACGCCCGAGCGCCGGCCCTGCACCGCGTGCGTCAGCTCGTGCGCCAGCAGCCGATCGCCTTCGCGCGTCCCGGGGTTGAACTCGCCGCGCGCGAAGTGGAGGTCCTGCCCGACGGTGAATGCGCGCGCGCCCATCTGGCCGGCGGCCTCGGCCGAGTCGCCGCCGGTGTGCACGCGGACCTCCGACAGGTCGGCGCCGAGCTGCGGCTGCATGCGCGCGCGCACGTCGCCGCCGAGCGGCGCGCCGCTGCCGTCGGGAATGACGGCGGGACCAGCGGCGCCGTCGCGCGCGGCCTTACGCTGCACCCTGCGCCTGCGCAGCGCCAGCTCGCGCCGATGCTCCGACGAGCCCGACTCGGTCTCCGCGTCGACCTCGGAGCGGGAGTCCTCGGAGCCAGGCGTGCGATCGCGATCGCCGGCGTTCGCCATGCGCACTATTATAGCAAGCCCTCGCCGCCGTGGCTCGACGCCGTACCTGCGGCAAAATGCCGCAGGTTGCACCGCGGGTGCGCAGACCTATGAAGGAGTGATCATGAGCGCAGAAGGTGGAGACCAGCCGCTCGCCGGACCGGACCTGGCCGCGGGCATCGCGCTCGACGACGTTCCCGAAGGCGGCACGCTCGTCGGTCACGCGGGCGGCGAGGCGGTCGTGCTGGTGCGCCGCGGCGGCGAGGTGCTGGCGGTCGGCGCGACCTGCACGCACTACTCGGGTCCGCTCGGCGAGGGGCTGGTGGTGGACGATCAGATCCGCTGTCCGTGGCACCACGCCTGCTTCGATCTGCGCTCGGGCGAGGCGATCGGCGCGCCCGCGCTCAACCCGATCGCGTGCTATCACGTCGAGCTGCGCGCGGGGCGCGTGGTGGTGCGCGGCAAGCTGGAGCCCGAGCCGCGCACCGCGGCGGGCGTCGGTCCGCCGTCGGTGGGGATCATCGGCGCGGGCGCGGCGGGCAACGCCGCCGCCGAGCTGCTGCGCCGCGAAGGCTACCTCGAGCCGATCACCATGCTCGGCTTCGAGGGCCCGGTCGATCGGCCGAACCTGTCCAAGGACTACCTCGCCGGCACCGCGCCCGAAGAGTGGCTGCCGCTGCGTGGCGCCGACTTCTATCGCGAGCATCACATCGAGCTGGTGACCGGCGTGCGCGCGGTCGCGCTCGACGCGGCGAAAAAATCGGTGCGGCTCTCCGACGGCAGCGAGCGCGCGTTCGGCGCGATCGTGCTGGCGACCGGCGCCGAGCCGGTGCGGCTGGCGATCCCGGGCGGCGACGGGCCGCAGGTCCACTATCTGCGCTCGCTCGCCGACAGCCGCGCGATCATCGCCGCGGCGGCGAACGCCAAACGCGCGGTGGTCATCGGCACCAGCTTCATCGGGCTCGAGGTCGCGGCCTCCCTGCGCACGCGCGGGCTCGAGGTCGACGTGGTCGGCCCCGACGCGCGGCCGCTCGAGCGCGTGCTCGGCCCCGAGGTCGGCGACTTCGTGCGCGCGCTGCACGAGGCGCACGGCGTGCGCTTTCACCTCGGGCAGAAGCCGGTCGCCATCGACGCGCGATCGGTGACGCTCCCGAGCGGCGCCGCGCTCGAGGCCGACCTGGTGGTCGCCGGCATCGGCGTGCGGCCGGCGCTCGCGCTCGCCGAGTCGGCGGGGCTCACCATCGATCGCGGCGTCGTCACCGACGAGTACCTGCAGACGAGCGCGCCCGGCATCTACGCCGCGGGCGACATCGCGCGCTGGCCCGACGCGCGATCGGGCCGCTCGATCCGCGTCGAGCACTGGGTGGTCGCCGAGCGCCAGGGCCAGGCGGTGGCGCGCAACCTCGTCGGCCGCAAGCAGCCGTTCCGCGCCGTGCCGTTCTTCTGGAGCCAGCACTACGACGTGCCGATCAATTACGTCGGCCACGCCGAGCGGTGGGACCGGATCCAGATCGCCGGCAGCCTCGCCGCGAAGGACTGCCTCGTCGCGTACCGCGAAGGCGGCCGCATCGCGGCGGTGGCCACCGTCTACCGCGATCGGCAGAGCTTGCAGGCGGAGGCGGCGTTCGAACGCGACGACCAGCCGGCGCTCGAGGCGCTCCTGCGCTGAGCGCCGCGTTTTCCGATGGGCGTGGTGCTCTACGACTGGCCCTTTGTCGCGCTCGCGGGCGGACTCGTCGGGGCCGCGCTGCTCCTCGCGGACGCTGTGGCGCGACGGCATCCTCGACGGGCGCCGCCTGGCGGCGGTGATCGCGAGCGGCGTGGCGCTGCACGTCGTGCTCGCGGGCGGCGTGCTGGCGTACGGACGCGGCCTGATTCCGCGCGACGCGAATCTGGCCATTCAGCTCGCCAACGGGTTCGTGCCGCTCGTCTTCGCGATCATCGTGCGCAAACCCGCGCGCTGATCAGCGCTTCGAAACGCGGCGAATCATCCGGCCGGCGGCGCGCGCCACCCACGCGCGAGGCAGCAGCCGGACCAGAACGTAGACGAAGCGATTTGCGAATCCCGGAATCACCAGCCCGCGGCGTCCGATGCCGTCGAGCGCCGCCCGGGCCACCGGCGCGGGCGGCATCATCTTGAACGGCACCTTGTCGGGATCCACGCCGGTGCGGCGCGGGCCTTCGGTGTCGGTCGAGCCGGGGCAGAGCGCGATCACGTCGACGCCGTGCGGGCGCAGCTCTTCGCGCAGCCCTTCGGCCAGCAGCAAATCGAACCCCTTGGTGGCGCTGTACGCGGCGCTGCCGGGCAGTCCCTGAAACGCCGCGGCCGACGACACGACGATCACGCCGCCGCGCTTCCTCGCCACCATCGCCGGCGCGAAGGTGTGCGTCAGCTCGACGGGCACGCGGCAGTTGAGCGCGATCATGCGGCGCTGCTCGTCGAGATCGATCGCGAGGAAGTCGCCCTTGAGACCGAAGCCGGCGTTGTTGACCAGCAGCCCGACCTCGAGGCCGGCGGTCGCCTCGACGAGCGCCGCGCACGCGTCGGCGCGCACCAGGTCGAGCTCGACGGCGCGCGCCTCGATCCCGTGCGCGTGCGTGAGCTCGGCGGCCAGCGCTTCGAGGCGATCGCGGCGGCGGGCGACCAGGACGACGTGCAGCCCACGTGCGGCAATTTGCCGCGCGAGCTGCTCGCCGATCCCGGACGACGCTCCGGTCACCACCGCCCACGGCCCGTAACGCTCTCGGAACGACGCGCTCATGAAACCCATACTGCATCAAACGGAGCCGCCCGGCTCGACGGGCGGCAGCGATCTTTTGCGCCCTCGCCGCGTACAATGTCCTGCGTGCGCGTCCTCGTCGTGGCGTCGATGCTCTACGGCCTCGCGGCGCCGGCGACGGCCGAGCCGGCCGCGTTCGCGCTGCGCTCGTTCGATCGGCCGCCGCTGCTCGCGGTCACGATCTGGGCGCCGCCGCCGGGGACGCCGGGAAAGTTCGAGACGCTGGTGCTGCTGCACGGCCGCCAGGGCGACGCGCCGGATCCGACGTGGATGGTCGGCCTGCGCCACCAGCCGGCGTTTCAGCGGCGGATCTTGATCGTGCCTTCGCTGCCGAAGCTCGAGTCCGACTGGGCGGACGCGGCGAACACGAGAGTCATCGGCGCGCTCGTCAAAGAGATCGCCGAGCACTATCCCGTCGACCGCGACGCGCTCTACGTCGTCGGTTACTCGGCCGGCGGCTCGCGCGCGCTCAACGTCGCGTGGCGGATTCCGCTGCGGCTCGCCGGGATCGCGTCGCTGGCGGGCGACGTCACGCGGCCCTGGCGCGCGCCGGGCGCGAGCAAGACGGTGCCCGCGCCGAGGCTGCTGCTGGTCTGCATGACCGAAGATCCGGGGCCGCACACGTCGTGCGCGCTCAATGAAGCCAATCGCAAGCTGCTCGAAGCGCGCGGCCTCGAGGGGATCTCGTTTCAAAAAGTCCCGGGCGATCACCAGCTCGATTTCGCGCGCGTGGCCTCGATCCTGGATTCGTGGATCGCGGCCAAGCCGACGCCGTGATCACGGCGTGGCGAGGCTCGGCTCAGCGGTACATTCGGTCGATGCGCTGCTCGGGCGGGCGGCGATCGAGGAGCAGCAGCGCGAGATAGAAGATCCACTCGGCGGGTTTCATCGCCAGGTAGACGGCGTCGGCGAGCGCGCGGCGGCGGATGAAGCGGCTCACCGGCAGGCCGAGGCGATCGTAGGCGCGGCGCGCGAAGCGCCCGAAGCGCGGCCAGCGCTCGTGCAGCAGGTCTTCGAACGCGTTGGCGATCGCGAGCTGGCGATTGACGAGGATGGGCGCGCCGCGACGCCGGCCGAGGCGGAGCGGCCGCACGAGCCACGAGTGGCCCTGCGCGGCGACGGTGCACAGGTAGTGGCAGTCGGCCGGCGGCGGGTGCAGCCTGGCGAACGTCCCGAGGCACGCGTGCGTGAACGCCTGCGCCGCGCCGAACGGATCGGAGGTCACGAGCGCGTGCGCCAGCGCGTAGAGGCCGAGCACCACCGGCGCGCCGGCGAGCACGCGCGGCAGGCTCGACGGCGCGCGCCGCGCGAGCTCCTCGGCGCCCCGCTGCTGCAGGCGCAGCACCGCCGCGCGCGCGAGCAGGAGCGCCGACAGCGACGGCGCGAGCAGCGGCAAACCGATCAGCGGGAACACCAGCGCCGCGCGCGGCAGCATCATGAAGCTGGTTTGCAGCGGCAGGAAATGGATGGCGACGATCGCGTCGAGCGCCGCGCCGGCGAGCAGCAGCGAGCTCAGCGCCAGCTCGGTGCCGGGACGCAGCGCCTCCGGCCGCCGCCGCGAGACCAGATAGGCGAGCGCGGCCAGGCCGTGCAGCGCGTAGATGCCGTAGATCTGCGGCACCGCCAGCGGCCGCCAGATCGCGCCGCACGCGTCCTCGAGACACGTCGGCAGCGCGCGATCGATGAACAGGCCCCACAGCGGCAAACCGACGAGCGCCAGCCACTCCGCCGCCGCGTACAGGCCGCGCCGTCCGAGGCGCCGATTCACCACGCCGAGCACGAGCAGCGCGGCCGCGAGCACGAGCGGGTGATACCAGCCGAGGTTGCCGCTCTCCACGGGATGGCGCCCGCTCAGCCGCTCGCAGAGTCCGCTCACCGTCAGCGCCCACGCGAGCGCGAGGCCGAGCACGAGCCCGATCGTCGCCGCCCGCTGCGCGCGCGTCTCCGCCACGAGAACCTCCATTCCGAATACGCGCGTCGCCCGACAAAGCTGCCGGGCGCGCCGCTCGGCGCTGTTGCCCGCCTGCGCGAGCAGATCTACCCTCGCCGCATGCGCATGTGGCCGCTCGTGGGAGTCGCCGCGTTCCTGGCCGGTGGGTGCCGTCCCGCTACGGCTACTTCGTCGCGGCCGCGCGCGTGGAGCGCGGCGGAGTTCGAGTCGGTCAAGCCGCGCGCGATGCAGGCGCTCGACGAGAACGTCGCGGATCTCGGCGCGGCGGCGAGCGCGATGGAGAAGGAGCTCGGCGCGTTCGTCGAGCGCGCCCTCGCCGCCGACGACGCGGGGCGGCTCACCACCGAAGCGGAGCGCGAGAGCGCGGGGCTCGCCCTGATCTATGGAGCGATGTACGTCCTCCACGACGCCCACCTCGTCGATCAGGGGAAGATCGCCGCCGCGCGTCTCTACGGCGCGCAGGCCGACGCCGCGGCGGTGCGCGCCGAGGGCACGGCTCGCCGTCACCGCGCCGGCGAGCTGTTCGTCCGCGCCCAGCGCCTCAGGCCGAACGACGGACGCATCGCGAGCTGGATCGCGGCGGCGGGCGCGCACGAGCACAGCCTGCCGGGCGGCGAGATCGACGACGCCGACAAGGGGAAGCTGTTCACGGCGATCGAGGTCGATCCGCTCTTCAACCTGTTCACGGCGCTGATCGTCCTGCGCCGGGAGCCGATCGACTCGCCGCGCGGGCGCGCGCTCTTCAAGCGGACGCAGGCGTTCCTCCAGGCGCGGATGTGCAAGGACCTCGTGCCCGGCACCAAGCAGGCGCGGTACTGCACGGACACTCCGCTCGCGCCCGGGAACGAAGAGGCCGCCACCGTGATCCTCGCGGACCTCTACGCGCGAAACGGTGAGGACGCGCTCCGGCGCGGCGACGTGCCGAACGCGATGCCGGCGCTGGCGACGGCGAAGAGCCTGCTCGCGGTGCTCGAGGACGACGCGCATCGCGAGGCCGGCGCGCGCTGGAAGTATCGCCCGCTCGTGGACGCGCGAAGGAAGCGGCTGGCAGCGCTCGCCCCGGGCCAGCACGTGCCCGACGCCGCGTTCTGGAGCTCCGCCGCCTATGAAGGCATGTACACGTGCGCCACGTGCCACGCGAAGTGAGCCGAACCGATCGCCGGGCTCACGCGTGCAGGCCACCGCGGATCAGCGGCTGAAGATGAGGTGCGACTCGGCGTAGGTGGCGTCGAACGCGACCACGAGCGCGCGGCCGTCGACGAGGCGCACGCCGAACGCGAGATCGGCGCTCCTCGTGCCGTGTCCCTCCTGCGCCGTCGTCGACGCCGCGGTCGCGCCCATCCACACCGTGCCCGCCGCGGCGGCGAGCGGCGGCTTCGCGAGCGGGTGCCAGTCGCGCGCCGGCTCGCCGCCGAGCTCGAGCGTGGTCATCTGCTCCGCGAAGCGCGCACGCTCGATATCGGCCTCGAAGTCGTCGGTGTGCGCCAGCCCGGCGAACGACGCCCACATGCGAACGCGCGCGCCGACGGCCGCGCCGATGCGGCCGGGATCGTGCGCGCGGATGGCGCTCCACAGCCGCTTCGCCGCGCCGATCGCCTGCGCGCTCGACGGCGGCGCGGGCGCGCGAACCGAAGCATCCGCCAGCAGCGACGACGGCGTCACGACGAGCGCCACGCCGACCAACGCCCGCAACGCGACACGCTTGAACCGCTTCATGATCCCTCGCTCTGATAGGATGAGCCCAATCGACTGACGAGGAGAAGCCCCATGAAGAAAATCTTGCTGAGCATCGCCACCGCCGCCTGCCTCGCTTCGTTTGCCACGCCCGCATTCGCGCAGGACACGGGCGGCGACAAGGCCCCCGCAAAGAGCAAAGTGAAGTCCACGAAGGAGAAGAAAGAGAAGAAGTCCCCCGAGGCGGAGAAAAAGACGGAGTAGTCACGCGGGCGGCGCGTCGGGCGGCGGCGCATCGACTGTCAATCAGCACCACACCGGATCCCGCCCGCGCTATTTGCCGCTGATAGTCGAGCACGGTATTGGCGCGCTTCAACGTCGCGAGCCCCTCGAGCCGGGCATTTTGCCGCCGCCGCCGGGCAGCTCCACCGGCGCGCCGACGCGCGCGTCGAGGTAGAGACCGTTCGCCACCCGGCGCGGCGGCGCGCGGCCGGCGGCGCTGCGCGCGACCTGGCCGGCCTGCTCGTCGAGGTGCGCGACCAATTGCGCCAGCTCGCCCGCGGTCAGCTCGAGCCATAGCTTGTTGCGCTCGCCGCGAATTCCGGCGCCGTCATCGGCGACCAGAGCGACGCGGATGGTGCTGTAGCTCCCCGCCGACGAGAACACGCGATAGGAGCCGAGCGGACGCGCGCGCAGCTCGCGCAGCGCCGCCGCCATGATTCGATAACCGTCAGCGGTGGATTGGAGCGAGACCGCCCAATCTTCGAACGTGCCGTCGAGGATCCCCTCCTCGACCCACAGCGCCGCCTCGATGCGTTCGCGGTTCTTCGGTCTCACGCGGCCAGGATACTCCCACGGACCTTCATCGGCGCACGCGCGCGCGGCTTGAGCGCCGGCGTCGCTAAAGCGGCGCGCGTGTCCGCCGATGATGAGGACGGTGGGAACGCGTCGCAGACTTCGCTCGCTCGTGCAGGCGTGCACGCTCGGCGCCGCGCTGATGCTCACCGGCGTGACGCGCGCGGAGACCACGGTGCCGATCGATCTACAGGTGGAGCTGCTGCGCAAGGTGGTGCGCTTCGAGCGCGGCTTCGCGTCGCGCGCCGGCGCGCGGGTCGGCGTGCTGCTCGTGGTGCTGCCGGACAGCGCCGCCTCCGAGCGCGCGGCGTCGCAGATCGCCAAGGCGCTCGAGCGCTCGCCCGAGATCGCCGGCAAGCCGATCAAGCTGACCGTGCACCGCTACGCCTCGCCGTCCGCGCTCAAGAGGAGCATCGCGCAGGAGTCGGCGTCGATCGTCTACCTCACGCCCGGCCCCGACGGCGAGCTGGCCGCGATCGCCTCCGCGCTCGAAGGCGTCCAGGTGGTCACCATCTCCACCGACGGCGATCAAGTCGATCGCGGGATCGTCCTCGGCTTCGAGCTGGTGTCGGCTCATCCCAAGATCGACCTCAACATCACCCAGGCGCGCAAACAGGGGCTCGACTTCGACTCCGACCTGCTCCGCCTGGCAAAGGTGGTCAAATGAAACGGCTCGCGACGCTGATCATGAGTGGCGCGATCGCCTTGTTCGGCGGGCGGTCGCAAGCGCAGGACATCGGCGACCTCGAAGGGCTGCTCGGCGAGTCGGTGGTCTCGACGGCGTCCAAGGCGCCCGAGCTGGCGTCGAGCGCGCCGGCGCAGGTCCTCAGCATCACCGCCGAGCAGATGCACGCGTTCGGCATCCGCACCGTCGACGAGGCGCTCAACTTTCTCGGCGTGGCGGTGCACGCGCAGCGGATCCAGGACTCGCTCCAGTACTACGGCACCACCGAGGAGGTGGGCACGCGCGGCGTGATGTTCCGCGACGGCGGCAGCCGCATCCTGGTGCTGCTCGACGGGCACACCACCAACTCGCAGATCGACGGCAGCTCGTACCTCGACGGGCAGCTCGGCGTTCCGCTCGAGCTGATCGATCACGTCGAGGTGGTGATCGGCCCGGGCTCGGTCGTCTACGGCACCAGCGCGTTCCTGGCGGTGGTCAACGTCGTGACCAAGCGCGCGCGCGATCTGCGCGGGCTGCGCGGCACCGCCTCGGTGACGTTGCAGCCGCCGATGGGCGACGATCGCAACCTCACCGGCGTGGGAAACGGCGACAGCCTGGGCGCGATGTACCGGCTCTCGCTCTCGGTCGGCCACGAGTTCACGCTGTTCAAGCGACCGGCGGAGATCGTCGCGCAAGCCGAGTGGGTGGTCGGATCGAGCGGCTCGTTCCGCGTCGGCCCGCAGTACGGATCGTACCCGCTCGGCGTCTTTCCCCTCGGAGACGGCGCGTGGCGCGCCACCGTGTCGAGCCCGGTGAACGCGCCCGCGCTGGTGGCCACGCTGCGCGTCGGCGACTGGCGCTTGCAGGTGCACGTCAATTCGTACGATCGCGGCGCGCCGTTCACCGGCATGGTCGGCGCGCCGGTCAACAACGTGACCACGCGGCACCTCGGGATCGATCTGCGGAACACGACCGCCATCGGCCGCCACTTCACGCTCACGTCGCGCCTCTACCTCGACGCCTCGGAGGCGGTGCTCAAGACGGCGGTTCCGTCGATCTCGAGCGAGTTTCCCGACGGCGAGACGTTCGTCGATCGCAAGCTGTCGCAGTGGATCGGCCTCGAAGAGCAGGGCGTGGTCGACTGGCTGCTCGACGGGCGGCTCATCACCACCGTCGGCTTCGACGTGCGCGGCCGCCGCTCGCAGGCGGTGCTCGGCCACGAGGAGGATCCGCAGACGGGCCGGCCGAGCCAGCTCGCGCCGGTAGGGATCGTCGACGACATCGGCGCGCTCGGCGGCATCTTCGTGCAGCAGACCTATCAGCCGCTCAAGTGGCTCGGGCTCAACGCCGGCTTGCGCGTCGACCTCGATCAGCTGTTCGGCGTGCACGCGTCGCCGCGCGCGGCGGTGGTGCTCACGCCGTTCAAGAACAACACCATCAAGCTGATGTACGCCGAGGCGTTCCGCGCGCCGACGCCGCTCGAGAGCTTCGAGGCGATCCCGTTCGTGCGGCTCAGGCCGGCGTCGAGCCTGCGCCCGGAGGTGCTGCGCTCCGTCGAGCTCGAGCTGTCGCAGCGCTGGTCGAGCGGCCGCGCGGTGCTCAACGGGTTCGTCTCCTTCTATGACGACATGATCGACGACCGCGTGCCGACGGGCGCGGAGTACAACGCGGCGCTCGCGTCGGGCGCGGCGTCGACGATCGTGCCCGCGTCCGGCTACCAGGTGCTCGACAACATGGAGACGATCCGCGCCTGGGGCGGCTCGCTCACCGTCGAGCAGCGGTTCCGGCGCGGGCTCTCCGGCGGGTTCAGCGCGATGCTCTCGCGGACCGAGCTGCACGACAAGGACAACGACACCGTCAGCATCGAGCTGACGCCGAGCTGGTTGGCCAGCGCGCACGTGCTGTGGCAGCCGCATCCGGACGGGTTCTCGCTCGGCGCGGCGGTGCAGCTCCTCGGCGCGCGCCTGCCGTACCTGTCGAGCTACGCGCCGCCGGCGGCGATCGTCCAGGCGCCGAGCGCCGACGTGCGGCTCACCGCCACCGTTCCCATTCCGCTCGTGCGCGGGCTCTCGACGCGCTTCATCGCCGACTACAACACCGACGGGCGCGCGCCCATCCAGGTTGGGGGCCCCTCGTCGCAGGCGCCCAACGCGGCGGCCGAGCTGTTGCCGCTGCCGCGCGCCTTCTTCATGGCGGAGGTCCACTATGAGCACTAACAAGCTGCTGCTCGCGCTGGCCGCGATCGTCTCGCTCGCCGGCTGCATCGACTGGTCGCTCGACGAACGGCCGCTGCCGGATATGCTCGACTGCACCTATTCGGGCGCGGCGGCGCGTTACCCCGACGTCTGCGGCCTCGACGGCGCCCCGCTCGCCGACGGAGGCGCGGCGAATGGAGACTGAGCCGCCGCGCGCGCGCTTCGTCTCGGTCGGCGTCAAGCTCACGGTCGCCACCATCGCGCTGCTCGGCGGCGTGACGGCGGCGGTGTTCTTCGGGCTGAGCGGCTTCGAGCGCGAGCGCATGCTCTCGGCCAAGGAGCAGGCGGCGCGCGCCGTGGGCGAGCTGTTCCTGCGCTCGGTGTCGACGCCGATCGTATTCGACGATCCGACGGGCATTCACGACTCGGTGGCGCACCTCGGCCTCGATCCCGAGGTGCTCGGCGTCGAGCTGTGGCGAGTCGGGCCGGCGCGCGAGCCGGGCGCGCCGCTCGCGTCGCAGCTCCGCGGCCCCGGCGAGCCGAGCGCGGGCGCGCGCTGGATCGACGCGCCCGCCGTCGAGCGGCGCGCCGACCGCGTGGTGTTCCGCGACGTCGTGCGCGATCCCGATCGCAAGGTGATCGCGCTGGCGGCGGTGCAGTTCTCGCTCGCGCGCGAGAACGCGGCGTACACGGCGCTGCGCCAGCGCATCCTCGTCACCGCGGCCGGCGTGGCGGCGGTGCTGGTGCTGATCTTGTGGGGCGTGAGCCGGCGATCGATCGTCGGCCCGCTCGGCCGGCTGCTGCGCGCGGTGCGCCAGGTGGAGAACGGCCAGCACGTCGAGCTGTCGAGACGCAGCGCCAACGACGAGGTCGGCCGACTGGCCGACGCGTTCGGCCGCATGGCCGACGCGGTGGTGCGGCGCGAGCGCGACATCGCGCGGCACAACCAGGAGCTCGCCGCCAGCGAGGCCAGCCTGGCGGCGGTCATCGACAACACCGGCGACGCCATCTGGTCCGTCGACGAGGAGCTGCGCCTGGTGGCCGTCAACGCCGCGTTCGCCCGACGCTGGGGCGGCGGTGAGCGCGGGCTCGCGGGGCAGCCGGTCGAGCGCTACATCCCGGGCGCCGACTGGGCGGCGCGCTACTCGCGCGCGCTCGCCGGCGAGCAGTTCGTCCTCGAGTTCACCGAGGGCGAGACCTGCCTCGAGGTCTCGTTCAATCCGATCCGGCGCGGCGACGCCGTCGTCGGCGTGTCGCTGTTCGCGCGCGACGTCACCGAGCGCGAGTACCAGCGCCGCAAGCTCGACCAGGTGAACAAGCAGCTCCTCGAGGCGTCGCGCAAGAGCGGCATGGCGGAGGTGGCGACCGCGGTGCTGCACAACGTCGGCAACGTGCTCAACAGCATCAACGTGTCGGCGCACGTGGTGGAGGAATTGTTCCGGCACTCCAAGATGGGCGGCTTGAGCAAGGTGGTGGCGCTCGTCGACGAGCACGCCGGCGATCTGGGCGGCTGGTTCGCCAGCGGCGACGCGCGCGCCCGGAAGGTGCCCGAGTACCTGCGCGTCCTCAGCGGCGCGTGGGACGGCGATCAGCGGCGCATCGGCGACGAGCTGGAGTCGCTGCGCAAGAACATCGACCACGTCAAGGTCATCGTCAGCATGCAGCAGTCGCACGCCAGGTTCGGCGGCGTCGTCGAGCCGGTGGCGCTCGCCGAGCTGCTCGACGACGCGCTCTTGCTCCACGGCTCCTCGCACCAGCCGCACGAGCTCGAGGTGACGCGCCGCTACGCCGAGCTGCCGCCGCTGCTCCTCGATCGCCACAAGGTGATGCAGATCGTGACCAACCTGCTGTCGAACGCGCGGCGCGCGGTGTGCGAGCGCCCGCCGAGCGCGCGGCGCATCAGCGTGCGCTCGGCGCGCGCGGGCGAGGAGCAGCTCGCGATCACGGTCGAGGACAACGGCGTCGGCATCCCGGCGGAGAACCTGGCGCGCATCTTCGAGAACGGCTTCACCACCAAGAAGGACGGACACGGCTTCGGCCTGCACTCGAGCGCCTGCGCGGCGATGGAGATGGGCGGCCGGCTGAGCGTGCGCAGCGACGGGCCCGATCGCGGCGCGACCTTCACGCTGACGATCCCGATGAAGCTCGCCGCCGACGCCGGCGTCGCCGTCTCCTCGCGCGCGTGACGCCGAACGTAACCGCGGCGCGAAAGCGGCGTACCATCCTCGACCCAAGAGGGAGGGGACGATGGAGATCAATCAGGACAAGCTGAACGCGTTCATGGGACAGATGATCGGCCACATGAGCGGCGCCTCGATCTGCTGCGCCATCTGGCTCGGCGACGAGCTCGGGTTCTACCGCGAGCTGCGCGGCTCGGGCGCGCGCACCGCCGACTCGCTCGCCGACAAGACGAAGTGCAACCGCCGCCTCGTGCGCGAGTGGCTCGACGGGCAGGCCGCCGCCGGCCTCGTCGCCTACGACGCCGCACGCGACACCTACGAACTCGGCGCCGAAGCGGCGATGGCGCTCGCCGACGACTCCTCGCCGGTGTTCGTGGCGCGCGGGATGAACGCGATCGGCGCGATGTTCATGGACGTGCAGAAGGTCGCGCGCGCGTTTCGCGGCGACGGCGCCCTGGCGTGGGGCGAGCACCATCCGTGTCTGTTCTCGGGCACCGAGTGGTTCTTCCGCACCGGCTACCGCGCGTTTCTCGCCACGACCTGGATCCCGGCGCTCGACGGCGTCGACGCCCGCCTCAAGCGGGGCGCGCGCGTCGCCGACGTCGGCTGCGGTCACGGCGCGTCGGTGGTGGTGATGGCCGAGGCGTATCCCGAGTCGAAGTTCTTCGGCTTCGACTTCCACGCTCCGTCGATCGAGACGGCGCGCGCGCGCGCGAGCGAGGCGGGCGTCGCCGCGCGCACCACGTTCGAAGTGGCGAGCGCCAAGAGCTACGCCGGCGAGTACGATCTGATCTGCTTCTTCGACTGCCTGCACGACATGGGCGATCCGGTCGGCGCCGCCCGCCACGCGCGCGAGCGGCTGGCGCCCGGCGGCACGGTGTTCCTCGTCGAGCCGTTCGCCGTCGACGGGCGCGCGCAGAACATCGCGACCAACCCGATGGCGGCGATCCTCTACAACGCGTCGTCGTGCGTGTGCACGCCCAACTCGCTCTCGCAAGAGGTCGGCGCCGGCCTCGGCGCGCAAGCCGGCGAGGCGCGCCTGCGCGGCGTCTTCGAGGAGGCCGGGTTCAAACATTTCCGCCGCGCCGCCGAGACGCCGATGAACCTGATCTTCGAAGCCCGCGCGTAAATCGCTTGTCATGAACCGGCGGGCGGTGGGACGCTGGTCGGTCGATGAAGATCATCTCCATCTGCCTCGCGCTCTCGCTGACCGCCGCGCGCGCCGCCGCCGATCCGTCGGTGACGGCGCCGCACGCCGCGCTCGTCGATCCCTCCTCGAGTGACGCGATCCTGTTCTCGGTCGGGCTGCGCAACCACACCCTCCAGGGATCGATCGCCAAGCTCATGACCGCCTTCGTCACGTTCTGGGCGGAGAAGCGCGGCGACGTTCACTGGGACGACGCGGTCGCGCTGTCGCTGCGTGACACCCACCAGCAGTGCGCGTGCATGAAGTTCCAGGAGCTGGTCGGCCCGCCGCCGGCGTGCACGGTCATCGATCCCAAGTCGGCCACGCAGGTGAACCAGACGTTCAAGCTGAAAGATCTGCTGCGAGTCACGCTCAACCAGTCGACCGGGGAGTCGACCGACGCGATCGCCGAGCACGTCGCGCGCAAGGTGCTTCATCAGCCGGCGGCCGTCTCCGTCGCCGACTCCGAGCGCCTGATGGCGCTGTTCGTCGGGCTGATGAACGAACGCGCGCACGAGCTGCACCTCGACGATTCGCGTTGGGTCACCGTGCACGGCGGCGACGTGTGCGACTTCGCCGCCGGCTGCAACCCGCTTTGCAAGCTCGGCGACTGCCAGCCGACGTGCGCGCACGACGCCGCGTGCGGCGGCGGCACCAGCGTCCGCGATCTCACCGCGCTGTGGCACGCGCTCACCGATCTCGGCGGCGAGACGTTCCTCGGCATGGTCGGCGCCCGCGCGTTCGAGCTCGACCAGGACAACGCGAGCCACTCCTATTTCAACAGCTACAGCCACCAGTACTGGTACTACCCGGGCCTCGACGGGGACAAGAACGGCGGATCGGGCGCGTGCCCGGCCGACAGCGGATCGGCGTCGTGCTACATCGCGCAGGCGACCCGCGCCGGCCACCCGCTGATCGCCACCGCGCTTCAGTCGTTCATCACGCGCGACAAAAAAACCGTCGGCAAAGGCACGGACGATCTGTCCGCGATGTTCCGCTTCGGGTTCGCGCAGGTCTTGAAGCCGCGCCGCCGCCTCTCGGCGAACGCCGACGCGATCAAGGACTACGCGCTGGCGTGCACCGACGGGCGCTGCTTCACGGCGCTGCGGCTCGGATCGGACGGCTTCAAGCTGTCGGTGTTCAGCGCCGCGCCGGATCAGAATACGCTGGCGGAGCTCGCGTCGTTCAGCGACACGGCCGGCAAGCTCGGGCCGGTGAGCGCGGTCGACGCGGCGACCAACAAGACCGGCGTGCTGGTGGCAGCGGTCAAGTCGGGGCAGGTGACGCTGGGGGCGTTCTCCGTCGGCGCGGGCGGACATCCGACGGTGAAGCTCGACGGCACGAAGGCGGTGGGCGCGGGCTCGCTCGCGCGCGTGGTGGCGCTCGGCGACGATCTGGCCGCGACCGCGGTGCGCGACGCGGGCGGCGTGATCCACGTGGCGACGTGGCGCGTGAGCTCGAGCGCGTCACCGTTCGGCGCGCTGTCGTCGACCACCGCCTCGGGCAACATCGGCTCGGACGGCGAGCTGGTCGCGGCCGCCAGCCCGCTGCCGGGCGCGTCGCGCGATTTTCTCCTCGTCACCGTCAGCCTGCTCGGGCTCGACGCGTGGAAGATCGACCGGCACGGCGCCATCACGTTTCTCGCGCGCACCGCGCTCCTCGTCGGGCGCAACCTGAGCGTCGCCGCCGACGGCGTCGGCAAGTTCGCGGTCAGCTTCACCGCGGGCATCGCCGCGACCGGCGTGCCGCAGGTGGCGATCTTCGACGTGTCGGCGACCGGCTCCGCGCCGATCCTCCCCGGCCCGCAGCCGCTCGCCGACGGCACGGCGCAGGCCGGCGAGACCGCGATCGCGCCGCTCGGTCCGACGGCCACCACCTCGGGGATCATCAGCCCGGCGTCGCTGCGCGCGCAGACCAATGAGATCGCCGGGCCGTTCGAGTGCCGCGGCGGGCCGCCGAGCACCACGTGGTCGCAGACCGCGCCGTCGGCGTTCCTCACGGCGTCGTCGCGCGCCGGCGTCGCGCAGCTCGCCGCGTGGGACGTGCCGGTGTTCTACTTCGACGCCAGCGTCCAGCCCATCCAGCTCGAGGATTTTCGCGTCGCCGACAGCGACAGTCAGTGGGGACGCGCGTCGTCGATCAAGCTCGCGCGCGTGCCGGGCGGCAAGGCGCTCGAGGATCGCTTCGTGACCGGACAGATCGAAGGCGGGCGGCTGAAGCTCATCGGCTGGTCGCTCGGCACCGGCTGCCGCGGCCAGGCGCTGTGCGGCAGCGATTGCGTCGACCTCACCACCTCGCACGCGCATTGCGGCCAATGCGCGAACGCGTGCGCCAAGAACCTGACCTGCGCCGGCGGCACGTGCCACTGCCCCGCCGACGTGGCGCGCGACCCGAAGAACTGCGGCGAGTGCGGCCACGTGTGTCCCGGCGACCTTCCGTGCAACGGCGGGCGCTGCTGCGCGGAGTGCACCTGCCTCGACGGGTTCAAGACCGGCGCGT
>DASREC010000608.1:0-51664 GCA_035652295.1 Polyangia bacterium
CCTTGATGACCGCCAGGCGGTAGTAGAGGTCTTCGCGGAACGCCTTCTTGGCGACCTCTTCGCGCAGATCGCGGTTGGTCGCGGCGACCACGCGCACGTCGACCTTTTCGTAGTTGTTGGCGCCGACCTTGCGCACCGCGCGCTTGTCGAGCGCGCGCAGGAGCGCCGGCTGCATGTCGACCGGCAGCTCGCCGATCTCGTCGAGGAAGATCGTCCCGCCGTTGGCCTCGGCGAACGCGCCCTTGCGATCGGCCACCGCGCCGGTGAACGAGCCTTTGACGTGGCCGAACAGCGCGCTCTCGATCAGCTCGCGCGGCACCGCGCCGCAGTCGAACACCACGAACGGCCCTTTTTCGCGCCGCGAGTGATTGTGGATCTCCTCGGCGATCAGCTCCTTGCCGGTGCCGGTCTCGCCCTCGATGAGCACCGTCGCGTCGTTGGGCGAGATGTCCTGGAGCAGCGCGAACAGCCGCCGCATCTTGGTGTCGCGCCCGACCAGCTGACCGAACGAATCGGCCTCCGCCTCGACGGGCTCGACCACCTCCTCTTCCGGCAGGAACTTGATCACCGTGCGCCCGAGCTTGATCTCGGCGCCGAACCCGACGGTGATCTCCTTGAAGCGCGAGCCCTGGATGAAGCTGCCGTTGGTCGAGCCGAGGTCGCGCACCATGACCTCGTTGCCCTCGAGCAGCGCCATCGCGTGGCGGCGCGACACCGTCTTGTCGGTGAGCACCAGGTCGCACGCCGGCGCGGAGCCGAACGTCACCGGCTTGTTCGACAGCGCCACCTGCTCGCCGCGATCCGGTCCTTTGATCACCAGAAAGGTGCCGCCCGGCCGCTGACGCGTGAACGCCGGTTGCTCCTCTAGGACGCTGGTGACGTTGGTGTCGCGGGGGGAAGCCATCAGTCGGAGTCGGGCCAGAATAGCGCGCTCCGTCGAGTGGGTCAACGCGGCGTGGCGCCCGCCGCTCCGGATGAGGGATCGGTGACTTCGAGCTCGGGGCCGGAGAACGCCACGCCGAGCGCCACGCCGATGCCGATGAGCAGCAACAGCGCGACGAAGATCCACAGCGGGCGGCGGCGGCCCGAGCGGCGCACGCCGGCGGTGTCGACGTCGGGATCGCGGCGCGCGCGCGTGGGCGCGTCGGCCGCCGAGAAGTCGCTCGACGACGCCGGCGGAATCCGCTGCGGCGCGCTCGAGCCCACGCGCTGCCGCGCGCTCGACGACGCGCGCTGCGGCGGCTGCGGCTGCGGCTGCGATTGCGATTGCGGCGGCGGATCGTTCGGCGTGCGCACGATCGTCTGCGCGCCCGACTGCGAGAACTGCTGCCCGCGCCTCTGCACGCGCGGCGCGCTCGGCTGCGGCGCATCGTAAGACGGCGCCGGCGCGCGCGGCTGCCGCTCGGTGGTCTCCAGCTCGTCCGGCAGTCGGCGCGACGAGCCCAGGTCATCCGCTCGGCTGGAAGCGCTCGAATTGGCGATCGGCTCCGATCGGCGCGGTTCGAGCGGCGAGAGCGGCGGGTCCTCCTCGTCGATGCTGCCGAGGATGTGGATGTCGTCGGCGTGCAGCGCGATCACCGACGTCAGCTCCTTGCGCGAGAAGTCGGCCGCCGCCGGGTGCGGGCGCATCGGCGACGCCGCCGGCTCGGCGAACGGATCGTCGTCGTCCTCCTCCATCGACGACACCACCGCCGTGCCCTGCGGGATCGCGTGCGTGTCGTCGAAGCCGAGCATCTCCAGCTTGAGCCACGTCGACGGATCGTCGCCGCACACCTGGCGCAGGTGCGCCGCCATCTCGCTCGCGCCGCAGATCAGCCGGTTGCGGTTGGCGGCGCGGTTCAGCTCCTCCTGAAATTCCTCGGCGCTCTGGAAGCGGCCGCGCGGATCGAGCGACAGCGCCTTGAGCAGCACGTCGTCGAGGCCGGCGCCGAGATCGGCGCGCTTCTTCGAGGGCGGGACGACTTTCTGCGCGTAGATCTGCGCCGCCGACGACATCAGGTCGCCGACGAACAGGCGCTCGCCGACCAGCACTTCGTAGAGCACGACGCCGAGCGAAAACAGATCCGAGCGCGCGTCCACCGGCTCGCCGCGCGCCTGCTCGGGCGACATGTACCCGACCTTGCCTTTGACCTTGTAGAACACCGAGCGGTGCGTCGACGCCTTGGCGATGCCGAAGTCGGTGAGCTTCACCTCGCCCGCGCCCGACAGCAGGATGTTGGACGGCGAGACGTCGCGGTGGATCAGGCCGAGCGGCTTTCCGTCGCCGCCGGTCTTGCCGTGCGCGTAGGCGAGCGCCTCGAGCAATTCGTGGCCGATGAACACCGCCGCCTGCGCGCCGAATTTTTGCCGCCGCCGCCGCGCGCGCCGCATCAGCGTGCGCAAGTCGCCGCCGCGCACGTACTCCATCACCATGAAGTAGTCGTCGCCGGCGTTCACCAGGTCGACGGTGCGCACGATGTTGGCGTGATCGAGCGACGCCGAGAGGCGCGCCTCGCGCAGGAACAGATCGATGAACTTCGGCTGCGAGGTCAGCTCGGGGAGGAGCTGCTTGAGCACCACCTCCTTCTCGAAGCCGTCGACGCCGAGCTTCTTGCCGAGGTAGATCGCGCCCATCCCGCCTTCGGCGAGGTATTCCACGATCACGTAGCGATCGCTGGCGGTCTCGAGGACGGCGCGGTCCAACCGGATCAGCCTAGCCGGCCCGTGGCGACGGGGCAATGTGCGTTATCATGTAAGGATGGTTGGGCGGGCGACGCGCGATGCACTGCTCAAGCTCCGGCGCGTGGCGGAGCTGGACGCGCGGCGGGCGATGGAGGCGGCGCGCGCGGATCTGCGCAAGGCGCAGAGCGCGCGCGGGCGGGCGCAGGCGGCGCTCGACGCGGCGGAGACGACCATCTGGCGCACGCAGCTACGCTCGTCGAAGGCGGGACGCGCGGGGGAGCTCCAGGCGCGCGCCGAGTTTCTCGAGGTGGCGCGCGGCGACGCGGCGAGCGCGCGCGAGAAGCTGCGCAAGGCCGAGCGCGCCGTCGACGCCGCCGAGCGCGCCGCCGAATCCGCGCGCAGCGCCGCCGAGCTCGCGCTGCGCGCCCGCGAAGCCGCGCAGGCCTACGAGACCGCGCAGGCGCTCGGCGCCGCCCGCAAGCAGAACCGCCGCGACGACGCCTCGTCCGACGACCGCTGGCGCCGCCGCCGCTGACGCCGCGCCACGCCGACGTTGACGGCGACGAAAGCGCGGCGTTAGAGTTCGCGCCATGCGAGCACATGCGTTGTCCCTCGTCGCTGCGGCTGCGCTGCTCCCCGGCTGCGCCACCACCTCCACCAAGGTCGATCCGCCGGCGGGCGGGATCGTCCACCTGTTCCAGCAGGGCGCCGCCGGCGGCCACGCCAACTGCTACTGGTTCGAGACGCGCAACGGCCCGGTCGTGATCGACGTGCCGCTGACGACGACGGAGACCAAGCACCTCGCCAATTCGATGCAGCACCCGTATCGCATCTATTTGACGGCGGCCAAGGCGGAGCGCTTCGGCGGGCTGGCGACGCTGCGCGTGCCGGACGTGCCGGTCTACACCACGCCGGCGGTGGCCACCGAGATCAAGAACCACGGCGACAATCGGCTCGCGCGGCTGCGCGCCACCGTCGGTGACGACGTGGCGTCGCACGTCGAGCCGCCCTCGCCGGCGATCGAGGAGCGCACGCACGACATGCTCGAGGACGTCGAGATCGAGCTGATCCCGCTCGGGCCGGCGGAGTCGGAGGCGTCGCTCGCCGTGTTCCTGCCGAAGACCGGCGAGCTGATCGCGGGCGACGTGGTCGCGGGTCACGAGCACGTCGATCTCACGTGGGGGCGCTCGGTGGTGTGGCAGGATCGCATCGCCGAGCTGAAGGCGCTCGAGCCGAAGCTGGTGTACCCGGGCCACGGGACGCCGGGCGGTCCCGAGCTGCTCGACCAGACGCTCGCCTATCTGAAGGCGTTTCACGACGTGGTGGCGTCCAAGGTGAAGCCGGGCGCGCCGGCGCGCATCAGCGCCGCCGACGCGATGGCGATCAAGCAGATGATGATGGCGAAGTTTCCGCTGCTCGGGCGGCCGGAGCTGCTCGACAAGTCGGTGCCGGCCGAGTACGCGGTGCAGCTCGCCGCGCTGCCGGCCGCGCCCGTCGCCGAGCCGGGCGCGCAGCCGACGGGCACGCCCGCCGCGACGACGACCACGACGACTACGACGACTACGACGACCACGAACGACACCGCGAAGACGCCGGCCGCCGCGCCCGCGCCCGCGACGGTGAAGACCTCGTCGTCCAGCTCATCGTCGAGCGTGGACGATCTGCTCGGCGCCGACAGCGGCACGTCGAAGAGCAAGAAGAAGAAAAAGAAGTAGCGTCAGTCGGCGCCGTACAGCAGGTAGTGCGGCGTGGCGGCGAGCGGCGTGAGCGCGACGCCGCGCACGAGCTCGGCGCGCGCGCGCGGCATCAGCAGCGCGAACGGGCGCGGGCGCTGTGCGAGCGCGGCCGCGAGCTCGGGCGCCGGCTCGACGGGGCACGGCATCCCGGCGCGCTGGAGCTCCTGCGCCAGGCGAAAGTCCTCGGCGCTCTCGAGCAGCGTGGTGACGTCGAGCGTCGCGTAGTAGCGCGCCGCGTAGCCGTGCAGGTTGTACGTGTAGAGCCGCGCCGGCGCGTGGTAGCGCTGCGAGGCGACGCGCGCCAGGTCGCGCAGCTCCGCTTCGCCGGAGAAGCCGGCCAGGTTGCGCGGCCAGTGCGCCAGCGCGGCGGTGCCGAGATACGCCGCCGCGACGACGGCGCGCACCGACGGGCGCAGCGGCAATTTGCCGCAGGCGGCGCCGATCGCCAGCGCCATCGCCGGATAGGCGAGCAGCAGGTAATGATCGTAGCGCGAGCGCGCGGCCGAGAAGATCGCCAGGACGCCGAGCGCCCAGCTCGCGATCAAGAGATCGGCGCGCGCGCGTTTTCGTATCGCGCCGATCAGCGCGCACCCGATCGCGGCGGCGGCGAGGATCACCAGCGCGCCCTCGGAGCGCCACAGCTCGCGCAGGTAGAACGTCGCGCGCGTCTGGTGCAGCAGCACCGCCGTCGAGCGCTCGAGCACGTTGCGCAAGAGATACGAGTCGAGGAACGCGCGGCCGAACTTCGCCGTCGCGTAGACGTGCCACGGCAGCGCCACCACCGCGGCGGCGATCGCGCCGCGCCACACGAGCCGCGCGGGAATTCGCCCCTCGTCGCGCGCCAGGCGATCGACGATCGGCGCCAGCAGCGGCAGCGCGCCGACGAGCTGCTTGGTCATGAGCGCGCAGCCGAGCAGCGCGCCCCATCCATAGATCAGCCGCGGGCGCGTGCGCGCGGCCTCCCAACACACGAACGCGCCGACGACGAACACGCACAGGAACGGCTCGCTCTCGAGGTAGCGCGCGTAGCCGACGAACAGATCGCTCGCCAGCAGCGCGCCCGCCGCCACCACGCCCAGCTGTGGGCGCCACAGCGCCGCGCCGAGCAGGAACACCAGCGCCACCTCGAGCGCGGCGAAGAGCGCGAGCGGCCAGCGCACCGCGCGCTCGTCGGGCCACGAAAAAATCTTTCGCGCGCCGGCGAGGATCCAGACGGTCATCGGCGGCCGCGGAAATTGCGGCTGGCCCTGCCACGTCAATTCGCCCACGCGCCCCGAGTCGGCCATCTCGCGCGCCATCTCGGCGTAGATCGCCTCGTCGCCCTCGTGGATCGCCTGGCCGCCCGTCCCGACGAGCAGGAGCGGCGTCGCGATCGCGATCATCGCCACGAAGATCGCCGCCCGCGCTCGCCAGCTCACTCGACGAGCCTACACTTTTGACACCGCCCCCGCGCGTAGTTCACTATCGACGGCAGAGGCGACGAGGAGATCCGCGTGGCGCCGCGACGGGAAGTGAGCTGGCAGGAGTACGGCGAGCTGTGCAAGCGCCTCGCGATCGACATCCAGGCGCGCGGGCCGTTCGACGCGCTGGTGGGCATCGCGCGCGGCGGATCGATCGTCGGCGCGACGTTGTCGTTCATGCTCAACCTCGAATATTTTCCCATCCGCCTCGGCAAGCGCGGCGGAGTCACGCGCGTGATCGTGCCGCCGCCGCCGGAGCTGGCCGGCCGCTCGGTGGTGCTGGTCGACGATCTCAGCCGCACCGGCGACACCTTCAAGATCGCGCTCCACGAGCTGCGCCGCGTCGGCGTCACGTCGACGCTCACCGTCGCGCTGGTGCGCCGCGAGCCCGGCTACCGCCCCGACATCGCCGCCCTCACCGCCAGCGCCGTCGACAAAGTCGCGTTCCCCTGGGGACGCGAAGAGCTGGTCAACGGGAAGTTCGAGCTGCGCAAACTCTAACCGGGCCGCGCAGCGGAACCCGGCTATCCTTCACCCTCCCTTCTCTCCTTGACCTATTCCGCACCATTAGCTATATCGTTCCTGCTTTTATGCCCGGGATGTAAGTAATTCCCCGTTGTTAACGAGGGCTTTGCATGCAGTTCGAGCTGGCCAGCATCTTCTTCTTCGTCGGGGTCGGCGTGACCGTCCCGTTGATCATGCTCACCATCGGGTGGCTGCTTCGCCCGAAGACGCCGAACGCGATGAAGAACATGATCTACGAGTGCGGCGAGTTTCCCACGCAGCAGGCGTGGTTCAACTTCAACCCGCGCTTCTACATCGTCGCGCTGATCTTCCTCATCTTCGACGTCGAGGTCGCGTTCACCTATCCGGTGGCGACGGTGTTCAACCGCTGGGTCAAGCGCGGCATGGGCGGGTTCGCCTTCGCCGAGCTGTTCGTGTTCATCGCCATCCTCGCGCTCGGCCTGGCGTACGTCTGGCGCCACGGCGATCTCGAGTGGATCCGCCAGGCGCGCCAGGACACGCTCGACAAGCAGGACGACACCGACAAGCCGATCACCGTCGAGAATCCGGCGGTGGTGAAGCAGCAAGAGGCGGCTTGATGGACGCCAAGCAGATCTTCGATCACCTGGCGGCCAAAGTCGGCGACGCGGTCAGCGCCTTCACCACCGAGGGGACCAAGGATCCGTACTTCAAGGTCACGCCGGCGAAGTGGCTCGACGTGGCGAAGGTGCTCAAGAGCGATCCCGAGCTGGCGTTCGATTTCCTCAACAACGTGACCGCGGTCGACTGGCTCAAGCAGGGCCGCATCGACATGGTCTATCACCTGTGGTCGTACTCGAAGGGCCACGGCTGCGTGGTCAAGGCCGAGCTGCCGCGCGACAAGCCGCAGATCGCGTCGGTGTACTCGCTGTGGAAGGCCGCCGACTGGAACGAGCGCGAGCAGTTCGATCTGTTCGGCGTCGAGTTCCTCGGCCATCCCGACCTGCGCCGCATCATGCTCCCCGACGACTGGCCGGGGCACCCGATGCGCAAGGACTACAAAGAGGCCGAGGCGTATCGCGGCATGCCGACGACGCGCCCCAACACGCTCGAGCTCCTGCCGATGTACGACAAGGCCACGCCCGATCAAAAAGCCCCGCAGCGCGAGGAGCAGTCCGATGAGTGAGATCGTCCTCGCCTACGCCGACTCCGGCGAAGAGATGACCCTCAACATGGGTCCGCAGCACCCGTCCACGCACGGAGTCATCCGCTTCATCATCAAGACCGACGGCGAGATCATGCACGAGGCGATCCCCGACGTCGGCTACCTGCACCGCTCGATCGAGTCGATCGGCGAGAAGTGCACGTACGAAGGTTTCATGCCGTACACCGATCGCGTCGACTACGTCTGCGCGATGACCGCCAACCACGCGTGGGCCGCCGCCGTCGAGAAACTGGCCGGCCTGGAAGTTCCGATCCGCGGCGAGTACCTGCGCGTGATCACCGACGAGCTGAATCGAATCTCGTCGCACACCATCGCGCTCGGCGCGATGGCGATGGACATCGGCGCCACCACGCCGTTCATGTACATCCTGCGCGAGCGCGAGTACGTGAACGACCTGCTCGAGATGATCTGCGGCGCGCGCCTGACCTACAACTATCACCGCGTCGGCGGCGTCGGCTGGGGCATGCCGAAGGGCTGGAGCGACAAGGTCAAGCGCTGGTGCGATCACTTCGAGCCGGTGATCGAAGAGTACGATCGGCTGATCACCAACAACGAGCTGTTCGTGGCCCGTTTGGCGAATCTCGCCATCGTGACGCGTGACGAGGCGATCGACTACGGCCTGGTCGGCCCCAACCTGCGCGCCTCGGGCGTCGACTTCGACGTGCGCCGCGACGTGCCCTACTCGATCTACCCCAAGCTCGAGTTCGACGTTCCCGTCGGCACCGGCAAGATGGGCACCGTCGGCGACTGCTGGGATCGCTACCAGGTGCGCGTCGAGGAGTGGCGCCAGTCGGTGAAGATCGTGCGCCAGTGCCTGGACCAGATCGAGTCGACGCCGCCCGATTTCTGGAAACAACCGAAGAAGCTCAAACCGAAGGGCGACGCGATGGCGCGCGTCGAGGCGGCGCGCGGCGAAATGGCCTGCTACGTCGTCGGCGACGGCGGAACCAACGCGTACCGCGCCCGCTTCCGCACCGGCTCGTTCAACGCGATGGGGATGATCCGCGACAAGTCGCGCGGCCTGATGGTGGCCGACCTGGTCGCGCTCATCGCCTCGCTCGACGTCGTGGCCCCGGAGATCGATCGGTGAAGCACACGCTCGCTGCCATGCTGTTGGTCACGTTTGCCGGGTGCGGCGTCTCGCGCACCGAGGCGCCGATCCGCGATCTGCGCCCGCTGAAAGTCGAGCGCGGCGAAAAGTTCGTCGTCGAGGCCAACGGGCCGCTCTTCGCCGTCGGCGCGCCGACGACGCTGACGTTCGACGGCTTGATCGGCGGCGACAAGAAGCCGATCACGATCGCCGCACGCGCCGTCGGCAAAGATCGCGTGCTCGCGGACGCCGACGAGAACCTCGAGCTGCTGCTCGGCAACCAGCACGTCTACGTCGCCACCACCGTCACCGTCCAGCAGACGGTCGACGGGAAGGTCTACGCCAACAAGAGCGACGCGCGCGAGCCGTTCGAGCTCGACCTGTTCCCGCACAACCTGCAGCACCTCGCCAACCACTTCGCACAGAAAGTCTCGGGCGGCGAAGTCGAGGAGTGGCTCGGCCTCAAGCTCGCCGCCGCGCCGGGCGGCGTGAAAGTCGTCGCGCTCGTCGACCAGTTCGATCCCGCCGCGCTGATCAAGCAGTACGATCGCGTGCCGCTCGACGGCATCATCACGCGCGCCGAGGCGAAGGCGGGCGGCATGACCGACGAGGAGTGGGCGCGGCTCAACCCGCGGCCCGGCTTCTTCCGCCGGCTGTTCGGTTGGAACGCCGATCAGCTCACCATGGCGCAGCTCGAGTCGCGCGAGTCCGAGCGCGGCTCGGCGGCGGCGGCGGGAATCCAGCTCGGCGATCTGATCACGACCGCGAACGGCAAGCCGATCGTCACGCCGAGCGACTTCGAAGCGGCGTGGCAAAACGCCGGCGATCAGGTCCCGGTCACCGTCACCCGCTCGACGGGCAGCGCAACCATCGGGTTGCCTTCGGCGGGCGCGCCGCAGCCGTTCCCGGCGTGGATCATCTGGGCGCTGGTGCTGGCCCTGGCCGCCGGAATCTGCGCCGCGCCGGTGCCGGTCATCGGCGGCCTGGTGGTCGTCTGGGAGCGCAAGATCTCGGCGTACATGCAGTCGCGCCTCGGACCGAACCGCGTCGGGCCGGGCGGCTGGCTGCAGTGGCTCGCCGACGGGCTCAAGCTGATCATGAAGGAGGACATCGTCCCGACGGAGGCAGACCCGTATCTCTTCCGCGCGTCGCCATACCTCGCCTTCATCGGCGCGTTCCTCACGTTCGTGGTGCTGCCCTTCTCGCACTTCATCATCGTCTCCGATCTCAACATCGGCCTGCTGTTCCTGCTGTCGGTGACGTCGCTCGTCGTCGTGTCGATCATCATGGGCGGCTGGTCGTCGAACTCGAAGTGGTCGCTGCTCGGCGGCATGCGCTCGGCGGCGCAGATCATCAGCTACGAGCTGCCGGCGTCGGTCGCGCTCCTGACGATCGCCACGCTCACCGGCTCGCTGTCGACGCAGCACATCGTCGAGGCGCAAGGCGGCGCGCCGTGGAACTGGTACCTGTTCCGCACGCCGTTCACCTTCGCCGCGTTCTTCATCTACTTCATCAGCGCGCTCGCCGAGGGAAACCGCACGCCGTTCGATCTGCCCGAGGCCGAGTCGGAGCTGGTGTCGGGCTACAACACCGAGTACTCGGGCTTCCGCTTCGCGCTGTTCCCGCTCGTCGAGTGGGTGAACCTGTTCATCATCGGCGCGGTCACCACCATGCTGTTCCTCGGCGGCTGGCGCATCCCGCACGTGGCGACGGCGACGATGGAGACGCGCTGGTACCTCGATCTCCTCGGCTTCGCGATCTTCCTCGCCAAGGACATCGCCATCATCTTCGTGATCATCTGGATCCGCTGGACGCTGCCGCGCTTCCGCGTCGACCAGATGATGAACCTCTGCTGGAAGTACTTCATCCCGATCTCGTTCGCCGGCTTCGTCGGCGTGCTGGCGTGGGCGTGGCTAGTGCCGCACTGGCTCGACGTGGCGACGCGCTACCTGATGTTCGCGGTGTTCGGCCTCGGCTTCGGCGGTTGGTTCCTCACGCGCGTGATGTACAACTCGCGCAAGTACACCGACCTGGTCCTCAACGACGCACTCGGAAAGACCAACGCATGAGCGGTGAATCGACCAAGCGCGGTTATCTCGGCAACATCATCGCCGCCGCGAAGACGACCGCCGAGGGCATGGCGGTGACGTTCGCGCAGGCGTTCCGCCGCCCGACGACGGTGCAGTACCCCGATCGCACCGACGTGCCGGTGGTCGACTCGCTGCCCGAGCGCTACCGCGGCTTCCTCGAAGTCGACATGGACATCTGCACCGCCTGCAAGGCGTGCGAGCGCGACTGCCCGATCAACGTCATCGCCATCGACATCGAAAAAGTCGACGAGACGCGCGGCATGACCCGCTTCGACATCGACATGGGCAAGTGCATGTACTGCGGCATTTGCGTCGAGGCGTGCCCGACCGACGCGCAGGCGCCGGGCGATCTCGAGCAGACCAAGTGCATCCGCATGACCCGCGAGTTCGAGGGCGCGACGTCGGATTTCCCGACGCTGACGTTCCGCTTCATCCGGCCCGGCGACTTCGTGGTGCCGTTCAAGCCGAAGAAGGGCGAGGTCGCCGACACCAAGCGCCGCGGCGAGATCGCGCGCTTCGTGCGCAAGAAGGCGCAGGAGTACAACGTCACCGCCTTCAAGTGGGCCTGGGCGCACGGCGGCTCGGGCGCGAAGAAGGGCGGCGCGGCCGAGGTCGTCAAAGAAGAGGTCGTGCTCAATCGCGCGAAGGAGCTCGCGCCGATGGTCAAAGAGGCGGGCAACGACGTCAAAAAAGTCGAAGACCTCCTCTACAACCAGGCGCTGGCGCAGACCGACTGCGAGGCGTGCGGCTGGCCGACCTGCCGCGCGTACGCGGACGCGATGATCAGCGGCAAGGATCCCGAGTTCTTCAAGTGCGAGCCCGGCGGCGCGCAGTCGACGCGCGACATGAACCTGATCTTCCAGATCCGCCTGGGCAAGTCGCCCGAGGAGGCCGCCAAGGCGGCGGCCAAGGTCGTCCTCGAGCACCACAAATAATCACCAGCGACGGGAAAACCACTCGATGATGAGTCTGCTCGCACAGCTTCCACCTGGCGCCATCTTCTTCTACATGCTCGCGGGCGTGGTCGTGCTCTCGGCCGCGGGCGTGGCGCTGGCGCCGAACATCTTGTACTCGGCGTTCGCGCTGCTCGGCACGCTCGCCGGCGTCGCGGGGCTGTACCTGTTCATGGGCGCCGACTTCCTCGGCATCGCGCAGCTGCTCATCTACGTCGGCGGGATCCTCGTGTTGATCCTGTTCGCCGTGCTGCTGACCAACCGCATCGGCGAGATGAACATCACCAACATGTCGGCGGGCATCGTCATCGGCGCGCCTGCCGCGATCGCGGTGATGGCGCTCTTGGTGAAGATGTCGCTCGGCACGCCGTGGCCGGTGACCGAGACCGCGTCGGCGCCGACCACCGCGCGCCTCGGCGACGCGTTCTTGAAAGAGTACCTGATGCCCTTCGAAATCGCGTCGCTGGTGCTGCTCATGGCGCTGGTCGGCGCGATGGTGATCGCGCGCCGCGCGGCCAAAGAGGGCGGCAAAGGAGCCAAGCGTGTCAGCGCTGCTTAATATCGGGCTTCAACATTTTCTCATCTTGTCGTCGGTGTTGTTCGGCCTCGGGCTGCTCACCGTGGCGACGCGGCGAAACGCCGTCGCCATTTTGATGGGCGTCGAATTGATCCTGAACGCGGCGGCGCTCAACTTCGTCGCCTTCTCGACGTACGTTCACGGCCTGGTCGCGGGCCAGGTCTTCGCGCTGTTCATCATCGTGCTGGCGGCGGCCGAGGCGGCGATCGCGCTCGCCATCGTGCTGTCGATCTACCGCCACTTCCACTCCATCGACGCCAACGACACGTCGACGCTGAGGGACTGACTCCATGAACGAGACCTTTACGGCCGCGGTTCAGCAATACAAGACCATCAACTGGCTCTGGCTGATCCCGCTGTTCCCGTTCCTCGGCGCGACGCTGAACGGCTTCTTCGGCAAGAAGCTGCAGGATCGCTACGGCAAGAAGGTCCCGCACGCGATCGCCATCGGCATGATGACCGCCGCCGCGATCGTCGCCGTCGCCGCGTTCATCGAGCTGCTCAAGCTGCCGGCGCACTCGCGCTTCCTGCTCGACTCGGTGTTCCCGATGATCCACATCGGGAAGTTCCACGTCGACATGGCGTTCGCCATCGATCCGCTCTCCGGAATGATGGCGCTGATCATCACCCTCATCGGCACCGGCATCCACGTGTACTCGACGGGGTACATGAGCGAGGAGCCGTCGTACTGGCGCTTCTTCTGCTACCTCAACCTGTTCGTCTTCTCGATGCTGCTGCTGGTGCTCGGCGACAGCTTCGTGATCATGTTCTTCGGCTGGGAGGGCGTCGGCCTCTGCAGCTACCTGCTGATCGGCTTCTGGTACAAAGAAAAGAAAAACGCCACCGCCGGCATGAAGGCGTTCGTCGTCAACCGCGTCGGCGATTGGGGCTTCGTCACCGGGCTGTTCTTCCTCTTCTGGGGGCTCGGCGGCTCGTGGTCCAACATCGACAAGCACTACTATCCCGATCTCGCCGAGGGCGGGATGCCGCGCTACAACGTCGCGGTCGTCGACGAGCCGGCCGGTGGCGAAGAGGCCAAGCCGCCCGCGCACGAGGAAGCGCTCGAGCACAAGGGCGTGCACCACGAGTCGGTCGAGGTCGGCCCGACGGTGGTGTTCCGCGAGCTGCGCAACCAGCTCTCGATCACCGCCGAGAACGGCGCGCGCCCGCTGGCCGACGAGCTGCTCAAGAAAGAGGTCTGGGGCATCCCGCTGGTGTTCCTGATCGGGCTCTGCCTGTTCATCGGCGCGTGCGGCAAGTCGGCGCAGATTCCGCTCTACGTCTGGCTGCCCGACGCCATGGCCGGCCCGACGCCGGTCTCGGCGCTGATTCACGCCGCCACGATGGTGACCGCGGGCGTTTATATGATCGCCCGTTTGAATTTCGTATTCGTAATGTCTCCGGGCGCGATGACCGTGGTCGCCACCGTCGGTGCGCTGACCGCGCTCTTTGCCGCCACGATTGGATTGTTTCAATACGACATCAAAAAGGTTTTGGCGTATTCGACGGTTTCGCAATTGGGCTTCATGTTCGTCGGCGTCGGCGTCGGCGCCTATTGGGCCGGCGCGTTTCACCTGCTGACGCACGCGTGCTTCAAGGCGTGCTTGTTCCTCGGCTCGGGCTCGGTCATTCACGGCATGCACCACCTGACGCATCACCGCGAGCACGCGGCGCACTCAGGTGATGATCACGGCGGCGAGCACGACGAGCACGGCGCGGCGCACGGCGACGACGAGCACAAGCCGCGCCCCCAAATTAATGACCCGCGCCTCGCGCCCGATCCAACAGATCCGCAGGACATGCGCAACATGGGCGGCCTCGGCGCGCTCATGCCGAAGACGAAGTGGACGTACCTGATCGCGTGCTGGGCGATCGCCGGCTTCCCGTGGGCGGCGGGCTTCTTCTCCAAAGACGAAATCCTGTGGAAGGCGTTCACCAACCACTCGACGCTGGTGCCCGGCTGGTTCATCTGGGCGCTCGGCCTGGTCGCCGCGACGTGCACGTCGTTCTACATGTTCCGCTCCTACTACATGACGTTCGAGGGCCGCGCCCCGTCGGCGGAGCACAAAGAGCACGTGCACGAGTCGCCGCCGTCGATCACCGGCGTGCTGATCGCGCTCGCCGCCGCGTGCCTGATCATCGGCCCGCTGCTCGGCTTCCCGTCGGCGATCTCGCACCGCGAGCCGCTGCTGGCGCAGTGGCTCGAGCCGGTGACCAACCTGACCGGCGCGTACCTGACCGGCGCGCGCGCGTTTGCCGACAATCACGCGCTCGAGTTCGCGTTCATGGCGCTGTCGATCGGCGTGGCCACGCTCGGCTGGTTCGGCGCCCGCGCGCTCTATAAAGACATCGCCGCCACCGAGGCGCGCCTCGCGTCGCTGCGCGTGCAGTACGCCAACATCCACAAGCTGGTTTTCGAGAAGTACCGCATCGACGAGCTCTACGACGCGACGTTCGTGCGCGCGTTCACCAAGGGCGCCGACGCGATGGCGTGGATCGACGCCAACATCGTCGACGGCCTGGTCAACCTGATGGGCACGCTCTCGATGGGCGCCGCGTGGATCAGCGGCGCCATCGACAAGTATCTCGTCGACGGCGCGGTCAACGCGGTCGCCGATCTCACGCTCGACGCCGGCCGCCGCATCCGCCACGTGCAGACCGGCCGCATCAACAACTACGTCCTCGGCGTCGTCGTGGGCGTGATCATTCTCGTGGTCATTACGTCCCTCGTTTAAGGGAGAACTGCACCGATGAAGCGAGCCTTGACGATTACGACTCTGCTCTGTGCCTTCGCGGCGGCCGCGCACGCGCAAAGCGATCCGATGAAGAAGCCGCAGCTCGCGGTCTCTCCGTCGACGATCGACTTCGGCGGCGAGGCGGGCACGAAGAGCTTCAAGATCTCGAACACCGGCAACGCCGATCTCGAGATCGAGAAGGTGCAGCCGGCGCCCGACGCCTACGGCTTCCTGGTGCTCGGCGCCACCACGCGCACGCTCAAGCCGGGCGAGACGATGGACGTGACGGTGCAGTTCACGCCCGACGGCAAGCGGCAGCAGGCGTTCGGCGGCATCCAGGTGTTCTCGAACGACGAGACCTTCCCGCAGGACGAGCGCGGCGGCGCGGCGCACATCACCGGCGTCGCGGCGCGCTCGAACAACTCGTGGCTGCTCACCGCGATGATCTTCTTCCCGCTCATCGGCGGGCTGATCATCCTCGCCATGCCGTCGGGAAAAGAGAACCTGGTGCGCTGGATCGCGCTGGCCACCGCCGCCGTTCCCGTCGGGCTCGCCGGCTTCCTCTACCTGCACTACGACCGCGCGTTCGGCATGGCGCAGGGAAACTACGGCTTGCAGTTCATCCACCACACGGTGTGGATCCCCAGCTTCAACGTCGAGTACTTCGTCGGCGTCGACGGCATCTCGATCACGATGGTGATCCTCACCGCGCTGGTCTCGCTGGTCGCCGTCGGCGCGTCGTGGAACATTTCGAAGCAGGTCAAAGCGTACTTCGCGCTGTTCCTGCTGCTCGAAACGGGAATGATGGGGACGTTCTGCTCGATCGACTTCTTCCTCTTCTACATCTTCTGGGAGCTGATGCTCCTGCCGATGTACTTCCTCATCGGCATCTGGGGCGGTCCGCGCAAGGAGTACGCCGCCATCAAGTTCTTCCTCTACACGCTCGCCGGCTCGGTGCTGATGCTGCTGGCGATCATCGCGCTCTACTACAACGCCAACCCGACCACGCTGCTCGACGGCACGCCGGCGCGCCACACCTTCGACATCATGAAGCTGGCGTACCTGAACGACTTCGAAAAAATCGGGCCGCTCCTCGGCGTCAAGTTCGTCAACTTGATCTGGATCGGTCTGTTCATCGGCTTCGCGATCAAGATCCCGATGTTCCCGTTCCACACCTGGCTGCCCGACGCGCACGTCGAGGCGCCGACGGCGATCTCGGTGATCCTCGCCGGCGTGCTGCTCAAGATGGGCACCTACGGCATCCTGCGCATCAACTTCGCCATCCTGCCGACGGCGACGCAGTGGGCCGGCACCACCATGGCGGTGTTCGGCACCATTAATATCTTGTACGGCGCGTTCTGCGCGTTCGCGCAAAAGGATCTCAAGAAGCTGGTCGCGTACTCGTCGGTGAGCCACATGGGCTACTGCCTCGTCGGCATGGCCGCGTTCACGCAGACCGGCTTCAACGGCGCGATGATGCAGATGTTCAACCACGGCACCATCACGTCGATGCTGTTCATCCTCGTCGGCGTGATCTACGACCGCGCGCACACGCGCGAGATCGACAAGTTCGGCGGCATGGCGACGCAGATGCCGAAGTACGCCGCGTTCTTCGGCTTCGCCTTCATGGCGTCGCTCGGCCTGCCGGGCCTCTCCGGATTCATCGGCGAGGTGCTGGTGTTCCTCGGCTCGTTCCCGACCTACAAGGTGATCACCATCCTCGCCGCGACCGGCGTGATCTTCACGGCGGCGTATCACCTGTGGGCCATGCAGCGCATCCAGCTCGGCAAGTGGAACGACGCTCAGTGGCACGACAAGTCGCACTTCCCCGACCTGACGATGCGCGAGGCGCTGACGCTGGTGCCGATGGCGGCGATCGTGCTGCTGCTCGGCTTCTACCCGATGCCGGTGCTCAACTTGATCGGGCCGGGGCTGAGCGATCTCTTGCATCACGTGACCACGCACGGCGCGGGCACGCTGGCGGGCCTGCCGTAACATGCGCGCACTCTCCGTCGGGGCCTTTGCGCTGCTCGCGTTCGCGACCTCGTCGCGCGCGCAAGTGGTGTCGCCCGACGACGGGCCCGCGCCGCCGACCCAGCCGCCGCCCCCGCAATATCCGCAGCAGCCGAATTATCCCGCAACGCAGCAAAACTATGCTGCGCCGCAACAATATTCGGCGCCGCCGGGCTACGTGCTGGTGCCCGCGGCGCAGCCGATGAGCGAGC
Source organism: Polyangia bacterium (assembly GCA_035652295.1). Lineage (GTDB taxonomy): Bacteria > Myxococcota_A > Polyangia > Palsa-1104 > Palsa-1104 > DASREC01. The sequence continues at coordinate 17,236 of DASREC010000608.1, forward strand.
AGGAGCTGGCGGCGCTCGAGTCGCGCGGCCGCACCTTGCGCGCCGTCGGCGCGGTGCTGATCGCGCTCGGCGCGGCCGCCGACATCGCCGGCCTGGCGATCATCATCGACTACTACTCGCGCAGCGCCTTCGACGGCAGCCACGGCTGGGAGCCCTACGCCAGCCTCGGCCTCGGCCTCGGCTCGGCGGCGCTGCTCGGCGCCGGAATCCCGCTCCTGTCGGCCGGCATCCGCGACGTGCGCCACGCCAAACGCGTCCGCGAAGGCCGCGTGGCTTTCTCACCGACGGCAGTGTCGGTGACGTTTTGATGGAGACCAACGGTGCTCGATAATTTTCAGAGCCTGAAATACTTCCTGCCCGAGACCATCCTGTCGATCGCGGTGCTGGTGATCATCAGCGTCGACTTGATCGCCGGGCGCGCCAACCTGCGCCGCACGGCCGCGCTCACGCTGCTCGGCGTCGCCGGCGCGGCGGTGGCCACCATCGCCACCATGGACTCGCACGCGGCGCGCGGCCTGTTCGGCGGGCTGATCGCGCGCGATCCGCTGAGCGACTTCTTCAAGCTGTTCTTCCTCGCCACCACCGCGGTGATCGGCGCCGGCGCGATGCGCGCCAAGGACGCCATCGACTACACCGACGGCGACAAGGAGTCGGCCGAGTTCTACACGCTGATGCTGACGACGACGATCGGCATGTTCCTGATGTCGTCGTCGACGGATCTTTTGACCGCGTTCCTCTCGCTCGAGATGGTCTCGATCATGAGCTACATCCTGAGCGGCTTCAAACGGCGCGACCGCAAGTCGTCGGAGGCGTCGCTCAAGTACGTCATCTACGGCGGCGTCGCCTCGGGCGTGATGCTCTACGGCATGTCGCTGCTCTACGGGCTTGCCGGCTCGACCAGCGTCGCTCAGGTGCACGCGGCGGTGGCCGCCACGCCGGCGACCGCGACGGTGGTGCTGGCGGTGATCCTGTGCCTCGCCGGCTTCGGCTACAAGATCGCGTCGGTGCCGTTCCACATGTGGTGCCCCGACGTGTACCAGGGCGCGCCGACGCCGGTGACCGCGTTCCTCTCCGTCGGTCCGAAGGCGGCCGGCTTCGCGCTCCTCATCCGCTTCTTCTCCGGCTTCATCCCCGAGGGCATCGGCTCGGGCATGGCGGCGGTGACGCCGTGGCCGCTCCTGCTCGCGGTGATCGCGTGCGCGACGATGACGCTCGGCAACTTCGCCGCGCTCGGCCAGTCGAACCTCAAGCGCATGTTCGCGTACTCGTCGATCGCGCACGCCGGCTACTTGCTCCTCGGCCTGTGCGCCGGCGGCGATTCGGGCAACCGCGCCATCCTGCTCTATCTCGTGACGTACCTGTTCATGAACATCGGCGCGTTCACCGTCATCATCGCGCTCTCCGACGCCGGCCTCGGCGAGGAGCTGCTCGACTACCGCGGTCTCGGCAAGCGCGCGCCGTTCGCCGCGCTGACGATGGCGGTGTTCCTGTTCTCGCTCACCGGGCTGCCGCCGTTCGCCGGCTTCCTCGGAAAATATTTCCTGTTCGCCGCCGTGGTGGCGAAGGGCGGCACGCTGCTCACCACCGTCGCGGTGATCGGCGTGCTCAACAGCGCCGTGTCGCTGTTCTATTACGCGCGCATCTTGAAGGCGATGTACTTCGAGAGCGCGCCCGAAGGCGCCGGGCCGCTCACCATCCCGCGCGTGCACGCGTGGACGCTCGGCCTCATGGCCGCGCCGACGCTGATCATCTTGATCGCGTCGTCGCCGGTGTTGCGCATGGTGAACGCGTCACTGCTCCAGTGGCTGCCGTCGGCGGCGTCGCTGCCGGCGGTGCACACCGCGCTCCTGCCGTAGCCGGATGGCCGTCATGACGTCGCCGCGCAAGTTCACCGTCGGGCTGGTGCAGATGCGCTGCTCGCCCGACGCGCAGGAGAACCTCGACAAGGCGCTCGCGCGCATCCGCGAAGCGGCCAAGCGCGGCGCGACGATCGTCTGTCTGCAGGAGCTGTTTCGCACGCCGTACTTCTGCCAGAGCGAAGACCACTCCAGGTTCGATCTCGCCGAGCCGATCCCCGGCCCGTCGACGGAAGCCATCGCGCGCGTCGCGAAAGAGACCGGCGTGGTCGTCATCGCCTCGCTGTTCGAGCGGCGCGCCGCCGGCCTGTACCACAACACCGCGGTGGTGCTCGACGCCGACGGCAGCGTGCGCGGGCTCTACCGCAAGATGCACATCCCCGACGATCCGCTCTACTACGAGAAATTTTATTTCACGCCGGGCGATCTCGGCTTCCGCGCGTTCGATACCAAGGTCGGCCGCGTCGGCACGCTGGTGTGCTGGGACCAGTGGTATCCCGAGGGCGCGCGCCTGACCGCGCTCGCCGGCGCCGACATCTTGTTTTATCCGACGGCGATCGGCTGGCACCCGCGCGAGAAGGCGCAGTACGGCGCCGCGCAGGCGTCGGCGTGGCAGACGATCCAGCGCGCGCACGCGATCGCCAACGGCGTCTACGTCGCGGCGGTCAATCGCGTCGGCCACGAGCCGTCGCCGCAAGGCTCGGGCGGCGACGGGATCGAGTTCTTCGGCGGATCGTTCGTGTGCGATCCGTTCGGCGTGGTGCTCGCCGAGGCCTCGCGCACCGACGAGGAGATCCTGATCGTCGAGTGCGATCGCGCGCATCAAGAGTCGGTGCGGCGCAACTGGCCGTTCCTGCGCGACCGCCGCATCGACGCCTACGCGCCGATCACCAAGCGCCTCCGCGACGACGAATGAGCAGCGGCAAAACGCCGCAGCTGCCGTCGACGCTCGGCTACCGCATGCCGGCCGAGTGGGAGCCGCACGCGGCCACCTGGATCGCCTGGCCGCACGAGCGCGCCGACTGGCCCGGCAAGTTCGAGCCCATCCCGTGGGTCTACGCCGAGGTCGTGCGCGCGCTGCTCCCCGGCGAGCGCATGCGCATCCTCGTCGAGGACGAGAAGCTGGAGAGGTCGGCGCGCAAGCTGCTCGCGCGCGTCGGCTGCGATCTGGCGCGCGTCGATTTTTTTCGCATCGCCACCAACCGCGGCTGGACGCGCGACTTCTGCCCGCTGTTCGTGCGCAACGAGGATGGCGTCGCGATCACGAATTGGAAGTTCAACGGCTGGGCGAAGTACGACAACCACGAGCTCGACGACGCGGTGAACGATCAGCTGGCCAAGCGGCTGAAGCTGCGCCAGTGGAAGCCGGCGATCGGCAAACGGCGGCTGGTGCTCGAGGGCGGCAGCATCGACGTCAACGGCCGCGGCGCGCTGCTGACGACCGAGGAGTGTCTGCTGTCGCCGGTGCAGGCGCGCAACCCCGGCGTCGAGCGCGCCGATCTCGAGCGCGCGCTCGCCGACCACCTCGGCGCGCGAAAAGTTTTGTGGCTGGGCGAAGGCATCGTCGGCGACGACACGCACGGCCACGTCGACGACCTGGCGCGCTTCACCGACGAGCACACGGTGGTGGTGGCGAGCGAGGACGATCCCGCCGACGCCAACTTCCACCGCCTGCGCGAGAACCGCGAGCGGCTCGAGCGCATGACCGATCAAGACGGCAAGCCGCTGCGCGTGGTGGCGCTGCCGATGCCGCGCCCGCTCGAGCTCGACGGGCAGCGGCTGCCGGCGAGCTACGCCAACTTCTACATCGGCAACGCGGCGGTGATCGTGCCGACGTTCAACGATCCGCGCGATCGGCGCGCGCTCGCGCTCCTGGCCGATCTGTTTCCGACGAGGCGCGTGGTCGGCATCCACGCGGTCGACCTGGTGTGGGGCCTCGGCACGCTGCACTGCATGACGCAGCAAGAGCCGGCGTGAGCCGCGGAAAGCGCCTCGCGCTCGTCGAGGATCACCAGCGCGCGCTGCGCGAGTGCACGCGCTGCCCCGACATGATCGGCCCGGTGGTGACCGGCACCGCGGTGATCTCGCCGCTGCTGCTCGTCGGGCAGGCGCCGGGCGACAAGGAGCCGGCGCTCGGCCGCCCGTTCGCGTGGACCGCGGGCAAGAACCTGTTCAAGTGGTTCGCGCGGCTCGGCGTCGACGAGGCGACGTTCCGCGCGCGCGCGTACATGGCGGCGGTGTGCCGCTGCTTCCCGGGGAAGAATCCCAAGGGCGGCGACCGCGTGCCGTCGGAGCGCGAGATCGAGAACTGCCGCCCGTGGCTCGAACGCGAGCTCGAGCTGCTCCAGCCGCGGCTGGTGGTTCCCGTCGGGCGGCTGGCGATCGAGCAGTTCCTTCCGCCGCGCCCGCTGGTCGAGCAGATCGGCCGGCTCTACTCCGGCGCACGCGGCAAGCTGCATTTCGACGTGCTGCCGCTGCCGCACCCGTCGGGCGCCTCCACCTGGTACAACGTCGAGCCCGGCAAGACCCTCACCGCCCGCGCCCTCACCCTCCTCGGCGACCACCCCGCGTGGCTCGCGATAAAAGCGTGAGAATCGGCAAATCGAGGCGCTTTACAGAAGCGTAGCGGAACGGAGCGCGCGGGCGGGAAATCGTTTTTCGCGGGCATTGCGAAGGCGCTCCTCGCGTCTGCGCGAGGAGGCAAGCCGTAGCATGAGTGAGCACGTGCCGCGCGCAGGCGACGCGCAGCGGCGCCGAGCACGGCGTATGCGAACGTCCCGCGAAAAACGACTTCCCGCCCGCGCGCGGAGTGCAGCGGTGATCGAGCGCGCTCGTCCCAAACTCACGCGGCGGCGGCGTGGAGCGCGGGGATCTCGAGGGTGAAGCGCTCGGCGGGCGGACGCGCGCTGCCGGAGAGGCGGCCGCCGTGCGCGTGCGCGACCTGCGCGGCGACGCGCAGCGCGAGCGTGGTGCCGCGCGGCGCGGCGGCGGGGCGCAGGCCGTAGCCGACCGCCGGCTCGAGCTCGAGCGCCTCGCCCAGCGCACGCGCGCCGCGCGCGTCGATCTCCACCAGCGCGCGATCGTCGATCGTCGACACGGTGATGACCAGCGGCGCGCGCGGATCGGCCTCGCGCCGCACCGTCCACAGCAGCACGCGCAAGCCGCCCTGCAGCCGCGGCCGATCGGCCAGCACCGGCGTCGCCGTCGCGCGCAGCACCACCGACGGCCCGCGATCGGAGAACGGCGGCTCGGCGACGATCTCGCGCACCACCTCCGCGAGATCCACCTCGTCGAGCGGACCCGCCGGCCGCCGCGGCAGATGCGCCAGCTCCGCCACCATCGCGCGCAGCCGCTCCAGCTCGCGCGCCAGCTCCGGCGCCGCCGCCGCGCCGATCGCCTGCACCTGCGCGTGCAGCGATTCGAGCGGCGCCTGCAGCTCGCCCGCCGCCTCGACGAGAAAGCGGTCGCGCCGCTCGACGGCCTGGCGCTCTGCTCGCTCGGCGCGCCGCAGCCGCGCCAACAAGCGCCAGATCCAGAACGCCAGCGCCGCCAGCACCGCGGCCGCCGCGATCGCCGCCATCCGGTTCACGCTCGACGGAAGAGCAGCAAGCCGCATGCCCCGAGCGCGGGCTGGTCTCGTGCGCGCCGCGAGCTATTTTCGATCTGGATGGACGCATCGCCCGTCGACGTCGTGCCGCGCCCGCGCCTGGGGCGAATCTTCCACGACACGTTGTCGGGTTATTTGCGCGCGCTGCCGGCGGGGCTGCGCAAGTTCTGGCTGCTGGTGCCGCTCACCGGCGTGGCGGCGGGGCTGGGCGCGGTGGCGTCGGTGCACATCCTCCAGCTCGTGCAGCGCCTCGCGTGGGGGCGCGCCGATTTTCTGCTCGAGGCGGCGCGCGCGGCGTCGCCGTGGCGGCGGGCGCTGGTGCCGCTCGGCGCCGGCGTGCTGGCGGTGCTGGCGAGCTTCGTCCTGCGCGACGGCGGCGAGGGCCACGGCACGTCGCAGATCATCGAGGCCATCTGGTCGCGTCGCGGGCGCATCGCGCTGCGCTGGGCGATCGGCCGCGGCCTCCTGTCGCTGGTGATCGTCGCCATGGGCGCGTCGCTCGGCCGCGAAGGCGCGCTGGTCTACTTCGGCGCCGCCGCCGGCTCGTGGCTCGGGCGGCGCTTTCAGCTCGACGGCGATCAGCTCAAGCTGCTGGTGGCGTGCGGCGCGTCGGCGGGCATCGCGGCGGCGTACAACACGCCGATCGGCGGCGCGCTCTTCGGGCTCGAGGTCTTTCTCGGCGGCCTGGCGCTCGAGCTGTACGGGCCGATCATCTTCGCGTCGGTGGCGGCGACGCTGATCTCGCGCGCGCTCTTGTTCGATCATCCGAGCTACGAGATCCCGCACTACCGCCTTACGCACCCCGCCGAGCTGGCGGTGTACCTGGCGGTGGGCGTGGTGCTCGGCGGCGTGTCGGCGCTGTTCGTGCGCACCGTCGAGCTGACGTCGCGGCTGGCGAAGGCGGTGCGCCCGTCGCTGCGCCGGGTGCTGCCGATCTTCGCGCTCGGCCTGGTCGGCGTCGTCGGGATCTTTTATCCGGAGGTGTACGGCAACGGCTACGACACGGTGAACCTGGCGCTCGCCGGCACGCTGCCGCTCACGCTGCTGGTGATCCTGCCGGTGCTCAAGCTGGTGCTGTCGTCGCTGTGCGCGTCGTCGGGCGCGCCGGGCGGGCTGTTCACGCCGTCGCTGTTCGTCGGCGGATTGGCGGGCGGCGCGCTGGGCTCGATCGCGCACCACTTCATGCCGCACGTGGTGACGCAGACCGGCGGCTACGTGCTGGTCGGCATGGCGGCGATCCTCGCCGGCTCGACGCACGCGACGCTCGCCGCCGCGCTGCTCCTGTTCGAGCTGACCGGCAGCTACGAGATGATCCTGCCGCTGCTCGCCGCCAGCGTGGTGTCGACGGTGGTGAGCCGCGCGCTGGCCACCGAGTCGATCTACACCGCGCCGCTGCGCCGCCGCGGCGTCGAGCTGCCGCGCATGGCGCGCCCGGCGTGGATGCAGCGCGAGGGCGTGCGGCTGCTGGTGCGCGACGATCCGGTGCACGTGCGGCCGGGCGCGCCGTTCGATGACGTGGTGCTGGCGCTGGCGCGGCTCGCCGACGGCGACGATCTGTTCGTGGTCGACGCCGACGGCCGCCTCTCGGGCGCGATCCCGCAGGCCACCGTCGGCGAGACGCTGGCCGATCAGCCGGAGCTGGAGCTGATCATCGCCGCCGACCTGATGCGCCCGGCGCCGGCGGTCTCCGTCGACGCGTCGCTGTGGGAGGTCACGCGCCGCGCGCTGGCCGCCGACTCGACGCGCCTGCCGGTGGTCTCGCCGCGCGAAGGCAACCGCTTCGTCGGCACCATCTCCACCAAGGACGTGATCGCCGCCGCCGCCGCGCGCCCGTAGCTGCGGCAAAACGCCGCTGCGGCAAATTGCCGCTCACGAACCGCTGCGGCAAAACGCCGCCGGTTAGTTCTCGTCTTCGTCTTTGTGCGCCGTGCCGCCCGAGTTGAGCAGCCCGTACGCCTTGCCGTAGCTCGGCGAGGTGGTCGGCACCATGTGCACCACCATGCGCCAGTACGTCTTGGCCTGGTTCACGTTCGACTTCTGCAAGCCGAGCCCCTTGGCCACCAGCTCGGCCGCCTTCGACTCGAGCTGCTTCGGCAGCCCGCCGTCGCCGCCGCCGTGCTTCTGCGCCGCGGTGATGGTGGTGAACGCGACGTCGTACTTGCCCGCGTTGAACGCCGCCTGCGCGCTCAGCACCTCGACCTTGCCGATCTTCGACTTGAGGAACCCCGCGTTGGCGCCCTTGCCCAGCCGCGCGTCGAGCGCGATCGCGTCGTTGTAGTCCTTCATCGCCGCGTCGGGGCTCTTGGTCTCTTCGCCCGCCGCCTTGTCGAGCAGCCCGCGCAGATCGCGCACCTGGTTCGCCGTCGCGATCGTCTTCGCGGAGGTCTTCGGGTCCTGCTTGAACGCCTCCTGCCGCGTCAGCTTCTCGGCGGTGACGAAGTCCTTGTTCTTGTACGCCGCCAGCGCCGCGCCCGAGAGCGCGCCTCCGCCGGCGGGCGGCGCGGTGGCCGGCTCCTTCGGCTCTTTCGGCTCCTTCGGCTCTTTCTGCGCCGTCTGCTTCGGCACCTTCACCGGCGCGAGCCCGTCGTCCTTCGGATGATGCGGCGACGTCTTCGGCGCGACCGGCGCCGTCTCGACCGGCTCCTTGGCCGCGACCGCGGTCGGCATCACGCCCGACTTCAGCTTGGCGAGCATGCTCGCCGCGTCGGCGTTCGACGGATCGAGCGACAGCGCGTCGCTCAATTTCGCGCGCGCACCGTCGGCATCGTCGGGCAGCATGCGCCGCGCGTCCTCGACGTACGCCTCCGCCGCGCGCGTCGCGTTCGCCTTGCGCAGCTGCTGCGCCTGCTCGAACTGCACGCTCGACGAATCGACCGTCGCCAGCGCCTTGAGCGCCTCGCCGTACTGGTGCCCGGCGAGCGCGTGCTCGGCGTTCTTGATCACCCCGCGCGCGTGGATCTCACCGTCGCACAGCGACGCGTAGCGCGCGATCTCCGGCGAGTCGGGCGCCAGCTTGAGCGCCTCCGCCAGCACCACCTTGGCCCGCTCGTAGTCGCCGCCGGCGAACTCGTGCAGCCCCTGCCGGTACAGCTCCTCCGCCTCGCTCGCCACCACCGGCGCCTTGGCGAACACCGTGCGCGCGAGGATCGTGATCACCGCGACGATGCACAAGAACCCCATCGCGCCGAACACCAGCATCTGCTTGAGCGGCGTATCGAGCAGCGCCGCCAGCCCCGCCGGCCCGGTGGTCTGCCCGGTGAACGGCGCCGCGCGCTGCGGCATCCCCGTCGGCACGCTCACCGCATCGGACGGCGTCTCGATCGGCATCCCCATCGGCGCGCCGAACGGCGACGGCGCCGGGATCGCGCCCGAACCGGTGAACTGCTGCTGCCGACCTCCGGATATTGGAGGCATCGGCGGCGCCACCGTCGGCTGCGAGAACTGCTGCGGCTGCGAAGGCGGCGGCAGGAGCGGCGCCGGCTGCGGCTGATTCATCGTCGGCATGTTGGGCGAGGCCTGCGCCACGCCGCGCGACGCCGGATGATCGAAGCGCATCACCGTCTGCCCGATCTCGATCACGTCGCCGTCGGTGAGCAGGTGGCTCTGGATGCGCTGCCCGTTCACCAGCGTGCCGTTGCCGGAGCCGAGATCCTTGAGCCGGTAGCGCGGCCCCTCCATCAGGATCGTGACGTGGCGCCGCGACACCGCGATGTCCGAGAGCACCACGTCCTGATCGGTGCCGCGCCCGACGCGGTTCTCCGGCAGGGCGAGATCGAAGCGCTTGCCGCGGTCGTTGCCGCCGATGACGAGCAGGGTCCCGGGTTGTGGCATGGCGGAGAACGAGTTTAGCACCGACGGGAGACGACCGCCACACGCCGCGGGTTGTGCTATAAGCGCCGGCCATGACAGTCCGTTATGCGCGCGTTCACCACCAGGGTTTGCCTCGCTGGGGCCGCGTCTTCGACGAGCGGATCGAGATCCTCGATCGCGATCCGGTCACCGATCGCCAGCCGCCCGCGGTCCTCTACGAGATCCCGATGGCCAACGCGCCGATCCTGGCGCCGTGCGAGCCGACCAAGATCCTCGGCGTCGGCACCAACTACCGCGCGCACGCGCTCGAGATGAAGAAGCCGCTCCCCGACGAGCCGCTGCTGTTCATGAAGCCGACCACGGCGCTCATCGGCCCGGGCGCGGGCATCGTGCGGCCGCGCGGCTTCGAGCGCACCGACTACGAGGGCGAGCTGGGCGTGGTGATCGGCAAGCGCGCGCGCCGCGTGCGCGAGGCCGAGGCGCTCGACTACGTGTTCGGCTACACCATCGTCAACGACGTCACCGTGCGCGACCTGCAAAAAAAAGACGGGCAGTTCACGCGCGCGAAGGGGTTCGACACCTTCTGCCCCGTCGGGCCGTGGGTGGTGTGCGGGCTCGACGCGTCGAACCTGCGCCTCCGCACGCGCCTCAACAGCGAGACGCGCCAGGACTCGCGCACCAGCGATCTGATCTTCTCGATCGCGCGCGTGATCGAGACCGTGTCGCGCGTGATGACGCTCGAGCCCGGCGACCTGATCACCACCGGCACGCCGTCGGGCGTCGGGCCGATCGCGCCCGGCGACGTCGTCGAGATCGAGATCGAAGGCATCGGCATCCTGCGCAACCCCGTCGTGGAGGAGTCGCTATGAAGATCGAGCTGGCCGCGCGCATCCGCGAGTTGCCCCCGTACCTGTTCGCCGACATCGATCGCAAGAAGTCGGAGCTGCGCAAGCAGGGGCGCGATCTGATCGATCTCGGCATCGGCGATCCCGATCTGCCGACGCCGGCGCACATCGTTCAGGCGATGCAGGCCGCCGCCGCCGAGCCGCGCTACCACCGCTACCCGTCGTACGAGGGCATGCCGGCGTTCCGCCAGGCGGCGGTCGATTGGTATGCGTCGCGATTCAACGTGCGCGGATTGGACGCCGACAAAGAGTGCTGCGCTTTGATTGGCTCCAAAGAGGGCATTGCGCACTTTCCGGTGGCGATCTTGAATCCGGGCGATTTGGTGTTGGTGCCGGATCCCGGCTACCCGGTGTACGCGACCTGGACGCGCTTCGTGGGCGGCGAGGTGTACACCGTGCCGCTCCGACGGGAAAATGGCTTCTTGCCCGATCTGAAGGCGATCCCCGCGGACGTGGCGAAGCGCGCCAAGATGATGTGGATCAATTATCCGAACAACCCGACCGCCGCGTTGGCGACGCGCGACTTTTACAAAGAGGTCGTCGACTTTGCAAAGCGCTTTGACGTGATCATTGCCTCGGACGTCGCGTATTCGGAGATTTATTACGACGTCGAGCCGCCGCCCTCGTTCCTGGAAGTCGACGGCGCCAAGGACGTGGGCATCGAGTTCCAGTCGCTGTCGAAGACGTACAACATGACCGGCTGGCGCATCGGCTTCGCGGTGGGCAACGCGGCGCTCGTCGGCGGGCTCGGCAAGGTCAAGACCAACACCGACTCGGGCGCGTTCGAGGCGGTGCAGGCGGCGGCGGTGGCGGCGCTCTCGTCGTCGCAGGCGTGCGTCGAGGAGTCGCGCAAGATCTACCGCGAGCGGCGCGGCGTGTTGTGCGGCGGATTGCGCGCGGCGGGCTTCGAGGTGCTGGAGCCGAAGGCGACGTTCTACGTGCTGGTGGCGTGCCCGCGCGGCTACTCGTCGATCGAGTTCGCCTCCAAGCTGCTCGTCGACGCGGGCGTGGTGGCCACGCCGGCGACGGGCTTCGGGGCGTGCGGCGAAGGGTTCGTGCGGCTCACGCTGTGCGCCGATCGCGCGCGTATGGCCGAGGCCGCCGAGCGCGTGAAGAACGTCAAGCTGTGAAGCGCGACGCGTTCGCGTTTGCGATCGCGTCGGCGTTTGCGTCGATGCTGGCGGCCGCCGGCTGCGAGCGGCAGCACGTCGCGATCGGCGCGCTCGAGATCGATCCGTCGCTGTCGATGGAGACGCAGCTCCAGGTGCTGCCGAGCCGCGCCATCGCGCAGCGTGTGTCGCGCGAGCTCGGCCTCGCCGCCGAGCTGGATCTCGACGGCAAGGTGCGCGCGCGCCGGCGCGGCCAGTCGCAGCTCGTCGAGCTCGAGGTGCGCGACGACGATCTGCACCGCGCCGTGATCCTCTGCGACGCGATCATGAAGGTCTACCTCGACCGGCGCGTCGATCAGCACGGCCGCGTCGGCGCGCGCGTGGCGGAGACGTGCGTCTCGCGCCCGTGATCGCGCCCGCGCCGCGAGCGCGCCGCTGATGGACTACGAGACGCTCGTGCGGCGCGTGCAGCAGCTCATCCTGCGCCAGCTCGAGCTCGGCGATCGACTCGGGCGCGACGCGCAGCTCCGCGCGGCGTCGCTGGCGGAGCAGGTGCTGGCGACCGCGCGCGGCGCGACCACCGCCGAGCTATTGCGCGACGCGCTCGAGCGGCTGGCGCTGGCGCGCGCCGAGTGGCAGCGCGCCGCCGAAGATCCGGACGGCCACGGCGCTGCCGCGCTCGCCGAACTGACCCGCGACCTCGCCGCGCTCCACGACGAAGCGACCCGCGAATCCTAGTCGGCGTGACCGGTCAGCACCTGCAAGAGAATGATCAGCACGAAGCCGCTGATCAGCCCGAAGGTCGCGCGGCGCTCGTTGGCGTGGCTGTGTGACTCGGGGATGATCTCGTTGCACGTGAGGTAGATGAGCGCGCCCGCGGCGAGCGCGAGCACGATCGGCAGCGCGCCGGGGTTCGCGCCCGAGAGAAAATAGCCGGCGAGCGCCGCCGCCGGCACCGTCAGCCCGGTCGCGCCGACCACCAGCAGCAGCCGGATCGGCCCGAGCCCGCCGCGGCGAAGCGGGGCCGCCATCACCGCGCCCTCGACGGCGTTCTGCGCCGCCACCGCCACCGCCAGCATGATGCCGAGCGGCCGCAGCGCGCCGGCGGCGAAACCGGCGCCGATGGCGAACCCCTCCGGCAGCCGGTGCAGCGACATCGCGCCCAGCACCAGCAGCCCCTGGTGGCGCGCGCGATCGTCGACGTCCTTGTGATCGCAGTTCGCGTGCTCGCCGTGCTCGCCCGCCTCCTGGTGCTGCAGGTGCCCGCCGGCGTGCAGGTGCGGGATCAAGCGATCGAGGAGCGCCAGCAGCGCCACGCCGGCGGCGAATCCGCCGAGCGCGCGCGCCAGCCGAAAGGCGTCGACCGCGTCGTCGACGCGCACGCCGCGCAGCGCCGCCGGCAGGAGCCCGAGCGTCGCCGCCGCCAGCATCAAGCCGGCGCCGAACCCGAGCAGCAGATCGTAGGTGCGCCGCGAGATCTCGCGCGCGAACAGGAACGGCACCGCGCCCACCGCGGTGGTGCAGCCGGTCAGCGTGGCGACGAGCAGCAGCCTCAGCACGCACGCATCCTACTCGAACGTGTTTTGAAATGTCGCGCCAGAAACTCTCGCGCGCGGCCGGCCGAGAATGCTAACGTGGACGCGTGCGCTATTGGATCGGGCTCGGTTCCAACGTCGGAGACCGGCTGGGCACGATCCGCGGCGCGGCGCGCGCGCTCGAGAGCCTGGGCATCGTCATGGCGCGCTCGCGCGTGTTCGCCGCCTCCGCCGTCGGCGGGCCGCCGCAGCCGCCGTTCTTGAACGCGGTGATGGTGCTCGAGAGCGATCTCGATCCGGCGGCGCTGCTGCGCGCGTGCCAGCAGATCGAGATCGACTTCGGGCGCGCGCGTGACCAGGAGAAGGTGCGCTGGGGGCCGCGCACGCTCGACCTCGACGTGCTGATGATGGGCGCGCGCGGCGAGCTGCGGCACGCCGAGCCCGAGCTCGAGGTGCCGCACCCGCGGCTGCACGAGCGGGCGTTCGCGCTGGCGCCGCTGATCGACATCGACGCCAAGCTGATCCATCCGACGGCGGGGCGGCCGCTCACCGCGCTCCTGCACGCGGCGCAGAGCCAGGGCCACGTGGTCGCGCCCACCGGCGACGCGCTGTAGCGCCGATCAGACCTTCGTCTCTTCGCGGCGCACGAGGCGGCGGATGTTGTCGCGGTGCTTCCAGAGGATCACCGGATCGAGCGCCAGCACCAGTGCCAGGTACGCGCGCGGCTCGTGGTGCAGCGCCAGCGCGGCCGGCAGCACCGCCAGCGCGGTGAGCGATCCCACCGACGAGATGCGCGACAGCGCGTAGAGCAGCACCCACGCGCCCGCCGCGATCGCCGCCGGGAACGGCGCCAGCACCAGGAACGTGCCGAAGCCGGTGGCCACGCCCTTGCCGCCGCGTCCGCGCAGCCACGGCGAGAACATGTGGCCGAGCACCGCGCCGCCGCCGATCGCCGCGAGGATCCAGTCGAGGCGCGGCTCGCCGGCGAGCAGGCGGCGCGCGAGCACGATCGGCAGCGCGGCTTTTCCCGCGTCGCACAGGAGGACCAGCACGCCGATGCCGCGGCCGAGCGCGCGCGCGGCGTTGGTGGCGCCGATGTTGCCGGAGCCGACCTTCTGCAGATCGACGCCGCGCAACTTCGCGAATACCACGCCGAACGGGATCGAGCCGAGGAGAAACCCACCGGCTAAAGCGGCTGCGATCAGCCATTCGGCGCCGATCGCGCTCATGGCCGCTTCCAGAATTTGCGCACGTCGTCGAGCGCGGCGGTGCGCGGGCAGTCGGGCGGCAGGCCGGCCAGCACGCGCCGGCCGTAGCCCTTGGTCGACGCGCGCTTGTCGAGCAGCGCCACGATGCCGCGATCGTCGCGGTGGCGGATCAGCCGCCCGAATCCCTGCGCGAGCGCGAGCGCGGCGCGCGGCAGGTGGTACTCGCCGAACGCGTCGCGCCCCTCCTCCTCCAGCCGGCGCGCGCGCGCGGCGGTGAGCGGATCGTCCGGCGGGGCGAACGGCAGCTTGTCGATGACGACGAGCGACAGCGCTTCGCCGACGACGTCGACGCCCTCCCAGAAGCTGGCGGTGGCGAACAGCACCGAGCCGACGCGGCGCTTGAACTCCTCGACGAGCAGGTGCTTGGGGCGCTCGCCTTGGACGAGCAACGGCTGCTTCAGATCGTGGCGCAAGAGTTCGAGCACGCGCTTGAGCTGGCGGTGGCTGGTGAAGAGGAGGAACGCGCGCCCGTCGGTGATCTCGACCAGCTCGCGCATGCGCTCGGCGGCGGCGGCGGCGAACGCCTCGTCGGCGGGCTCGGGCAGATCGCGCGGCAGGTAGAGCACCGCCTGGCGCGCGTAGTCGAACGGCGACGGCAGGCGCGCCTCCATCGCCGAGTCGAGGCCGAGGCGCGCGCGCACGAACTCGAAGCTGCCGCCCGCCGCCAGCGTCGCCGAGGTGAACACCGCCGCCTCGACCTGCGACAGCAGCTTGTCGCGCACGATGTCGGCGACGTCGATCGGCGAGGCGTGCAGCATCACGGTGCGCCCGCGCAGCTCGGCCCAGAAGACGTGGCGGCGATCGAACTTCTGCGCGCCGTCGACGAGCAGCGCCAGATCGCCGCGGATCGCCGAAGCGCGGCCTTTTAACGACTCGGCCTCCTCGCCGCCGTCGGCGAGCGCCGACGCGTGCACGCTGCCGAGCGCGCTCTCGAGCTCTTCGAGCGCGGTGTCGAGCCGGAGCGCGGCCGCCTCGGGCTCGCCCTGCCACGTCGCCGCGTCGACGGTGACGCGCGACTCGCCGGCGGGCTGGCCGGGACGCTCGCGCGCGCCGCCCAGCCGCGGGCGCAGCGCCTCGAACAGCGCCGCCGCGCGCGCGTCGACGTGCGCCGCGGTCTGCGCCAGCCGATCGGGCGCGTTGCCCGACGCCACCGCGCGCGCCAGATCGCGCCCGAGCGCCAGCAGCCGCAGCGAAGACACGCCGACGCCGAAATAATCGGACGCCACGTCCTCGAGCTGGTGCGCCTCGTCGAAGATCACCGCCTCGTACGCCGGCAGGAGCTGCGCCTGCGGCCACGCCGCGCGCAGCGCCAGGTCGGCGAAGAACAAGTGGTGGTTGACGATCACCAGGTCGGCCGACTGCGCGCGCCGCCGCGCCTGCGTCACGAAGCAGCGCTCGAAGTGCGGGCAGCGCGTGCCGAGGCGCGTCTCCGCCGTCGCCGAGACCTCGCGCCAGATCGGCGCCTCGTCGGAGAGCTCGGGCAGCTCGGCGCGATCGCCGGTCTCGGTGGCGAGCGCCCAGGCGCGGATCTGATCGAGCGTCGAGTCGATCGCCCCGCGCGCCGCCTCGCGCGTGTCGTGCTCGCCGAAGCGACGCAGGCAGAGATAGTTCGAGATGCCCTTCATGCACGCGGCGGTGAACGGCTGCGGCAGCTCGGCGGCGAGCAGCGGCAGGTCTTTGCGGTAGATCTGCTCCTGCAAATTCTTGGTGCCCGTCGAGATCACCACCTTCATGCCGCTCAAGATCGCGGGCACGAGGTAGGCCAGCGTCTTGCCGGTGCCGGTGCCCGCCTCGACGATCAGCGGGCGGCGCGACGCCAGCGCCTCGGCCACGCGCTCGGCCATCTCCACCTGCGACGGGCGCGGCTCGTAGCCGGGCAGCGCGCGCGCGAGCAGGCCGCCGGGGCCGAGGATCTCTCCGACGGTGGCGCTCACGGCGCGTCCCACGAATGCAGATCGTCGGCGGTGCCCTGCACGCGATCGGGCCCTTTCGAGAGCAGGTCGGCGGCGTCGAGCTCGGCGTGCGTCGCCGGACAGATCATCACGTACGGCTCGCCCCACGGATCGAGCGCGTCGCGCGTGAGGTAGCGCGCCTCGACGAGCGCGTGCAAATCGCGCGGGCACTCGACGTGGTCGGCGCGATAGTTCGCGATCGCCGCGCGCAGGTTCTTCATCGCCTGCCGCGCGGCGTGCGCCCGCGCGATCTCGAGCCGCTCGCCCGCGCGCGCTCCGACGAGCGCCAGCAGCGTCACGCCCGCTCCGCCGACGACGATCACCGCGGCGATCACGATCACCACGATGGCGCGCCGGGTCACTGGCGGCGCGACGCCTTCTCGTCGAGGCCCGAGGTGCCGGCGCGGCGGTGCAGCTCGCGCTCGACGTCGGCGAGCGTCACGCCGTGATCGGCCAGCCCGACGAGCACGTGGAACAGCACGTCGGCGGCCTCGGCGATCACGCGCTCGCGATCGACCGCGCCCGCCGCCAGCTCGACCGCCAGCTCGCCGGCCTCCTCGAGAATCTTTTCCGGCACGCGCATCGGATTCTCCAGCAGCGTGCGCACGTACGAGCGCGTGCCGGGCGGCGCGGCCTTGCGCTCGAGGATGGTGCGGTAGAGCGACTCCAGCTCGCTCGGCGGCGGCTCCACTCCGTCGGTGCCGAAGCACGTCTCCGAGCCGGTGTGGCACGTCGGCCCGCGCGGCACGGCGCGCACCAGCCACGTGTCGGCGTCGCAGTCGGCCTTGAGCTCGACGAGCGCGAGCGTGTGGCCGGACGTCTCGCCCTTCTTCCACAGCGCGTTGCGCGAGCGCGACCAGAAGTGCACCTCGCCGGTCTCGCGCGTGCGGGCGAGCGCCTCGTCGTCCATGTACGCGAGCATCAGTACGCGGCCGGTGAGCGCGTCCTGCACGACGGCGGGCGTGAGCCTGCGGTCATCGCTCGGCTTTGGTGTCGCGCTCATCCGGGCCTGCCCGGGCGGATCGGCACGCCCGCCAGCGCCAGGAACGCCTTGGCCTGCGCGACGGAGAATTCGCCGAAGTGGAAGATCGACGCCGCCAGCACCGCGTCGGCGCCGCCTTCGACCAGGCCCTCGCGCAGGTGCTCGAGCGTGCCGACGCCGCCCGAGGCGATCACCGGCACGCTCACCGCGTCGGCGATGGCGCGCGTGAGCGGCAGATCGTAGCCGGCGCGCGTGCCGTCGCGATCCATGCTGGTGACCAGCAGCTCGCCGGCGCCGGCGTCGACCACGCGCGCGGCCCACTCGACGGCGTCGAGGCCGGTGGCCTTGCGGCCTCCATTAATGTAGACCTCCCAGCCGTTGTCTTTTTTGCGCGCGTCGATCGCCACCACGATCGCCTGCGAGCCGTAGTGCTCGGCGGCGCGCGTGATCAACGTCGGATCGGCGACGGCGGCGCTGTTGATCGCCACCTTGTCGGCGCCGCACAGCAAAAGTTTTCGCACGTCCTCGACGGCGCGCACGCCGCCGCCGACGGTGAGCGGCATGAACACCTGCTCGGCGGTGCGCGCCACCACGTCGTAGATGGTCTCGCGCTCTTCGTGCGACGCGCCGATGTCGAGGAAGCACAGCTCGTCGGCGCCGGCCGCGTCGTAGGCGGCGGCGATCTGCACCGGATCGCCGGCGTCGCGGAGCGCGACGAACTGCACGCCCTTGACCACGCGCCCGCCCGCCACGTCGAGGCACGGGATGATCCGCCGCGCGGTCATCGCGCCGCCTCGATCGCCTGCGCGAGCGTGAACTTGTTTTCGTAGAGCGCGCGGCCGACCACGCACGCGGGCACACCGGCGTCGCGCAGCGCGCGCAGATCGTCGAGGCTGCCGATGCCACCCGACGCGATCAGCTCGACCGGCGCGATCGCGCGCGCGAGCCGCGCCGACTGCACGACGTTCGGTCCGTTGCCGCGCCCGTCGCGCGCGATGTCGGTGTAGAGCACGCCGGCCACGCGCCGCGCCAGCTTGCCGATGAGCACCGCTGCGTCGAGCGCGGTCTCGCGATCCCAGCCCTCGACGAAGACGCGGCCGTCGCGCGCGTCGACGGCGACGATGACGCGCGCGAGCAGCGCCGGATCGGCGGCGAGGAACGTGTCCGGCGCGCTGGCGGCGAGCGTGCCGACGACGACGCGGTGCACGCCCTCGTCGAGCAGCCGCTTGCAGGTCTCGAGATCGCGCACGCCGCCGCCGAGCTGCACGCGCGCGCCGGTCGCCAGGATTTGCTGCACTGCAATATTATTCTCGCGCTTGCCGCTGAACGCGCCGTCGAGATCGACCACGTGCAGCCGCGCGGCGCCTTCGGCGACGAAGCCACGCGCCACCGCCGCCGGATCGTCCGAGTACACGGTCGCGCTCTCGCGTTTCCCCTCGACGAGCCGCACCACTTTTCCGCCGAGCAGATCGATCGCCGGAATAATCAGCATGGCGACGCCATCCAGGCGCGCAGGAACTTCTGGCCGGCGCGCTGGCTCTTCTCGGGGTGGAACTGCACGCCGAGCACGTTGCCGCGCGCCACCGCCGCGGTGATGGGCGTGCCGCCGAACGCCGCCACCGCCGCGATCAGCGACTCGTCGTCGGGCCGCGCATGGAAGCTGTGCACGAAGTAGAACCACGGATCGTCGACGTCGAGCGCCGGGTGCGCGCCGCCGCGCACCGCGATCGGGCTCCAGCCGATGTGCGGCACCTTGAGCCGGCGGCCGGTCGAGTCGACCAGCCCCGACGGCAAACGGCGCACGCTGCCGGCGTACAGGCCGAAGCCGGGATGGCCGGGCGACTCCTCGCTCGACTGGAAGAGCACCTGCATGCCGAGGCAGATGCCGAGGTACGGTTTGCCGGCGCGCACGCCGTCGAGGATCGCGGCGCCGAGCGGCGAGTCGGGGCGCAGCGCGGCCGCCGCGTCGCCGAAGGCGCCCTGCCCCGGCACGACCACGCGCGAGGCGTCGCGCAATCCTTCGGGCGCCGAAACCAACTCGACGCGCTCGCGCGTGCCCGTGGCCTCGAGCGCGCGCACCACCGAGCGCAAGTTGCCGAGCCCCGCGTCGACGACTGCGATCATCCGGTGAGCGTGCCCTTGGTCGACGGCACGCCCTCGGAGCGCGGGTCGATGCGCGAGGCGTCCATGGTGGCGCGCGCGAACGCCTTCCACAGCGCCTCGAGGATGTGGTGCGCGTTCTCGCCGTAGTGCAGGCGCAGGTGCAGGTTGCACTGGCAGCGGTTCACGAACGCCTGAAAAAATTCGTGCGCCAGCTCGGCGTCGAAGCCGCCGACCCATTTGCCCTGGATGCCGTCGACGCGCCAGACCAGCGCCGGGCGCCCCGAGAAATCGACCACCGCCTGCGCCAGCGTCTCGTCCATCGGCACCGTGCACTCGCCGTAGCGGCGGATGCCGTGCTTGTCGCCGAGCGCCTGCGCGTACGCGTCGCCGAGGCAGAGTCCGACGTCCTCGACCACGTGGTGGCCGTCGATGTCGACGTCGCCCGACGCGCGCAGCTCGAGATCGTAGAGGCCGTGGCGCGCGAACGCGTCGAGCATGTGGGTGAAAAACGGCAGCTGCGTCTCGACCGAGCGCCGGCCCGAGCCGTCGAGCTCGAGGCTCACGCGGATCTGCGTCTCGCTGGTGTTTCTCTCGACGGTGGAGCGGCGCACGCGACGAATGTAGGAAATGCGGGCGGCGAAGGCAACGTCAGAAGTGCAGCGCTCCGTCGGCGCCGAGCCGGGCGGCGCGCGGCGGCGAGCGGCGCCACTCGTGCGGGCGGACATACGTGCCGGTGAGCGCGACGGCCGCGCCGATGACCAGCCACGCGACGCCGAAGCCGGCGACGATGCCGCCGATGACGGTGCCCAAGCCGCAGCTGTCGACGCCGTGGCAGTTGCCGTCGGTGATGAACAGCGGGATCGCGGCGGCGACGTGCGCCGCGCCGACGCCGAGGAGGACGTAGCCGGTGATGATCGTGCGGTTGATGATGTGCGCGCGGCCGAGGCCGTCGTCGCGCACCGCGCCGGCCTCGACGAACACCGGCGCGCCGGAGCCGGAGAGCTGCGCGGGCACGAGCGCCCGGCGATCGCCGCGCGCGCGGGCGGCGTCGAGCGGCGGCTGCTCGACGACGTACGAGGTGCTGGCGCAGCCGGCGGCGGCTACGGCTACGGCTACGGCTACGGCCACGGGGATCGCGCGCCATCGCATTCGCTCACTCCAATTCGTCGACGAGGCGATCGTACCAGCGGGCGACGGCACGCGGAAACGGCCACATCCACCCGTACGAGCCGGACGTGAACTGCGCGATCACGTGCGCGCGCAGGCGATCGGTGGCCGCGCGCCCGCCGAGCTCGAACGCGCAGCGCACCGTCTCGGCGTAGGCCGCGCGCTCGAGCGCCATGCGGCACCACGCCAGCCCGACGGGAAACGGCAGGAGCAGGTACGCGATCGCCATCGGCACCAGCCCGTAGCGGCGGAACTGATCGAGGTGCACGCGCTCGTGGCGCAGCGTCATCCAGCGATCCTCGACGGCGCGCGCGTGCCAGTCGGGCGTCAGGTAGATCGTGCGCCCGATGGTCGTCACGTAGCGCGCGAGGTAGTGGCCCTGTCCGCCGAGCGTGAGCGCGCGCAGCAGACGATCGATCGCGCGCTGGTGCCACACCTCGTGCTTGAGCCGGAGCCGCACGCCGTCGCGCTCCAGCTCCTCGACGAGCTCGTGATAGCGCGCCTCGATCCCGGTCACGCGGCGATTTTAACCCGCGCGCGCTTTTCAAGCTTGTGATCGGGAAATCGCCTGGGCAGGCTAACCCGGTGCCGATGCTGCGCCTGGACGAGCTGAATCCGCCGCAGCGCGAGGCGGTCGAGGCCACCAGCGGACCGGTGCTGGTGCTGGCCGGCGCCGGCTCGGGCAAGACGCGCGTGATCACCTATCGCGTGGCGCACCTGCTCGAGCGCGGCGCGCGGCCCGACGAGGTGCTGGCGGTCTCGTTCACCAACAAGGCCGCCGACGAGATGCAGCACCGCGTGGCGAAGCTGGTCGGGCGCGGCGGGCGCGGGCTGACGCTGTCGACGTTCCACTCGCTCGGCCTGTCGATCCTGAAAGCGGAGCGCGAGGCGCTCGGGCTCGCCTCGGGCTTCACCATCTACGACGCGTCGGATCAGCTCGGCACCGTGCGCGAGATCTTGCGGCGCGTGTCGGTCGACGATCGCCGCTTCGACGTCAAGGCGATCCTGTTTCGCATCAGCCGCGCCAAGAACGCGTTCGTCTCGCCCGAGGAGTACGCCGCCGAGGCGGGCGATCACGAGTACGACCTGATCGCCGCCGACGTGTACCCGAAGTACCAGGCGGCGCTGCGCAGCTTTCACGCGCTCGACTTCGACGACCTGATCACCGAGACCGTGCGGCTGCTCGATCGCGACGCCGAGGTGCGCGCGCGCTGGCAGGCGCGCTGGCGCTGGGTGATGGTCGACGAGTACCAGGACACGAACCGCGCGCAGTTCTTGCTCATGAGCCACCTTGTTGCAGTGCACAAAAATTTGTGCGTCGTCGGGGACGACGACCAGTCGATCTACGGCTGGCGCGGCGCGGAGGCGGGGCACATCCTCGAGTTCGAGCGGCACTTCCCCGGCGCGCGCGTGGTCAAGCTCGAGGAGAACTACCGCTCGACGCCGTCGATCCTCGACGCGGCCAACGGCGTGATCGCGCACAACCCCAAGCGCCACCCGAAGCGGCTGTGGACCGCGCGGCGCGCCGGCGAGAAACTCAAGCTGGTGGTGGCCGAGGACGCGGAGGGCGAGGCGCGCTTCGTGGCCGAGGAGATCGAGCTGCTCTGCGGCACGCGCGGGTACAAGCCGGGCGACTGCGCGGTGCTGTACCGCTCGAACATCCAGGCCAAGCCGCTCGAGGAGGCGCTCAGGACGCAGCGGCTCAACTACAAGGTCATCGGCGGGACGTCGTTCTTCGATCGCAAGGAGGTGAAGGACGCGATCGCGTACCTCAAGCTGGCGCTGTCGCCGCGCGACGAGATCAGCTTGCGGCGCGTGATCAACTACCCGGCGCGCGGCATCGGCTCGACGACGATCGAGCGGCTGGCGCAGTTTGCTGCGACGCACAAAATATCGCTGTTCGACGCCTGCACGCGCGCGCGCACGCAGTCGCTGTTCGACGCGGTGCCGGTGGCGGCGGGCGCGCCCGTCGACGACCTGGCGGGCAAGTCGCGCGCGGCGGTGACCGGCTTCGTCGATCTGATCGATCGCGGGCGCGCGCTGCTCGGCTCGCGCACCGGGCTCAAGGCGGCCGCGCGCGAGTTCCTCGAGGCGGCGGGGCTGCCCGACGATCTGCGCGGCGCGGCCGGCAGCCCGATGCAGGCGCAGCGGCGGCTGGAGAACCTCGAGGGCTTCCTCGACTCGCTCGAGCGCTTCGAGCAGCGCGAGGGGCGCGACCTCAACCAGTTCCTGCACCGCCTGATGCTGCAGTCGAACGACGCCGACGCCGAGGTGAACCCCGCCGACACGGTCACGCTCGTCACGCTGCACGGCGCCAAGGGGCTCGAGTTCCCGGTGGTGTTTCTCGTCGGGCTCGAGGAGGAGCTGATCCCGCACCGGCGCACGCTCTATCCGAACGATCCCGACACCGACGATCCCGCGGCCGCCGATCTCGGCGAGGAGCGCCGCCTGATGTACGTCGGCATCACGCGCGCCCGCGAGATCCTTTATATGAGCTGGGCGCGAACGCGCTCGTCGCGCGCCTCGGCCCGGCCGCGCTCGCCCAGCCGCTTTCTCGACGAGATTCCGCCCGAGCTTTATGATAAGCGGGAGGCTGCCGCGCCGCCGCCGGCGACGCCCGAGCAGGTCGATGCCGTGGCTCATGCGTCGCTCGCGGCGATGATGGCAAAATTTGGCGAAGACTGATTGGCGAAGACTGAATTGAGCGAACGCTACTTCAAACACGCGTCGGCGATCGTCGACGACGGTGCCGTGATTGGTGACCGCACCAAGATCTGGCACTTCTCGCACGTGTCGAAAGGCGCGCGCATCGGCGCCGACTGCACGCTCGGCCAGAACGTCTACGTCGCGCCGACGGCGGTGATCGGCGAGAACGTGCGCATCCAGAACAACGTCTCGGTCTACGACGGCGTGGTGATCGACGCCCACGCGTTCATCGGGCCGAGCGCGGTGTTCACCAACGTGGTCAATCCGCGCTCGGAGATTTCGCGCAAGGACGAGTACCTGCCGACGCGCATCGGGCGCGGCGCGACCATCGGCGCCAACGTCACCGTCGTGTGCGGGCACGACATCGGCGCCTACGCGTTCATCGGCGCGGGCGCGGTGGTGACGGCCAACGTGCCGGCGTACGCGCTGGTGTTCGGCGTGCCGGCGCGCCAGGCCGGCTGGATGTGCCGCTGCGGCGTGCGGCTGCACATGGAGCACGGCGCCGGCTGGTGCGCCGCCTGCGGGCGCGGCTATCGCGCCGACGGCGAGAACATCACCGAGGCGTAGAGCAACACACGATCGATGAAGCGCTTGGTGTTGGTGTTGGCGATCACCGGCTGCGCGCACGCGAACCCGGCGCGCACCCTGCCGCAGACTCCGCTCGTCGAGCTGCAGCTCGACGACGGGCGCGCCAGCGAGCGGCCGCTCACGCCGAACCAGACGTTCGAGGTGCTGATGCGCTTCGAACCGGGTTTAGCCGAGTGGAACGTCAAACGGCTGCGGTTCCTGCTGGCGCAGCCGGGGCGGATCGCGTTCACGCTCTACGCCGAGGGGCCGGACGGGCGGCCCGGGCGCGCGCTGGCCAGCTTTCAGCACGACTATGACGGGGCGCTGGTGTCGACGGGAAAGGACGGCCGCTGGGTGGTCGAGGAGCTGGACGTGCCCGAGGGGCGCGGCCCGCTGTGGATCGGCTACTGGTCGGCGAGCGGCGACGCGCGGCTGTGGGCGTCGTCGAACGCGACCGGCGCGGTGTTCCAGCGCGACGCCGATCCGCAGACGCCGCTCGCGTCGACGAGGATCCCGCGCACGCCGATGCTACGGGTCGAGGTAGCGCCCTGGCGCCCGTCGAGTTAGAATCAACTTTGCAGCCCGTCCCGCGACTCCCGCGTCCGACGAACGGCTGTGGGGCTTGAACCGGGCCGAATAGGCCCTTTGATGAACGCCTGCTTCCGCCGCAGCCCGCACGCGTGCGGCCCAGCGGGCGCCGGCCATGCGCCGGGGGAGGAGAACGATAATGAGTCAACAGTTGCGCTTTGCCACGAGGTGCCTCCGGTAGCATCGAGCCCCCAGGGTAAAGCCTGGAAAAGGCCCATCGGGAAACCGGTGGGCCTTTTTTTTCGCCCGCGCCCGCTCCATCACGTGAACGGTCGGCCGCCCGCCCGCGACTCAAGGAGGTGGCTCGCTTGACCAGCGCCCGAGACGGGGCTAGATCTCGACCTCTTCCATGAGCGAACCGCAGCAATTGCTCGACCCCGCGGCGGGTCGGGGATCGGCCTTCTCGATCAACGACGCGCTCACCATCTGGCGCAAGCGCAAGTGGATGATCCTCGGGATCGTCACCGCCATCCCGCTCTTGGTCGGCTTCGTGGTCTCCAAGCAGCCGAAGGTCTACGAGGCGCAGACCAGCATCGTCATCGACTCGTCGGTGCCGCAGTACCTGGGGCAGAACTTCAAGGACGTGGTCGAGATCGAGTCGAACTGGTGGAGCGCGCAGGAGACGCTGCAGACCGAGTTCCGCGTGCTCAAGAGCTACTCGCAGGCGCTGGCGACGGCGCACGCGTTGTGCGAAATCCAGGTCGGCCCCGAGAGCAAGCGCGAGTCGGCGATGCACCGGCTGATGCCGGACGTGAACTGCGCCGAGAAGGACGACCTGGCGCGCGCCGCCGGCTTCCTGCAGGGCGTGCTGCGCGTCGACCCGGTGCGCGAGTCGCGCATCGTCACGCTCACCGTCGCGCACCACGATCCCGAGATGGCCGCGCTCCTGCCCAACACCATGGCGCAGGTCTACACCAAGCGGAACCTGGAGCGGCGCATCTCGCAGTCGGAGAGCGCGTCGTCGTGGCTGGGCGACGAGTACGGCGATCTCACGCAGCAGCTCAACGACTCCGAGCGCGCGCTGATCGAGTTCAAGAAAAAGAACTCGGTGGTGGCGGTGCCGATCGAGGATCAGCAGAACGACCTGTCGTCGCGCCACAAGAAGCTCTCCGACGAGCTGAACATGGTGCAGCTCAAGCTCATCGGGCTGCGCGCGCAGCGCGAGCAGTACGCGGCGCTCAAGAACGCCGACCCGATGAACGAGGCGGTGCCCGGCGTCTCCGATACGCCGGTGGTGCAGAAGCTCAAGGAGCTGTACATCGAGCAGTACGCCAAGCTGGTCGAGCTGCGCGGCAAGTACCTCGACAAGCACCCGACGGTGATGGCGCAGCAGGCGCGCGTGGACGCGATCCGCGCCGACCTGGTGCGCGAGGCCACGCTGTCGTCGAAGTCGACCGAGGCGATGTACGCGGCGCTGCTCAAGCAGGAAAAAGATCTGCGCGTGGCGCTCGACGGCGCGACGCACGAGTCGCTGATGCTGGAGCAGCGGGCGATCGAGTACAACCGGCTCAAGCGCAACTTCGATCGGCTGTCGAAGCTGTCGGATCAGGTCGGCGGGCGCGAGCGCGAGACGTCGCTGGCCGGGCACCTCAAGACCAACAACGTGCGCATCCTCGACCTGGCGCTGGTGCCGTCGGCGGCGATCTCGCCCAACGTGCCGGCGGCGATCGGGACGTCGATCCTGGTGGCGCTGGTGCTGGCGTTCGGCCTGGCGTTCCTGCTCGAGATGCTCGACTCGACGGTGAAGACGCAGGACGACATCGAGAAGTGGGCGGGCGTGACGTTCCTCGGCGTGATCCCGACCATCGAGGCGGCGGACGGCGACGCGGCGCCGGTGGTGGCGCCGCCGGCGCTGTCGGAGATGATCAAGCGCGGCTCGAAGGATCTGTACGTGCTGAGCCATCCGCGCTCGTCGGTGGCGGAGTGCTGCCGCGCGATCCGCACCAATCTTTTGTTCATGACGCCGGACGCGCCGGCCAAGACGCTGCTCATCACCTCGGCGGGCCCGCAGGAGGGCAAGACCACGACGGCGGTGAACATGGCGATCACGCTCGCGGGCTCGGGGCTGCGCGTGCTGCTGGTCGACACCGATCTGCGGCGGCCGCGGCTCAACAAGGCGTTCGGCATTCCGGCGACGTCGGAGGGCGTGTCGAAGGCGATCGTCGGCGGGCCCGACACCGACGTGCTGAGCATGGTGCGCGAGACCGGCGTGCCGAATCTTTCGCTGCTGCCGTGCGGCGCCACGCCGCCGAATCCGGCCGAGCTGCTGCACGCCGAGCGGTTCGCGCACATCGTCGAGGAGCTGACGCGCCACTACGACCGCGTGATCTTCGACTCGCCGCCGGTCGGCGCGGTCACCGACGCGACGATCCTCTCGCGGCTGACCATGGGCACGGTGCTGGTGGCCAAGGGCGGGCAGACCTCGAAGGACGCGCTCTTGCGCGCGCGCCGCCTGCTCACCACCGCCGGCGTCAACGTGCTCGGCTGCATCTTGAACGATCTCGACATGCGCAAACGCGGCAGCTACGGCTACCACTACTATTCGCGCTACGGCTATTACTCGGGCGACGGCAACGAGAAGGATCCCGGCGCCGCGCCGCCGCCGCAAACGACCAACAACTAGGCTGAGCGATGCAGGGGCGACCGTTCAACATCGAAAGGTACTCGAAGCCCGACCTGGAGGTCTGGTACGGGCTGCCGCGCGAGGTGAAGTTCTGCGCGAAGTGCAACATCTCCAACCAGCAGCCGATGTCGTGCAACGAGTACCTGCACAACGTGAAGTCGAAGAAGTCGACCATCGGCTTCGACGAAGAGGGCGTGTGCCGCGCCTGCCACGTCAACGAGTGGAAGGCCGACGGCACCATCAACTGGGCCGATCGCGAGCGGCAGCTCGTCGAGCTTTGCGATCGCCACCGCAAGAACGACGGCTCCTACGACTGCATCATCGGCGGCTCGGGCGGCAAGGACAGCGCGTACCAGTCGCACGTCTTGAAGTACCGCTACGGCATGCACCCGCTCACCGTCACGTGGGCGCCGCACATGTACACGGACATCGGCTGGAAGAACTTCCAGAACTGGATCGCCGTCGGCGGGTTCGATAACTTTTTGTTCGCGCCCAACGGCAAGATCCACCGGCTGCTGACGCGCAACGCGACCATCAATCTTTTGCACCCGTTTCAGCCGTTCATCATGGGGCAGAAGACGTTCGTGACCAAGATGGCGATCCGCTACGACATCCCGCTCATCTTCTACGGCGAGATGCCGGGCGAGTACGGCGAGCCGGTCTCGCACACGCAGCCGCGCTTCGCCTCCATCGGCGACGACGTCGAGAGCGAAGGCTACACGCTCGGCATGACCGCGGGCATGGGCGTGCGCGACGTGATGCTCGGCGGCAAGCCGATCGGCGACTACCTCGACGACGGCGTGCCGCTCGCCGAGTTCAACGCCTACCTGCCGGCCGATCCGGAGCAGATCGCCAAGAACAAGATCGAGAAACATTATCTCGGCTACTACCTGCGCTGGGTGCCGCAGGAGTCGTACTACTACGCCGTCGACAACACCGGCTTCGAGGCCAACACCGAGCGCACCGAGGGCACGTACTCGAAGTACAACAGCCTCGACGACAAGATCGACGGCTTCTTCTACTACACGCGCTACATCAAGTTCGGCGTCGGGCGCTGCATGATGGACCAGGCGCAGGAGATCCGGAACAAGCACATCACCAAGGAAGAGGGCATCGCGCTCATGAAGCGCTACGAGGGCGAGTACCCCGCGCGCTACGAGAAGGAGTTCCTCGAGTACATCTCGATGACGCGCGACGAGTTCCTGGCGCTGTGCGACCGCTTTCGCTCGCCGCACCTGTGGCACCGCGTGAACAACGAGTGGAAGCTGCGCCACGTGCCGTGGGCAAATGGCTAAGACGCGCATCATCGCCCGGCTCGACATCAAGGGGCCGAACCTCATCAAGGGGATCCACCTCGAGGGGCTGCGCGTGCTCGGCGATCCCAACGAGCACGCGCGCCGCTACTACGACGAGGGCATCGACGAGCTGCTCTACCTCGACGTGGTGGCGAGCCTGTACAACCGCAACGGGCTGATCGAGCACGTGCGCAGCGCGGCCGAGCGCGTGTTCATCCCGATCACCGTCGGCGGCGGCGTGCGCTCCGTCGAGGACGCGAAGATCCTGCTGCGCGCGGGCGCGGACAAGGTGGCGCTGAACACCGCGGCCACCAAGCAGCCGGAGCTGATCTCGGAGCTTGCGTCGCGCTTCGGCTCGCAGTGCGTGGTGGTGTCGATCGAGGCCAAGTCGGTGGCGCCGGGGCGCTGGGAGGCGTACACCGACAACGGGCGGGAGAAGACCGGACGCGACGTGGTCGAGTGGGCGGCGCGCGCGGTGGAGCTGGGCGCGGGCGAGCTGCTGCTCACGTCGGTGGATCGCGAGGGCACGCGGCGCGGCTTCGACGTCGAGCTGGTGCGCGCGGTGGCGACGACGGTGACGGTGCCGGTGATCGCGT
The DNA here is from genome assembly GCA_035652295.1 of Polyangia bacterium. Taxonomy (GTDB): domain Bacteria; phylum Myxococcota_A; class Polyangia; order Palsa-1104; family Palsa-1104; genus DASREC01. Next base: position 45,905 of record DASREC010000608.1, read on the forward strand.
CGGGCGGCTACGGCGCGCCGGCGCACCTGGTCGAGGTCACGCGCGACGGCCACGCCGACGCGGTGGCGATCGCCGACGGGCTGCACTACAAGCGCGTGGGCGTGCGCGACGTCAAGCGCGCGGCGCGCGACGCCGGCCTCGAGGTGCGGGTGGACGCGTGAAGTACGTCTCGGTCGTCGACTACGGCATGGGCAACCTCTTGAGCGTGCAGCGCGCGCTCGAGCAGTGCGGCGCGCAGGTGCGCTTCGTGTCGCGGCCGGGGCAGATCGTCGAGGCGGAGCGGCTGGTGCTGCCCGGCGTGGGCGCGTTCCAGGACGGCATGAAGGAGCTGCGCGAGCGCCGCCTCGACGACGAGCTGCGCGCGTTCGTCGCCGCCGGGCGGCCGCTGCTCGGCATCTGCCTCGGCATGCAGATGCTGTTCGACGAGAGCCACGAGCGCGGCGTGCACGCGGGGCTCGGCCTGGTCGCCGGCCGCGTGGTGGCCGTGCCGGAGCGCGCCGCCGACGGGCGCGCGCACAAGATCCCGCACATCGGCTGGGCCGAGCTGCGCCCGTCGCGCGCGTGGGCCGGCACCATCCTCGACGGGCTCGAGCCGAACGCGCACGCCTACTTCGTCCACTCCTACGTGACCGAGCCGCGGCGCCCCGAGCTGCGCCTCGCCGAGGTCGACTACGGCAAAATGCCGCTGGTCGCCGCGATCGCCGACGGCGCCGTCGCCGGCTGCCAGTTCCACCCGGAAAAGAGCGGCCCCGTCGGCCTGCGCGTCATCGCCAACTTCCTCGCCCTCTGACGTTCTCCGCCCGCTAAAGCTTCGCCCCCGCCCGCCGAAGAGGGGACGAGCCCAGCGCACAAGGAGAACGCCCATGCACACTCGCCGCCTGCTGCCCTGCATCTTCTTTTTCGCCGCGTGCAGCGCCGCGTCCGCGCCGCCCGCCGGATCGCTGAAGCAGGCCGACACGTCGGGCACCACGGTCTCGAGCGAAGCGCCGTCGTATCCGGCCGGCTCGCCGGTGACCATCGACTGGGCGGGCATGTCGGGCGATCCCAACGACTGGATCGCGATCGCGCAGGCCGGCTCGCCCGACACCTCGTACGAGCAGTTCGTCTTCACCTATAGCGGGCTCCAGGGAACGACCGTCTTCAACAACATCGGCGCCGGCACGTGGGTCGCGCGCGCGTTCTTCTCCAACACCTACGTCAAGCAGGCGGAGAGCGCGCCGTTCACCATCGCCTCGGCGGGCGCGGCCTCGGTCGCCAGCGAAGCCGGCGCGTACGACAGCGGCGCGTCGGTGACCATCGACTACGCCGGCATGTCGGGCTCGCAGCTCGACTGGATCGCCATCGGCAAGGCCGGCTCGCCCGACGGCGCGATCGTGCAGTACGCGTACACCGGCGGTGCGCTCGCCGGGTCGCTCGCGTTCGCCGGGCTGGCCGACGGCTCGTACGTGGCGCGCGCGTTCTTCGACAACGGCTACGACAAGCAGGCCGAGAGCGCGCCCTTCACCGTCGGCCCGCAGGCGGCCGCCGGTCCGCTCGCCGTCTCCACCGACGCCGCCGCCTACGTCTCCGGCGGCGCCGTCAGCGTCCGCTACTCCGGGCTGCCGGGCAACCAGCTCGACTGGATCTCGATCGCGCAGGCCGGCTCGCCCGACAGCGCGTACGTGCAGTACGCGTTCACCGGCGGCGCGCCGAGCGGCACCGCGATGTTCACCGGCCTCCCCGACGGGCAGTACGTGGCGCGCGCCTACTTCGACAACACCTACGTCAAGCAGGCCGAGTCGGCCGTGTTCCGCGTCGGCACGATCGTGGTCGCGCTCTCGACCGACCAGCCGACGTACAACCCCGGCGACGACGTGATCGTCAGCTTCGGCAGCATGCCGGGCAACGCGCTCGACTGGATCGCGATCGCGCCCAACCCGTCGCCCGACGCCGCGTACTCGCAGTACCAGTACACCGGCGGCGCGACCAGCGGCTCGCTGACGTTCTCCGGCCTCCCCGTCGGCAAATACTTCGCCCGCGCCTACTTCGACAACGGCTTCACCAAGCAGGGCGAGGTCGCGTTCCAGGTCGGCGCGAGCGCCACCGCCACCGGGCCGGCGACCGTGGCCACCGACGCCGCGAGCTACGCCTCGGGCGGCGGCGTCACCGTCAGCTACACCAACGCGTCGGGCGATCCCACCGACTGGATCGCGATCGCGCAGGCCGGCGCGCCCGACGCCAGCTTCACGCAGTACGTCTACCTCGGCGGGCAGGTCAACGGCAGCGCGAGCTTCAGCGGCCTGGCCGACGGCTCGTACGTGGCGCGCATCTTCTTCGCCAACTCGTACACCAAGCAGGCCGAGACCGCGCCGTTCACCGTCGGCGCGAGCGCGCAGGCGGCGAACGCGTCGGTGAGCACCGACAAGCCGAGCTACGCCACCACCGACGCGGTGACGGTCTCGTTCGCCGGCATGTCGGGCAGCGCGGTCGACTGGATCGCCGTCGCGCAGGCCGGCTCGGCCGACGACGTGTTCGTGCAGTACCAGTACACCGGCGGCAACCAGACGGGCACGCTCTCGTTCAGCGGGCTCGCGGCCGGCAGCTACGTCGCGCGCGCCTACTTCAACAACTCGTTCACCAGGCAGGCGGAGAGCGCCGCGTTCACCGTCGCCGAGCCGTCGTCGGCGGCGAGCCTGTCGACCGACGCCGCGCAGTACGCGAGCGGCGCGCCGGTGGTGGTGACGTTCTCGGGGATGCTCGGCGCCTCCAACGACTGGATCGCGATCGCCACCGCCGGCTCGGCCGACGACGCGTACCTCGCGTACCAGTACACCGGTGGCGGCGCGGCCGGCACGCTCACGTTCGACGGGCTCCCCGACGGCAGCTACGTGGCGCGCGCGTTCTTCAACAACGGCTTCACCAAGCAGGGCGAGACCGCGCCGTTCACCGTCGGCGCGCAGCCGCCGGCCGACGGCGGCGCCGGCGACTGATCACCGCGGCTGCCGATAGCCGAGCAGCCACGACGGCGCCCTCCCCGCCACGCGCGTCCAATCCGCCACCAGCGCCGCGTACGCCGCAGCATCCGCCACCACCAGCGCCACGCGATATTGCAAGAGCCGCCCGCCGAGCGAACGCTTGAAGCGCAGGAGCGGATCGTCGGGCGACGTGGTGGTGCCGCCGCCGAGGTGAAGCCCGGCGAGGCGGCGCTCGGCGGCGCGCTCGAGCGCGGCTTGCAAGAGGACGTTGGTGGCGTAGTTGGGTGCGTCGCCGCGGCGCGCGGACAGGTGGTAGTGCGCCCAGCGCGGGCCCCACAAAAACACCGCCGCCGCGCACAGGCCGCGCTCGTCGGCGATCGTCGCCAGTTCGGCCCAGTCGTTTTTTTGCAATGCAGCAAAATAGGCCGACCCGAAGCGCAGCGACGGCGGAGCGGCGAGCCGCTGCATGGCTTCGCCGTAGAGCCGCTCGAAGTCGGGCCACGCGCCGGGCGCGCTCCACGCCGCCACGACGCCGGCGCGGCGCGCCTTCGAGACCATGTTGCGGTGGCGCGAGTCGGCGGCGGCGAACGCGGCGTCGACGCCCGCGGCCAGCTCGACGAACACCGTCGAGCGATCGTCGATCACGCGCGCGTCGCTCGGCAGGAAGCGCGCGTTGTCGGCGAGCGGGTGCAGGCGGAACAGCGCCGCCACCACGCCGCGCGCCGCCGCGCCCGAGCGCCAGCGCGCCCACGCCTCGTCGAGAAACGCGCGATCGTCGCCGGCCGCGATCGGCCCGCCGTAGCCGTTGCACGTCTGCAGATCGAAGCCGCGCCCGCCGGGGATCGCCGTGCGCAGGCCGGGCACGAGCAGCCGCGCGGCGCCGCGCTGGAACCAATCGCACGAGGGCTCGCCGTCGCCGTTCGCGCGATGCAGCGCGTGGTAGTCGGGCGTGAAGTAGACGTCGCGCAGGCCGTCGCCGAAGCCGTCGAGCGCCGACGCCCAGGCGCGCTCGTCGAGCGCCGCCTCCTCGATCAACCGAGCGCCTCGACGATGCGCTCGAGATCGGCCGGCTCGAGCCGCTGATCGATCGGCAGCGAGAGCTGACGCGCGGCCCAGCTCGCGGCCGCGCCGCCCGCCGACGACCAGTCGCCGTCGCTCCAGTGCACGGCGCAGAAGACGCGGCGCTCGGCCAGGCGCGCGCGCAGGCGATCGCGATCGCCGGCGAGCAGCGGCAGCGCCAGCAGCGGCGTCGCGCCGGCGAGCGCGCCCTCGCGCGGCTGCCACAGCTCGACGGGCGGCGACGCGCGCGCCAGCCGCTCGACGAGGAACGCCTGGTTGCGCAAGCGCCGCGCGCGGATCCGATCGTAGTCGATCGACGCCAGCGCGCGCTCGCTCGCGGGGCTGGCGCGGCGGCCGAGCTCGCCGCGGCCGGCTTCGAGCTCGCCGGCGCGGAACAGCGCGACCGCCGCCAGCTCGACGGAGTCGCCGCCGCCGTCGAGCGCGCGCCTGGCGAGACCGGCCGCCGAGCGCAGGCGCGCCATCGCCTCGGCCGGCGGACGCTCGGGCGCGGGCGCGTCGCCGCGGCGCGCGACGCACCACGCGCCGTCGGCCACGCCCACCCACTTGCGAAAGCTGCCGACGGCGAAATCGCCGCGCAGCGACGGCGGCGCCGGCGGCGGGCCGACGCACTGCGCGCGATCCTCGACGACGCACGCGGCGGCGCCGTCGAGCGCGCGCCACACGTCGTCGTCCGGCGCGAGGCCGAGGTAGAACGGCACCACCACGCCCGCCGCGCCGGCCCCGACGATGGCCGCGCGCAACGCCTCCGCGTCGACGGTCCACGGCGTGCGCCAGCGATACGCGCGCACGGTCGCGCCGGCGGCGCGCAAGGTCTCGGGCACCACCGGGCAGGTGAACTCGGGCACCAGCCACACGCCGGGGCGGCGGCGCGCGATCAGCCACAGCGCGTCGCGCGCGGCGGCGAACAGCGGCGCGGCGGCGGCGTCACCGTCGAGCGGCCACGCGGTTTCGAGCGGCCAGTCGCCGCCGAGCGGGCGCACGCGGCTGCCGGTCGACGACGACGACGGCGGCGGCGACGATGACGGCTCGACGAAATGTTTGCGCAGGAGCCGCTCGCGCGGCGGCAGCTCGGCGAGCACGCGCAGCACGCGCGCCGCGGTGTGCCCGTCGCCGTACGGGCTGCGCAGCCCGGCGAGCGACGCGCGAAACGCCGGGTCGAGCGCGCGCGCGATCCCCGCCGCGATCGCCTGCCGCTCGGGCGCGACGTCGAGCACGTTGGCCGCGCGATCGCGCCCCGCCTGCCGATCGCCGACGTTCACCACCGGCAGCTCCGCGCACGGCGCCTCGTTGAGCCCGCTCGACGAGTTGCCCACCATCGCGCCGGCGAGCGCCATCAGCCCGCGGTAGCGATGGCTGCCGAGGCTCTCGACGAACGCCACGCCGCCGCGCTCGCGCGCCAGCTGCTCGACGGCGGCGCGGATCCGCTCGGCGCCGGGATCGGGCGCCGGTGCGGTCACCACGATCGTCCCCGCGTGCGCGCGCAGCGCCGCCACCAGCTCGTCCGCCTGCGCCGCCACGCCCGCCCCGTCGAGCGTCGCCGGGTGAAACGTCACCAGCAGCGTCGCGCGGTCGGGACGAAAGCCGAGATCGCGCTCCAGCTCCTCGACGCCCGCGCGCGTGCCGCGCGTGAACTGATCGAGCGCGGGATCGCCGACGGCGTGCACGCGCCACGGCTCCTCGCCCATCTGCAAGATGCGCCGCGCCGACCGCTCGCTCGACGGGAAAT
>DASREC010000609.1:0-5071 GCA_035652295.1 Polyangia bacterium
CACAACGTCCTCTACGTCTCGAACGCCAACGCCGACCTGCGCTACGGCGGCGGCACGGTGCAGGCGGTCGACCTGGCGCGCTTCGATCGGGCCGTCAGCGACTTTCACGCCAAGGCGGCGAACGCCGACACCGGGCTGTGCGTCACCGACGCGCTCGATCCGCTGGTGGTCGACTGCGACGAGACGCCGTTCATCTTCGGCGCTCAGACGGTCAAGGTCGGCAACTTCGCCGGCTCGATCCGCATCCTGGCGAACCCGGCGACGCCGGAGCAGGTGCGCCTGTTCGTCGGCGTGCGCGGCGATCCGTCGGTGACGTGGATCGACGTCGACTACGCCGGCGGCGGCAACGCGACCGGCACCGGCATCGCCGCGCCGTCGATGAGCTGCTACGACAACGCCGCCGGCTCGCGCGCGCTGCCGCACCAGCCGCCCGCGTGCGACGCCAGCCACCTGATCCAGAACTTTTTCGATCCCACGATCGCGTGCAACAACCCCACCGGCGGACAGCCGCCGCCGCCCGACTGCCCGCAGGGCCTGACGCCGCTGCCGACCGAGCCGTTCGGCATGGTGCTCGACTCGGGCAACGAGCCGACCGGCGAGCCGTACTCGCGCCTGGTGGTCTCGCACCTCGGCGGCGGCCAGGTGAGCGTCATCGACACCACCGGCCGCCCGTTCATCCGCTCGGTGTCGCAGCCGTTCTTCACCGCCGACGCGGGCGGGCACCACGGCGCGTTCTCGCTCGCGCCGCAGCATCCCGGCCAGGCGCTGTCCTTGTGGTACCTGACCAGCGACGTGCAGCCGACGGTGCAGCTGTTCCGCATCGCCGACGCGGCGGTGATCGTGCCGGCGCAGTCGTTCTCGCTCTCGGGCGCGTTCGGCGCGGGCAACGACGGGCGGCAGATCTTTTTTCAGGCCGACGGCAACCGCGCGTTCCTGACCGAGAACAATCCGCCGTCGGTGGTGGTGGTCGACACGCGCCCCTCGCCGCTGTCGTCGACGCTGCCGCTCAACCAGGTCGTCGACATCGTCGACGTGTGCCAGAACCCGTCGCACATGCTGGTGCGCTCGGTGGAGACCGCGGGAGCGCCGGGCGCGCCGCCGCTGCCGCAGACGCGCATCTACGTCGTCTGCTTCCTGTCGAACCAGGTGATGGTGGTCGATCCCGATCGCCCCGAGGTGCTCGACACCATCCTGCTCGGCCGCGGCCCGACGGAGATCGCCTACTACCAGCGGCCGGTGGCGCCGGGCGCGGGCGTGCCGTCGCACCGCGCGTACGTCTCGAACTTCGGAGAGTGGACCGTCTCGATGATCGATCTCGATCCCGGCAGCCCGACGGAGAACCGCGTGATCGCGCGCATCGGCCTGCCCGTGCCGCCGCAGGTGCCGTGATGAAGGCGCGCGGTTTGGCGATCCTCGCGGTTTTAGCCGGGTGCCAGGGCAATCCGATCAACACGCCGATCCGCAGCTTCGATCGCCCGTCGGACGTGGCGCTCATGTGCGGGCAGTTCGATCCCGATCCCAAGGTGCAGGTCTTCAAGTCGCTGCCGCTCGACAAGTGCAACGTCGATCGCACCGCGTCGTACCTGCCGATCGTCTGCAACGTCTACACCTTCTTCGGGCCGACGCAGGTGCCGTCGCTGGCGGCGTTCGATCCCAACACCGGTTTGCAGAATCAGTCGGTGCCGACGCTGTTCGCGGTGGTGGCCAACAGCGCGCGCGGCGAATTGGCGCTGGTCGACGTCGACAACGCGCACCTCAAGGATCTCGATCCGGAGAAGCCGGGCTTCAACTTCCTGCCCGTCGGGCGCCAGCCGGAGCACGTGCGCACCACGCACGACGGCTGCCGGGCGGTGACCGCCAACGCCGACTCGTGTGACCTGTCGCTGGTCGACACGACGACGATGCTCAACATGAACTTCTGGCCGGCGCGCGCGCGCTTCCAGTCGCAGCCGAACACGGATCCGCAGTCGTGTCGGAACCTGTTCCCCTCGGCCGGGGAGGGCGCGCCGCTGCCGGCGGGCTTCGGCGTGAACGTCGTGCAGCGCATTACGCCGATGGTGAACGGCGTGGCGCTCGGCGCGCGGCCGTCGTGGATCGAGATCGCGCCCGAGTCGGTCGACGGGACGAGCGCGGCGGGGCAGTGCATGGGCGGCGCGTACAACGCGTGGGTGGCGCTGCCCGGCTGCCAGCTGGTCGTCGAGGTCGCGCTCACGCCGTTCACCGACGGCACGGGCAAGACGTTCGCGCCCGGCGAGGTGCTGCGCGCGGTGCAGGTGACGCCGTCGGGCGCGCAGCTCGTCGCCGACGTCTCGAAGCTGAGCTGCACGCAGGAGTGCTCGGGCCCGGTGCCCGACGGCGGAACGCCCTCGAACCTGATCGACCTCGACGCGGGAGCCGGGCCGAGCGACGGCGGAGTGGACGGCGGCGCGCTGCGCCCGTCGACGCAGTCGATGCCGTCGGCGTTCACCATCGAGTGCGCCACCAACGACTGCACCGACGCCGACAAGATGACCAACCCGGTCGCGCGCATGGTGATCGGCGATTCGAACGGCGAGCGCCTCACCATCGTGCCGCTCGACAAGGCCACCGGCGTCGCCGGCGCGCCGCGCTCGCTCGCGCTCGAGGCGGGCGCCTCCGGCGTCCAGACGGTGCGCATGTCGCCGCGCTCGACGGCGGGAAAATTTCTCTACGCGGTGGCGCGCGACGCCAGCGTGCGCGTGATCGATCTCGATCGCGAGGTCGAGTGCGAGACCAACCCCGATCCGCGCTGGCTCAACAATCCGGCGACGGGGCAGCAGGTGCCGAGCGACTTGATCGATCCCGCGCCCGACGCGCGCCGCCTCGGCTGCTTCCCGCTCGGCCTCGCCTCGACGCCGCCGCGCTCGCCGCTCGCCACCTCGCCCGGCATCCAGCTCGGCGGCGGCGCGCTGCCCAAGGACATCGCGTTCGTGCACGTGAACCAGCCGACGTTCCCCGCCGACCCGTCGGTCGAGCCGGCGATCGCCGGCCCGTCGGTGCTGATGGGCGACTTCGCGTGGATCGTCGGCTCCGACGGGCGCGCCACGCCGATCAACATCTACGACGCGTGCCTCACGCCCAACTCGCCGCAGGGCGGACCGGGCACCGCCATGGGCACGTACACGCCGCCGTGCGATCCGGGGAACGTGCTGCCGACGCTGGCGGTGCTCGAGCCCGGGCGCCCGATCCCGCTCGAGCTCGATCGCATCTCGCACCGCACGCGGCTCGGCACCAACCGATTTTTTCCGCCCAACAACAACAGCGACGTCACCGGCGCGCCGCGCCTGCAGGACGAGACCAACCCGGTGGCGCTCACCGTCAACGGCCAGCCGGTCACCGACATCCCCGACGGCGGCACCAGCACCGAGGCGGTCGGCTTTCCGCGGCTGGTGGCGCAGAACCTCGCCGCGGTGAACGGCACCGCCATGACGCCGCCCGCGCCGCTCTCGGTGTCGAACACGCGCAACATCGCCTTCCCCGACGTCGATCACGTGCACAACGAGACGTGGACGGTGGCGTGGGAGGGCGCGCTGCCCGGCACCGCGCGCGGGCTCGGCTTCGTGCGCACGAGCTCGACCGACGCGACGGTCACGTTCGTCGACACCGGCGCCGCGTTCTGCAGCCACGGCGTGCTGGCCGGCGACAAGCTGCAGCTCACCGGCTGCAACAGCGACTCGGACTGCGACTTCTCGCAGACGTGCCAGCGCGATCCGCTGCAGCCGACCGAGATCGTCAACGGGCTGTGCCTCGATCGGCTCGACAGCGGGCCGATGCTCTCCGACGAGGTGCGCGCGTGCGCGACGCTGCTGCGCTCGGAGCGGCAGTACCGCATCTTCAGCGCCAAGCAGAATACGCACCCGACGCCCGACGAGCTCACCGACGTGCTCACGCTGCGCGAGATCTACGAGCCCGAGCACCGGCTCTCCGACGGGCTGTGCGCCAGCGACGCCGACTGCGCCAACGACGGCGTCGTCGGATCGATCGATCAGTCGACGGCCGGCGGCGGCGTTCCGCCCGGCGCGCTGGCGACGCGCTGCCTGCCCGACTACGACAACGTCAAGCGCTGCTACCGCCCGTGTACGCTCGACGGCACGCCCGGCGTCGGCGCCGGCGACATGGGCGTGCCCGACGGCGGCGTGCTCGACGGCGGGCAGTGCGGCGCCGGGTTCGTCTGCGCGCCGTCGCAGGTGGCGGGCGATCTGCGCTGCATGCGCGCGCCGCTCGATCATGCGCTGCTCAAGAGCTGCCTGCGCGAGGCGGTGCCCTACGCGATCCTCGCCGGCAATGCGTTCGTGGTGAGCGGCTCGTCGTCGGGCTTCCTCGCCGACGTGCAGCCCGATCCGGCGACGCAGGAGTGCCGCGTGCCGGTGACGAGCGATCGGCGGCAGCAGGAGTACGTGCGCTTGCGGCAGGGGCGCATCCGGCTCGACGGCGCGCCGTGCTCGCCGGAGCTGCGGCCGTACGACGTGGTCTCGGTGATCAACGGTACGCAGGAGCAGCTCGAGGCGAGCGCGCTCAATCCGCTCGACGTGACGCAGCTCGATCTCACGCAGCCGAACTACTGCAAGTACGCCGACGCGACGCGGCCGCAGGAGCGCATCATGCGGTTCGAGAATCCGTTCTTCGTGATCGGGCTCGAGCTGCCGACGGCGCACCTGGTGCCGCCCGATCTGTTCGCGCTCTCGTTCATCGTCGTCGGCGGCAGCCAGCCGGCGGTGCTCGCGCTCGGCGTCGACATCCCGGCGTCGCAGCCGCGCTCGGTGGTCGTCACGCCCGATCAGCAAACCTTCCTGGTCGTCGACGAAGGCAAATCCACGACGGCCACCGGTCTCCGCGGCCAACTGCTGCGCGTCCTCAGCAATCCGCCGGGGACTGATCGCTTCTTCATCGTCCGGTAGGCGCTCGGTACAGCCGCGCGGGCTTGCGACTCGCGTTCTTTTTTTCGGCAGTCCTCAGGCGCTATATGGCTGACTTCCGACTCCTTGCCGCTCCGACGAGGAGGGCTTACCCGAAGCCATAGGACTGGTTGTGCTCGTTTGAACTGCGCGCCCTC
>DASREC010000610.1:0-7148 GCA_035652295.1 Polyangia bacterium
GTCTCGACGTAGATGCCGAGGTCGACCATGGTCGTGACCATCTCGGCGCGCAGGTTGGCCAGCGTGTCCGTCGGCGGCACCGGGAAATAGCCGCCCTTGTAGTTGGGCTTGTAGCCGAGGTTGGGGAACTCCTCGCGGCCCGAGTTCCAGCGCCCCTCGACGGAGTCGACGAAGTAGAAGCTCTGGTTGGCCGTCGAGTCGAAGCGCACGTCGTCGAAGACGAAGAACTCGGCCTCGGGGCCGAAGAAGCAGACGTCGGCGATGCCGGTCGACTTGAGGTACTTGGCCGCCTTCTGGACGATGTTGCGCGGATCGCGCGAGTACGGCTCGCGCGTGATCGGATCGACGATGTTGCAGATCAGCGACAGCGTCGGCGTGGCCAGGAACGGATCCATGCGCGCCGTCGACGCGTCGGGGATGATCAGCATGTCGGAGGCGTTGATCGGCTGCCAGCCGCGGATCGACGAGCCGTCGAGCCCGAACCCGTCCTCGAACGAGTCCTCCTTGAGCTGCTGGATGGTGACGGACGTGTGCTGCCAGATGCCCGGCAGGTCGATGAACTTCAGGTCGACCATGCGGGCGCCGTGCTTCTCCGCGAACTTGATGACGTCACTCGGGGTCATGCGTCGCTCCTTGTGGAGTGGAGGAAATCAGATCGCGTCTTCGCCGCGCTCGCCGGTGCGGATGCGGATCACCTCGTCGATCGGGAGCACGAAGATCTTGCCGTCGCCGATGCGCCCGGTCTTGGCGGCGAGCGAGATGGTCTCGATCACCTGGTGCACCAGATCGTCCTTGACGATGATCTCGAGCTTGACCTTGGGCACGAAGTCGACGACGTACGCGCTGCCGCGGTAGACCTCTTTTTTTCCGCCGGTGCGGCCGAAGCCCTTCACCTCGGTGACGGTCATGCCTTGCACGCCGATCTCGCTCAAGGCCTCTTTGACCTCGTCGAGCTTGAACGGCTTGATGATGGCTTCGACCTTCTTCAATGGGGCCTCCGCGGGCGTTCCGTGAGCGAACGCTAATCGCTTGCTTGTTTCGCGGGCGTAAACTTATCGAAAAAAGCCACGGGTAGGAAGGGCCAAGCGTCGTCGGGCTTGTCCTATCGGCGCGGCGGCGCGACAATCAAGCATGGCGTACCGCGACGAGCTGCTGGCGGCGCGGAGCCGGTTGGCGCTCGACGAGCGCGAGCTGGCCGGGCGGCGCGCCGAGCCCGAGCGGCTGCGCGCGCTGGCGGCGGCGCTGCGCGGCGAGCGGCGGCGGCTCAAGCGGCCGTGGCGCAGCTCGGGCGCGACGACGGCGCCGTCGCCGTTGGCGTCGATCGACCCGAAGATTTCGCTGCCGCGCGTCGAGGAGCTGGCGCGCGAGCTGGCCGCGCTCGACGGGCCGCAGCTGGAAATTCGCGCGCGCGCCGTCGCCGCCGAGCTGGCGGCGAGCGGCGCCGCGGTGCGTAAGCTCGCCGACGAGGTCGAGCGGCTGCGCGCCGAGTGCCGCGCGCTGCGCGAGCACCCGCGTCCGACCGTCTGGCCCTACTTCGCCGGCGGGCTGCTCGCCGCGGGCCTGGCGTACCTCGTCGTGTACTCGATTTTCGTCTGGTGGCTCGCGCGCGTTTCGCTGCTCGGGTTGACCTAGCGCGCGCGCACCGTAGATCCACAGCATGGCGTACCGCGACGAGAGCGTGGCCGCCCGCGCCCGGCTGGCGGCCCTCGAACGCGACCTCTTCGAGCGGCGCGAGGCACCGCCCGCGCTCTACCGCTACCGGCGGGCGCTGCGCGGCGAGCGCGCCCGGCTGCGACACGCGCTCCTCTGGTACCGCAACGGCGAACGCTTCGGTCACTTCTACCGCATCGATCAGCGCGACGATCTTTCACCGTCGGTGGAGCCGCGGCTCTCGGCGCCGGGCGTGGCCGCGCTGGAGCGGGCGCTCGCCGGCCGCGACGCGCTCGAGCTGCGCGAGCGCGAGCGTCACGTGACGTGCGCGCTAGCGGCGCTCGAGCCGCGGCTGTGGCGCGCGCGCGAGGAGATCGGGACGCTCCGGGCCGAGTGCGACGGGCTGCGCGCCGAGGTCGAGCGCTACGCTGAAAAATTTCCCGCGCACCCGCCGCCGCCCGAGTGGAACCCGCTGTGGGCGCGGGTGCTGATCGGCACCGTGGTGTCGCTCGCGGTGGTGATCGTGAGCTGGGTGGTGGCGCTGATCGCGCTGGCGATCGCCGCTAGGTCCTGAGCGCGCCGATCAGCTCGCGCACGTCGGCGATCTTTTCCTCGACGAGAAACGCCTCGAGCTCGCGCAGCACGCGCGCGGCCGCGTTCGGCTCGACGAAGCTCTGCGTGCCGAGCTGCACCGTGGTCGCGCCGGCGAGCAGGAACTCGACCACGTCCTCGCCCGTCTGCACGCCGCCGATGCCGGTCACCGGCACGTCGGGCAGCGCGCGGTGGACTTGATGAACCATGCGCAGCGCGATCGGCTTGATCGCCGGGCCCGAGAGGCCGCCGAAGGTGGTGGCGATGCGCGGGCGGCGGCGGCGCGCGTCGACGGCCATCGCCGAGAGCGTGTTGATCACCGCCAGCCCGTCGGCGCCGCCCTCGACCGCAGCGCGCGCCAGCTGCACCACGTCGGTGCAGTTGGGCGTGAGCTTGACCAGGAGCGGCTTCTTGATCGCCGCGCGGCAGGCGCGCACGAGGTCGCGCAGCACCTGCGGATCGGTGCCGAACTCGACGCCGCCCTTCTTGATGTTGGGGCAGGAGACGTTCATCTCCAGCGCGTCGACGCCGTCGAGCGCGTCGAGCGCGGCGCCGCACGCCACGTACTCGTCGACGGTCTCGCCGAAGAAGTTGACCACCACGCGAGTTTTGCTGCGCCGCAAAAAAGGCAGCTTGTGCTCGCGGAAGCCGTCGACGCCGACGTTCTCGAGGCCGATCGAGTTGATCATCCCCGACGCGGTCTCGCAGATGCGCGGCAGCGGATTGCCGGCGCGCGGGCGCGGCGAGATGCCCTTGGTGACCACCGCGCCGAGCGCCGACAGGTCGAGGTAGTCGGCGAACTCCTTCGCGTAGCCGAACGTGCCGGAGGCGGTCCACACCGGCGAGGCGCAGTCGAGGCCGGCGAACGCGACGCGCAGGGCGGGCGTCACGGCAGCACGATGCGCGCGGCGTCGAACACCGGGCCGTCGACGCAGGCGTAGCCGAATGGCTTGGTGCCGTCGGTGAGCGGGATGGCGCAGCCGAGGCAGGCGCCGATGCCGCACGCCATCTCGCCCTCGACGGAGACGAAGCAAGGCAGCGCGTGCGCGCGCACGATCTCGACCACCGCGCGCATCATCGCGTTCGGCCCGCACGTGAGCACGTGCGGCCGCGGACCGAGCGCGCCCTCGCGCAGGCGCGCCTCGAGCGCCGCGGTCACGCGCCCGTGAATCCCCCGCGAGCCGTCTTCGGTCGCCAGGTGCAGCCGCGCGCCCGAGCGCTCGATCTCGTCGAGCAGCACCAGCTCGCCCGACGAGCGCGCGCCGTAGAACAGCTCGCACGAGAGGCCCGCCGCGCGCGCCGCCTCCGCGTGCCACAAGAGCGGCGCCAGCCCGACGCCACCCGCCACCAGCAGATCGCTGCGCCCGGCCTCCGGCGCGGGAAACTCGCGGCCGAGCGGACCGAGCACCGAGACCCGCTCGCCCGCTTTCAGCTCGGCGAGCAGGCGCGTGCCGCGGCCGATCGCCTTGACCAGGATCTCCGCGCGGCCGCCGTCCGCCGTCCGCAGGATCGAGAACGCGCGCGGCAGGAGCGGATCGCGCCCCCACGCGCCGCGCAGCATGACGAACTGCCCCGGCCGCGATCCCGCGAGCGCGTCGCAATCCTGCAAATGTAGAACGAAGCTCGCCGGCCCGACGGCGCGGTTCTCGACGACGCGCGCGCTGAACAACATCGCGGCGAATCTAACACGGGCAGCCCGTACCGGCACTGCCCGGGTCGGGACTAGTTGACGAGGTTGTCTTTGTAGACGACGTTGACGAGGTAGAGCGTGAGCAGCGGGTAGACGAGACCGATGATCGTCGAGAACCCGAAGCCCGAGTGAAGCAGCGCGATGCCGATGACGGTGTTGGCCAGCGAGATCACGCCGTACACCGTGCCGAGCGTCCGGCCGAGCATCCGCTTCTGCCCGATGTAGCCGATGCCCGAGACGATCAGCAGCAGCACGCTGACCAAGCCGAGCGCGATCGACGCGTACAGCACGCCGGCGCCGGAGCCGCCCGTCGCGCCCATCGACGAGGCCATCTTGCTCACCATCGCCACGGCCGCGAAGGCCGCCAGCAAGCCGAGCACGCCGAGCCCGCCGAAAACGAAGTTGAGGACTGCGAGCGCAGTCAAACCGCCGGGACGTTTTCCCGACGCCGAGCTACCTACCGGTTGTGCCTGTCCGTCCGCCATCTGGGCCCCCTATCTGGTTCGGGTTGGAGCGCTACTTTGCCAGAACACCTGGGTGAAACACAAGCTGTGAATAGGTTACGACCGACCCACTCCTTCCTTCCGCAAAATCCCCGTCGGTGAGAATGATTTGCAATACGCATTTAATGATGGAAGAGCCGTCATTCGCCGGCGTACTTTGAATCCGCTTTCGATATCCAAAACCAACCGGAGGAGATCTAATGAACGAGAAAGCGGGAAGCATGAGCTCGAGCGTCGTGTGGCTGTTCGCGCTGGTGGGCATCATCCTGGGCGTCGTGGTCAGCTACGCGACGGCGAACATGGGCGCGCTGGTCTCGAACGCGATCTTCGCGGTGGCAGTCGGCGGCTGCGCGTGGGCGGGCGTGTTCCTGTCGAAGGCGACCACCGGCAAGGGGATCCTCGCGTTCCTGGTCGGCTCGCTTGGCGCGGCGGTGGCGGCGTACATCATGGTGTCGATGATGGTGAGCGCGGCGACCTCGACGGTGACGGCGGGCCTGGCGGGCGCGGGCGGCGCAGATTCGGCGCACGCGGCGCAGGCGGGCGCGGCGGTGGGGAACGTGTTCGGCGCGTTCTTCGGCGTGATCCTGGCGCTCAAGGCGTTCGCGGTGTTCTTCGCGGCGGGCATCGCCGGCTCGATCGCCGGCGGCAAGTTCAAGGCGAAGATCCTCGCCGAGCGCGGCGGCGCGGCGAAAGCGGCGTAGCCAGAGCCTAGCCGCCGCCTTCCTTCACCTTCGCCATCTCGTGGCGAAGCGAATCCAGCATCGAATCCACCTTCTCGAACTTGTCGGCCTTGCCGAACGTGATCTCGGACGCGATCGCGTTCCAGCGCTCCTCGAGCACCGGGCCGTACTGCTTCTTGAACGAGACGTACTCCTGCTTCACCGTCTTGAACTTCGCCTGCACCGCGTCGGGCGTATGCTTCGACGGCGCGGGGGCCAGCTCGTGCTGCGGGGCCACGTGCTTCTTGCGCGGCTCGTGATGCGTCGAGGTGATGACCGGCGTGTTCTCGATGATCACCGGCGCCAGCTTGGGCGGGGCTTCCTGCGGAGGCGGCGGCTGCGGTTGCGGTTGCGGCGCGACCACGACTTGCGGCGGCGGTTGCGGCGGCAGCGTCTTCGACTGGCCCGTGCCGCGCGCGAACAGGAGCGCCAGCGCGCCGCCCGCCACCATCGCCGCCGAGCCGCCGACGAAGAACAGCATGCGCCGCCGCGGATGCTGCAGCAGCTGCTCCGCCGTCGCCAGGCTGTTCGACCCCGACGCCGACGCGCGGCTCATCACGCGCGCCACGATCCCCGCGCGCGCGAACGTCACCGTGTGCTCCGCCGTCGCCTGCGTCAGCTCGTGCTGGAACGGCGCGACGTCGACGGCCTTCATGCTGGCGACCAGCTTGTGCTCGTCGGTGATCTCTTCCTTGAACAACCCCTTCAGGTAGTGCGCGAGCGCGTCGGCGCTGATGGTCGGGTTGAGCTGCGACAGCTTGCCCTGGATGGCGTCGCGAAATTCTTCGGCGGTCTGGTAGCGCTCTTCCTGCCGCGTGTGCAGCGCGCGCATCACGATCGGATCCAGCTCGGGATCGAGCCGCGGGTCGCGCTCCGACGGCGGCGTGATCTTGCCCGCGGTCACCATGCGCGCGATCTGCCGGTAGTCGGCGCCCTCGGGAAACAGGAACAGCCGCTCGCCCGTCAGCAATTCGTAGAGCACCACGCCCGCCGCGTAGACGTCGGTGCGGCGATCGACGATCCCGCCGCGCACCAGCTGCTCGGGCGCCATGTAGCCGAACTTTCCGAATCCCATGTTGGGATTGGTCGCCGAGATGCGGATCGCGCTCTTGGCGATGCCGAAGTCGATCACCTTGACCTCGCCCTCGAACGACACCATCACGTTCGGCGGCGAGATGTCGCAGTGCACCAGCGCCAGCGAGCGGCCGGTCTCGTCGGTGCGGCGGTGCGCGTAGGCGAGCCCGTTCGACAGCTCGCGCCCGATGAACAGGCACAGGTCGGGCGGCAGCCGCGTGCGCTCCTCCCGCTGCCGCGCGATGATGCGGCGCAGATCGCGCCCCTCGATGTACTCGATGGCGAGGAAATATTCGCCGTCGACTTTACCGACCTCGAACACCGGCGCGATGTTCGCGTGGTTGAGCTTGATGGCGACCTGCGCCTCGTCGATGAAGCGCTTGATGAACTCCTGATCCGCCACCAGGTTGGGCAGGATCTTTTTGATGATGACCAGCTTCTCGAAGCCCTGGATCTCGCCGAGCTTGGCGAGAAAAATCTCGCCCATGCCCCCGCGGGACAGTCGCTTGAGCAGGAGGTAGCGGCCGAACACTTGCGGCAGCGCGCCCCCAGCCAACTGCGACGCGGTCTCGGCTTCCACCTGCGCCATGGGAAGTAATTACTATAGCCGACCCCACTTCACCGATTCAACCATCCGTCGCGAATTGCAGCCGGTTTTGATATAACGTCGGGTGCCATGCGCCCGTCCGTCACTTGGGGGCTGATAGCCGCAGCGTTCGCCGCCCTCGGGTGCGGCAACCGCGGGCAGGTGACGTTCGTAATCCACGACGGCGACGACGCGCGCATGCGGCCCGACCCGTCGCTGGTGAGCGAGTACCTGATCAAGGCGAACGACGGCACGCTGGTCGGCATCGCCTCGGTCAACCCGAATTCGCCGCAGACGCTGGCCATCGGCCCGCTGGTGGCGACCGCCATGCCGCG
>DASREC010000611.1:0-15744 GCA_035652295.1 Polyangia bacterium
GTCTTCGCGATGGTTCGTCCGCCCGCCGCGCCGGCCGCGCTGGCCGCTGCTCCGTCGGTGACCGCGCCTCAGCCGGCCGCGCCGGTGGCGGTGGCCGCCGCGCCGAGCGCCGCCGCCGACGACGAGGCGCCCGCCGCCACGCCGGCGAAGGCGTCGAAGTCGGCCAAGGCGTCGAAGCACGCCAAGGCGAAGAAGGCGCACGCCAAGACCGCCGTCGCCAAGCGCGACAAGAGCCTCTCGGACGCCAAGGCGCACGCGATCCTCGCCAAGCACGACTCGAAGCAGAACCGCAAGTCGAAGGACGATCTCGACCGCCTGCTCGGCCTCTAACCGCCTCGCCTCGTCACACTTCCAGCTCGCCCACCTTGAAGTCGCTGAACATCCCGTCGCGCACCGCCCACAGCGACGGGAAATACGTGAGCTGCGCGCTGCGCTCGAGCAGGTCCATCGGATTTCCGCGCAGCGACGCGGTGCCGATGCCGATGATCCGCCGCACCACCATGATGTGCTCGCGCTTGAAGCGCTGCATCGCCGCGTCGAAGTCGACCAGCCCCTCGGCGACCGCCAGCAGTGCCGGGTGCGTCTCGGCGCGCTGGTAGAGCTCCATCAAGTCGACGCGGTGGCGCGCGAGCGCGCGCTCGAACGCGGCCCACACCTCGGGCGCGATCTCGTTGAGCCGCACGAACCCCGGCGAGTCGAGCCCCGAGCCGCGCCCGAGCTTGGCGCGAATCACCAGGTACGCCGACGGCAGCATGGTCTCGAACAGCTTGAGCTGCCGCTCGAGCAGCAAACCGAACTCGGCCACGCGCGCGAGCGCCCGCTGCCCCTCGACGAAGCGCTCGCCGTCGAGGTGCACCACCAGCTCGCCCAGCTCGTGGATCATCTCCTTCATCCACAGCTCTTCGACCTGGTGGATGGTCTGGAAGAACAGCTCGTCGGCGTGCGAGCGGTGCGCCGGCGCTTTTTGCAGCGCCAGCAGCTCGGCGGTCTTGAGATACCGTTCGTACTCGGAGGCGCCGCGGTCATAACGTGCGTCGAAGGGATTGGCGACGGCCGGCGGCGGCGCGGTGACGTTGCGCTCGGTGTCGTCCGACTTCGCGGCCGCCGGTTTTTCGCCCGGCTTCGCCTCGGCGCGCTCGCTCTCGACGGGCACGCGCGCGGTCGGCGTGGCGCTCACCGTGTTGCGCACCGTCGGCGCGGCGCCGGCGAGCCCGAGCTCGCGATCGATCGCCTGCTCGCCCTCGACGTACGACGGATAGCGGAACGTGAAGTCGAGCTCGCGCTTGAGGCGCGCGTTCGAGACCTTGCGGTTGCGCACCGCGCGGCGCGGCGCGCCCGGGGCCAGCGACTGCACCGACGGCGGCGGCGCCGTGCCGAGGTGCGCGGTGAGCCAGTCGGCGTATTCGCGCTGCGTCGTCGGGCGATCGTCGGCGACGCAGTACAGCGCCCCGTGCGGCGCGCGATCCGCCGCCGCGCGGATGATGCCGACGATGTCGTCGACGTGCGCGCGCGAGAAGCAGTGCTGCCCGTCGTCGACCAGCTTGTAGGTGCCCGCCTTGAGCCGCTCGCGCACGCCGCGCCCCGGCCCGTAGATCGCCGACAGCCGCAAGATCACCGTCGAGAGCCCGGCCAGCCGCGCGGTCTCGATGGCGCTCTCCTCGGCGATGCGCGGCCCGGCCTCGGCGTCGCCGATCGAGATCGGGCTGTCCTCGTCGACGACTTCGCCGTCGGGCGTCTCGCCGTAGACCGCGGTCGAGCTCAGGTAGATGAAGCGGCGCGCTCCGTTGGTCATCGCCGCGTCGGTGGCGCGGCGGATCGCCTCGCCCGGCGGCATGCCGGCGACCGGCGGGATCGAGTACACCACCGTCGGCGACGCCAGGCCGTAGAGCGCCGGGCCGAACGCGCGCGACTTGGAGGCGTCGATCGGCACCACCTGCGCGCCGGCGCTCGCGAGGTCGGCGAGCCGCTCGGTCTTGCGCGTCAGCGCGCGCACGCGCTCACCGTCGGCGAGCAGCGCGCGCGCCAGCCGCGTGCCGACGTAGCCGCAGCCGAGGATCACCCAGTCACTCATCGGTCGCCTTCATCTCCGCTACCGTAACACGTGCGTCCGGCGGCGGTAGCTCCGCCAGACGCCGAGCGCGCCCGCGAGCGCCAGCAGCGTCAAGCCGCCGCCGAGCGCCGCCGCGTGCGCGCGCGGCGCCTCGAGCGCCCACCAGTCGGCGCGCAACTTGGGAAATTCCCCGTCGAGCTTCGGCGTGCCGGGCACGAGCAGGCGCCAGGGCGCGTCGGCGGCGCCGTCGCGATCGCGGCCGAACACGTGGCGGATCATCCACGGCTGCCCGACGAGCGGCGAGAACTGCGGGATGAAGTGGCACTCGCTCGCCTGGTCGCCGAACCACACCGGCGCGCCGGTCGCGCCGCGCACCACGTCAACGAGCCGCAGGAACTCGCTCGGCGGAAACACCGCGCCCAGCGCCTGCACGCCGAGCCCCGCGATGCCGAGCGCCACGCACGCGACGCGCGCCCACGCGCGGGCGCGGCCGAAGAGCCCGTCGAGCCACGGCGCGAGCGGCTCGAGCGCGATCGGCACCAGCGGCAGCAGGCGGCGCGGGCCCCACGCCGGATCGCCGTGCCAGTCGGCGAGGCGCGCGGTGGCGAGCAGGAGCGCGAGCAGCGCGGCGAGCGTGAGCGCGGCGTCGGCGCGGCGCGCGCGCCACATCGCCTTGAGCGCGAACGGCGCCAGCACGAGCGGCGGGTTGTAGAGCAGCGCGCTCTTTCCCGTCGAGAGCAAGAGGCCGATCAGCCCCTCGCCGAGATCGCCCGGCAGCGGCTGCCAGCCGATGACGCGGCGGTGCAGGAGCGCCAGCCCGACGCCGGCGGTGAGCGGGCCGAGCGCCGCCAGCGCCACGGTGGCCGCGCGCGAGCGGGCCTCGGCCGCGTCGCCGCCGTCGGTGTGAGCTGCGGCAATTTGCCGCATGGTGGCGCCGGCCACCAGCACCAGCGCCGGCAGCGCGTACTCGAGCTCGATCATCGCCGCCAGCCCGCCGAGCGCGCCGGCGAAGAACGCCGCCGCCGTCGAGCGCGAGCCGGTGGTGGCGCGCGCCGCCTGCACCGCGCCGAGCAGCAGGAGCGCCGCCAGCGCGCTGCCGTCGGGGACGCGCGCCTGGAACGCGAGCGTGGTGGAGAACGCCACCAGCGCGGTCGACGCCAGCGAGGCGCCCACGCTCGCGCCGAGCCGCCGCGCGCCGGCGAACAGCAGCACGCACGTGAGCGCCGCGCACAGCGCCGCGCCGGCGCTCTCGACCAACACGACTTGCCACGCCGCCGATGGGGCGCGCGGCAGCAGCGACGCCAGCGCCTCGGCGGGCGCGAGCGCGAGCGCCGGCAGGAGCCCGTCGCGCGCGTAGCGGCGGCCGTCGCGCACCACGGTCGCGGGCGACGCGCCGTCGAACGCGACGTCGAGCGAGCCGCGCGCGGCCAGGCTGCGCGCCGTCGCCACGCGCGCGCGATCGGCGCCGCTCCACGGCGCGCGCGGCGCGGCCAGGAGGAACAGCGCCGTCAGCGCGACGAACAGCGCCGGCTTCACGGCTTCGCTCCCGGCGGCGGCGTCGGCGCGGCGCCGGCGGCGGGCGGCCTGGCAAACACCGCCGGCGGCTTCAACGCCGGCTTCGCCGCCGGCGGCGCGATCGGTTTCGCCGTCGGCGCGATCGGTTTCGCCGCCGGCGCGATCGGTTTCGCCGCCGGCGCGACCGGCTTCGCCGCCGGCGGCGCGATCGGTTTCGCCGTCGGCGCGGCGCGCTCGAGCTCGACGGGCCCGCTCGGCGCGAGCGCGAGACGCCCGCCGCTCTCCACCCGCACCTCGCGCACGCGCCCGTCGGGCGGCGGCACGCACGCGACGATCTTCGCATCGGCCCAAGACGCCTGCTTGCAGCTCGAATCGGCCATCAGCGCCGCGCCGCGCGCCGGCACCAGCCACACCGCGTCGTCCGCCCCGCGCACGCCGAACCCCGATCCCTCGACGGTGATCGTCCCCGGCCCCGCCGCTGCGCGCGTGATCGCCATCGGCCCGAGCGCCACCGACGCGCTCACCGACTGCCCGCTCGCGTCGCTCGCCGTGCAGGTCACCAGCCCCGCCTGCGTGGTCTTGATCGGCTCGACCGTCACCAGCATCGCCGCCTCGTCGCCCGGCACGCCGTAGCCCGCTTGGTGGATCCCCGGCGTGAGCCGCCACGAATAGGCGATCGGCGCGCGCCCGCCGTCGACGAGGCAGCGCAAGATGGCGTGCTCCGGCCGCACCGTCTCCACCCGCGTGACGTCCACGCGCGCGCCGCGCAGCCGCCCGCAACCCGACGGCGCGGTCGACGCCGCCGTCGCCGCGGCGACGAACAGGAGCGGGCCCACGCGAACCATGCGCGCATGCTAATCGCTTTTGCCGCGCCGTTCACCTTCCAGCGCACGTTGCGGCGCGCGCGCGCGCGTGTGAAGATCGAGCGCCCGAATGGCCGCCCGCTCCCCGACGCACCGGCTGCTCGTCGCGCTGTTCTTCGTCTCGGGCGCCGCGGCGCTGGTCTACGAGCACCTCCTGCAGAAGCTGCTCGGCCGCGCGCTCGGCACCTCGGCGGCGGGCACGGCGGCGGTGCTGGCGGCGTACATGGGCGGGCTCGGCCTCGGCAGCCTGCTCGGCGGACGGCTGGCCGCGCGCGCGCGACGGCCGTGGCGCGCCTACGCGCTCGTCGAGGCGGGTGCGGCGCTGGCGGCCCTGGCGGCGCCGCACCTGCTCGGCGGCGTGATCGCGCTCTACGTCGCGCTCGCCGGCGGACGCGCGGGCGCGCTGCTGGTCGCGGCGCGCTTCGTGGTCGCGGCGCTGGTGGCGGTGCCGCCGGCGCTGGTCGCCGGCATGACGTTCCCCTTCGGCGCGCGCCTGATCGCCGCCGAGTCTCCCGAAGGCGAGACCGGCCGCCGCCTGGGCGCGCTCTACGGCGCCAACACGCTCGGCGCCGCCGCGGGCGTGCTCGCCTCCACCTACGCGCTGGTCCCGCTGCTCGGCACCTCACGCGCGCTGTTCGCCGCCGCCGCCGGCAACCTCGCGCTCGCCGCCGCCGCCCTGCTCCAGTCGCGCCGCGGCGAACGCAAAAGTGAAACCGATTTCACTTTTCCGGCAAAAAGTGAAGGTGATTTCACTATCACCAACAAACGTGAAACCGATTTCACTTTAGGCCGCTGGCCGACGCTGCTGGGCGCGTTCGGCTCGGGCGCGCTCGGCCTGGCGCTCGAGGTGGTGTGGTTCCGCCTGCTGGCGGTGGTGGTCGGCGCCAGCGTGTTCGCCTTCGTCTTGATGCTGTTCGCGTTCCTCGTCGGCACCGGCCTCGGCGGCGCGTGGAGCGCGCGCGGACGTCTCGGGCGCGCCGGCGCGGGCGCGCTGGTCGCGCTGCAGCTCGCCGCCTCCGCCGTGATCCTGATGACGCTGCCGCTGTGGGATCGCGTGCCGTCGGTGTTCGTGGTGCTCGGCCGGCTCGAGCCCGGCTTCGCGCTCACCGAGGCGGTGCGGCTCGCGTGCGCGCTCGCGCTCCTGCTGCCGCCGACGGTGCTGCTGGGCGCGGCCTTCCCACTCTTGTTCCGGCTCGGGCAGCGCGCGGGCGAAGCGCCCAAGCGCGTGGCGCGCGTCTATGCGCTCGACACCGTCGGCGCGGTGGCCGGCGCCCTGGGCGCGAGCTTCGTGCTGCTGCCGCTCGCCGGCGCGCGCGCGGCGCTGATCGTGCTGGCGCTGGCGTCGGCCGCGCTCGCCGCCGTCTACGCCTCGTCGCTGCCGCCGTCCGCGCGCCGCCGCGCCTGGGCCGCCGCGCTGTGCGTGCCGCTCGCCGGCGCGATCGTGCCGCGCTGGAACCTGGCGCGCCTCGCCTCCGGCTCGAACGCGTACCTGCAAGAGGGCTTTCGCGACTACGACCGCCTGCTGTTCGCCGACGAGGACGCCGCCACCGGCCTGGTCACCGTCGTCGAGAAGGCCGGCACGCGCACGCTGCTCACCAACGGCAAGTTCGAAGGCAACGACGGCTTCGAGGTGCGCGATCAATATCTGTTCTCGCTCCTGCCGCTCCTGTTCGTGCACCGCTACGACGCCGCGCTCAACATCGGCGTCGGCACCGGCGCCACCTTGCGCGTGATGGCGGCGTTCCCCTTCCGCCGCCTCGAGGCGGTCGACCTGTCGCGCGCGATCCTCGCGGCGGCGCGCCGCTGGTTTCAGCGCATCAACGGCGGCGTGCTCGACGGCGCGCGCGCCGAGATCCTGGTCGACGACGGGCGCAACCGCCTGCTCACCACGCGCCTGCGCTACGACTTGATCAGCGTCGAGCTGTCGTCGATCTGGCTGAGCGGCACCGGCGAGCTCTACAACCGCGAGTTCTACGAGTTGGCGCGCGCGCGCCTCGCGCCGGGCGGCGTCTTGCAGCAGTGGGTGCAGCTGCACCACATCTCGCGGCGCGATCTCGCGAGCGTGCTCTACACGCTGCGCAGCGTGTTCCCGCACGTGACGCTGTGGGTGAGCGGCCACCAGGGCGTGCTGGTGGCGTCGGTCGAGCCGCTCACCGTCGAGCCGCGCGCGCTCGCCGAGCTGCCGGGCGGCGCGCTCGGCGAAGTCACGCGATCGTGCGGCCTGCTCGATCCGCTGTCGGCGCTCGGCCACCTGTACCTCGACACCGACGACGTCGATCGGCTGACCGCCGACGTGGCCGCCGCCGAGCGCGTCGCGCCCGCCGAGCTCACCTCCACCGACGACAGCTCGCGGCTCGAATACTCCACGCCGCGCGGCAACCTGCTGGCGCGCGCGTTCGCCGACAACCTCCAGCTCGTGCGGCGCTACGCGATGACGCGCCTCGCGCCGCTGCTCGACGGCGCCGATCCGTCGCTGCGCGAGCTGGCGCAGGCGTACGCGGCGCACGAGCGCGGCTGGGACGATCTCGCGCGCGAGCACGCGCGCAAGGCGGGCGCGGGGCTCGACGGTGCGCGCCACGCGCCGCTGCGCCGCGCGCTGGGGCTCGATTGAGGCGCGCCGCGCGCGACGCGCTCGCCGGTTTCGCCGCCGGCGCGTTGCTCGGCGCCGTGGGCCACTTCGCCGCGCTGGTCGCCGGCGCCGAGGGCGCGCCGCACGACGAGGCCTCGCGCCGCGTCTCGGTCGAGCTGGCGCGGCTGGCCGGCGCGAGCATGCGCTTCGCCGTCGAGCTGGCGCTGGCAGTGATGCTGGCGAGCGGCCTCGCGGGCGCGGCGGCGGCGCTGCTCGTGCGCTGGGCAGCGCCGCGGTTTCGCCGCGGGCGATTCGCGGTCGTGGCGGCGGCGACGGCGGCGGCGCTGGCGGCGGCGGTCCTGCGCGCGTTCTTGCGCCAGCCGGCGCTGCTCGAGCCGTCGCTCGGCGGCGCCCACGGCACGCTCGCACCGCTGCTCGCCCGCGCCGCCGCGCACGTCGGCCCCGCCGGCCTCGACGCCGCCGCGGGCGCGATCGTCGCCACGCTGCTCGCCGCCGGCGCCTTCGCGCGCATCCGCATCCGCAACCTCGAGCACCAACGCAACAACGAACGCGAGCGCGACGCAGAACGCCAGCGCGACGTAGAACGCGAGCGCGACGCAGAACGCGAGCGCGACGTAGAACGCGAACCTGAACCCGCGCGAGCGCGGGACGGCAAGCGCAAGGCGGCACGCGAGCGCGGGACGTGGGCGAGCTGGATCGGCGCGGCGCGCGGGTTGGTGCGCCGCCGCCGTGCGCTCGTGATCGCTGCCGCCGTCGCCCTCCTGCTCGCCGGCGCGCTCGCCCTCCGCCCGCGCCACCGCCGCGCGCCGCGCCTCCTGATCCTCGCCGCCGACTCGCTGCGCCCCGATCGCTTCGACGAGCGCACCGCCCCCAACCTGCTCGCCCTCGCCCGCCGCGGCGTCTCGTTCGACGCCGCCCTCAGCCCGATCGCGCGCACCACGCCGTCGTGGATCTCGATCCTCACCGGCCTCTACCCGCACTCGCACGGCGTACGCGACATGTTCCCGCGGCGCGAGCTGCGCCCCGCGTGGCTCGACTACCTGCCGCGCCGCCTGCGCGACGCCGGCTTCCGCACCGCGCTGGTCACCGACTACGCCGGCGATTTCTTCCCGCTGTTCGACGTCGGCTTCGAGCGCGCGCGCGTGCCGCCGACGCTGACGCTGCCGCTGGTCTTCCAGCGCGAGGTGGTCAGCCGCTCGCCGCTCGCGCTCGCGCTGCTCAACCACGCGCCCGGCCGCGCGCTGTTTCCGGTCTTGCGCTACCTCATGACCAACTCCGATCCCGAGCGGCTCGCCGACGAAGCGCTCGACGAGCTCGACGCGCGCGACGATCGCCCGGCGGCGCTCTTCGTCTTCTTCTCGACGACGCACGTGCCGTTCGCCGCGCCCGCGCCCTGGTTTCGCCGCTTCGCTTCGCCGTCGTACGGCGGCGCGCACCGCTACGCCTACGACGTGCAGCGGCTCGCCGACGTCACCGCCTCCGATCGCGGGCTGCCCGACGCCGACGTGGCGCAGCTGCGCGCGCTCTACGACGGCGCGCTGGCCGCCGTCGACGCCGCGGCCGCGCGGCTGATCGCGCGCGCCGACGGCGACACGCTGATCGTGCTGCTCTCCGATCACGGCGAGAACCTGTTCGAGCCCGGCACCACCACGCACCACGGCAAGTGGTTCAAGGGCGGCGACGAATCGATCCGCGTGCCGCTGGTGTTCGCCGGCGCCGGCGTGCCGCGCGGCGTGCGCGTGGCCGAGCCGGTGAGCCTGGTCGACGTCGCGCCGACGGTGAGCGAGCTCGCGCGCCTGCCGCCCGCGCGCGCCGACGGCCGCTCGCTCGTGCCCGCATTCTCCGGCGCGCTCGCGCCGCGCGACGTGTTCGTCGAGACCGGCCTGTGGCTGAGCGGGCCCGCCACCGACGACGGCGTGCGCTATCCCGCGCTCCCCGAGCTGCTCGAGGCCGACGCGCGCGACGGCTTTCAGCTGGTGCTCAAGCCGCGCTTCGAGGACGTGACCGTCGAGGCCAAGCACCGCCTGTTGCGCCGCGGCGCGCTCGAGCTGGTCTACGTTCCGACGGTGAACGGCGTGCGCTGGCAGCTGTTCGACGACGCGGCCGATCCGCACCATGCGCGCGATCTCGACGGCGCGCACGCGGAAGAGCCGGCGCTCCAGCGCGCGCTGCTCAAGTTCCTCGAGCGCGATCCCGAGCGCGAGCTGGACGCGCGCGATCACCTGATCCGGAGAGTCGATTGAGGCGCCTGCTCGCGCTCGCGTTCGCGTTCGCGCTCGTCGCCGGTTGCGGCGCGCGATCGCCGTCGCCCGGCGCGGCGCCGCGCGAATTGCCGCCGGTGTGGCGGCTCGCGGAGCATCTCGCCGAGGCGCGCGCCGTCGAGCAGCACCGCGAGTGGATCGAGCCCGAGCCACTGCGCCTGCAGCCGGGCAGCCTGGCCGCGCCGCCGGGCTTTCGCCTCGCGCCCGTCGAGAATTCGGGCGGCGCGCCGGTGGTCGCGCGCTTCGTGGCCGATCGCCCGTCGCCGCTCAGCGCGCGCATCGAGGTTCCGATCGAAGGCGGCGGCGCCGGCGCGGGCGCGGACGCGCGCGATTGGGAGATCCGCGCGCTGGTGCGCGATCCGTGGCGGCGCGCGCGGCTGCTCGTCGAGCACGCGCCGACGCCCGAGCTGCCGTCGGCCGGCTGGGAGCACGCCACCGACGAGCGCTCAGGCGACCGCGTCCGCTTCGACTGGCGCGCGCAGACGCGGCCGGGACAGCGCGCGCTCACGCTGCTCGTCGAATCGCCGGCGGCGAGCGACCTCACCGTCGAGCGCTTGACCGTGCGCGAGGCGGGCGCGCGCGATCCGTCGATCGTCGAGAGCGCCGCGGCGGCGGGCCTGCACGGCCTGGTCGAGCGCCCGGTCGAAGGCGCGCGCTCGGTCGGCCCGCGCGGCGTGCGGCGCGTCGAGCCGTCGCTGCTGGCGGCGGGCGACGGGCGCTACGAGTGGACGCTGGCGCCCGGCGCCCGCGCGCTCGCGCTCGACACCGCCGTGGTGCCGCGCGGCGCCGGCGGCGCGCCGACCGAATTGCGCGTCGAGATCGAGCGCGCCGGCGCGTGGCAGACGGTCTTCTCGACGGTGCGCGGCGCGCCCGGCGACGGCGGCGGCTGGCGCCCGGCGCGCGTGGCCCTCCCCGACGGCGCGCGCGCGCTGCGCCTCGCCACCCGCTCGACCGCGCCCGGCCGCGCGCAGGTCGTGGCGTGGGGCAACCCGACGCTGCTCGGCGCGCCGCCCGCCGCGCGCCCGCCCAACGTCCTCCTGATCACGCTCGACGCCGTGCGCGCCGATCACCTGAGCGCCTACGGCTACGCCCGCCCGACGTCGCGCTTCATCGCCGGCCTGGCGTCGCGCGGCGCCCGCTTCGACGACGTCACCGCGCAGCGCGGCCACACGTGGGCCTCGACCACGTCGCTGGTGAGCGGCCTCTTCCCGCAGACGAGCGGCGTGATCGCGCGCGGCGCCCGCTCGTACCCCGGCACCGGCGGCGCGGTCGCCGACTTCGCGCGCGCCGGCTACCTCACCGCGCGCATCGGCAGCCCCGATCTACCGCGCGGCCAGATCCCCGGCTTCGATCGCGCCGAGATCGCCGACTTCGATATCGATGTCCTCTCGCAACTCGAGGCGCTGGCGGCGCGCGGCTCGTCCGACGGCCGCCCGCTGTTCGTCTGGCTGCACCTCGCCAACGCGCACTATCCGTGGCGCGTCGCCGACGAGTTCAACCGCTTCGATCCCGGCTACACCGGCCGCTTCGCCTCCGGCCTCTCGCGCGACGAGTTCCACGCGCTGGTCTCCGCGCCGTCGCTCGACGAGCGCGAGCGCAACCACTTGGTCGCGCTGTACGACGGCGCCATCCTGCAGATGGACGTGCGGCTCGGCCAGGCCCTCGCCCGCCTCGACGACGCCGGCTTCTTCGCCGACTCGATCGTCGCCGTCACCGCCGACCACGGCACGCACCTCGGCGAGCACGGCGTCTGGTTCCTCCACTCGACGCCGTGGCGCGCGTCGCTCGCGGTGCCGCTCATCATCGTCGCGCCCGGCCGCGTGCCGCCCGGCCAGGTCATCGGCGCCGATCGCGGCCGCGTGCTGCTGGTCGATCTCGGCGCCACGCTGCTCGAGCTCGCCGGCGCCGAGGCCGGCCCGCTCGACGGCGTCTCGCTCCGCCCGCTCCTCACGGGAGCGGCCGCGCGCCTGCCCGCGCGCACCACCGTCACCCGCTTTCAGCCGGCGTCTTATGTCATGGTTGAAAACGATCGCTATGAGCTGTTCTGGAATCCCGCCCGCGAGCCGCTGGCCTGGCCCGGCGAGCTCGCGCGCACCGACCCGCTGCCGGCGCTCGGCCTGTGGGATCGCGCGCGCGATCCGCGCGAGGAGCGCGATCTCTCGTCGGAGGAGCCGCTCATCGCCGGCGCGCTGCGCGCCGAGGCCGAGGCGGAGGCCCCCGGCGCCGCGCCGCCGCTCTCCACTGAAGCGCGTCAATTATTGAAGCAGGCGGGATATGCCGATGACGATTGAACCGAACGTGTTACTTCTTCTTGGTCCGCTTTGCAGCCACCGGTTTAGCGGAATGCAGCGCCCGATATTTTTCTTTATCCGCTTTGGAGAGGTCCTTGTGCTCGGATGCGCAAAACATTCCAAACCGCGGCGCCGCCAGATTCTTGCACCCCGGATAATAACAAAGCACGCGCGCCCGCTTTCCGCCTCGACGGCCGGCCTTGCGAGCGGGTTTTCCCGGTCCCTGAGTCTTTACCGCAGCGGCATGCGCGCTGATGAAACTCGACAGCGCACCGGAGAGCTGTTTTGCAAATTGCTCGACGATTCCGCTAATGACTGCATCGCTTTTCCGAGGTCTCGCCATGCCGGCAGCCTAAACCACATTGCCGGCAAATTGCGAGTTTTATCTTTGACAAACTCCAATAACCAGACAGGTGTACTTCAATGATCCCTTGGTTCGAAAGCCCGCAATTGCCGCTCGGTCCGGTGACGATCCACATGTTCGGCGTGCTGGTGGCGACGGGAATTCTCGTCGGTGCGCGCCTGACGATCCGCCGCGGCCGCCAGCTCGGATTGGAGCCCGAGTCGGTTTCGTCCATGATCACCACGACGCTGGTTTGCGGTTTTTTGTTTGCCCATTTCTTCGACGTGTTCGCATATCAAACCGGTGGACCGCACCCGACGTTTTGGCAAATCATCAATCCGCTGGGCGGTATTTCTTCATTCGGCGGATTCATCGGCGCCGTCGGTGGATTGATTTATTGGTGCAAACGTAATCACAAACCAATCATGCCTTACGCCGATTCACTCGGTTATGGATTGGCGGCGGGATGGCTGTTCGGAAGGCTCGGTTGTTTCAGCGCGCACGATCATCCGGGATTCAAAACGACGTTCTTCTTATCGGTCGATTACAAATATCTCGGCGGCGCGCGCCACGACCTCGGGCTCGACGAGGCGCTGTGGGCCCTCGGCATGACGCTCCTGTTCCTGTGGCTCGGGCGCAAGCCGCGCCCGCTCGGCATCTACGTGTCGCTCTTGTCGCTGTGCTACGGGCCGGTGCGCTTCTTCCTCGACTTCCTGCGCGCCACCGACCTGCCGGGCGCCGACCCGCGCTACTTCGGGCTGACGCCGGCGCAGTACGGCGCGGTGGCCTGCTTCGGCGCCGGGATCGCGCTCAGCGCGTGGACCTGGCGGCACCGAAAAGGCTTGCACGCGCCCGCCGGTATCGTCTAGATTCCGCTCCGCTCCGACGGTGAAATCAGCCGATGTAGCTCAGTGGTAGAGCAACGGTTTCGTAAACCGTAGGTCTCGGGTTCAAATCCCGACATCGGCTCCAGGACGCTTGCGGCAAATCGCCGCACCCCGCTTTACGGGATGGTGATGACCAGCTTGGTCGGGTCATCGGTGACCGGCTGGCCGTTGGTGCGGCGCACGGTGGCGCTCACCGGCAGCTTCGAGAACACCAGGTGGATCTTGTTGCCCGACTGCGGGCCGGCGCACGAGCCGACCGGGTCGCCCGGCTTGCACGCCGCCGGGTTGGTGCCCGCCGCCGGCGAGTTGTTGATGTCGATGGCGAACTTCGACGCGAAGCCGGTGACGAGGCCGCCCGGCGCCGCTTCGATCGGCCGCAGCACGGTGATGTTCTGCCCCGGCGGCGGATTGCCCTGGCTGAAGCACTGCATCGCCCCGTTCGACGACCACTCGCCGACGTAGTTGGCCGGATCGCCGTTGTCGAGGTTGACGCCCTCGTAGAACGCCACGCAGTCGATCGGGTTCGAGTTCTGCCCGCCGAGGCCGATCGCCTCGTTGAGCGTGAAGGTCACGGTGACGATGCCGCCGCCGCTCACGGTCTTGGTGACGCTGGTGGTGTTCACCGTCGGCGTCACGCCGCTCGCCTGCTGCACGAAGAACGGCGCCACCGAGTTGTACTCGTTGAGCTGCTGGCCCGAGTTGGGCGCGTTGAGCGCCGAGTCGACGTGGATGAGCACGTTGTAGCGCGCGCCGGCGACCAGCGCCTGGTTGGGCGTGAGCTGCAGCAGGTTGGTGGTGACGGTGGCCATCGGCTGCGCCTGCGCCTGCGTCACGCCGTCCTCGTTGTAGAACACCACGCGCACCGTGTTCGGGTTGATCGCCTGGTTGAACTCGACGAACAGCGGACCGTTCGGCGGCACCTGCAGCGTCTGCGTCAGGTTGTTCGAGACGTAGGCGAGGTTGCTGGCGATGACCGATAGCTGCGTGTGCGGCCCGGCGAGCAGGATCGTCGGCGCCTCGGGGTTGCCGCCGCTGAAGCTGAGGTTCGACAGGTCGAACGACTGCGAGACGCCGAGGAACGAGTACGCCTCGGCGCCGTTGATCTTGGTCGGCGGAACGTCGACGATGAAGGTGGTGTCGACGATTCCCACGACGGTGGCGTACTCGGGCAGGCCGCTGAACTGCACCAGGCCGTCGGGGCCGCTGGTGACCTCGAAGTTCTGCTGGCCGACGCCGAACGGGTTGCCGCCGGTGAAGTCGACGTAGCTCGCGCGCTGCGTGCGGCCGGTGACCTTGACCATCGGCACCGGCCCGCCGGTCTCGTCGACCAGGCGCACGTTGAACGTGGCGTCGGCCTTGATGAGGCCGATCGGCCCGATGGTCTGCACCGGGTTCTTGACCGGCAGCGCGCTGCCGTTGAACAGCGACGACTGGAACTGCGCCGACGTGTAGCCCATCAGCGACGCGTTGAAGACGAAGTTTCCGACGGGCACCTTGGGAATCAGGAACGTGCCGTCGGTCTGCGTCGTCGCGGTGAGCGTGAGCCCGCCGGTGATGATCTTGATGTTGACGCCCGCGAGCGGCATCTGATCGTTGGCGGTGAGGATCAATCCGCCGACGGTGCCGGTGGGGTTGTCGTTGGTGACCGCCACGGTCGAGTCGTTGCAGCCGACCGCGATCGCCGCCGCCGCCAGGAGAGCCGAAATCGAGATCGTACGCATGCGTCCCCTCTCTCGTTTAAGCATCATTAGAAGCGCGAAGCCGCAGCTCCGAGGATGATCGTGTTGTCGACCGCCTGCTGGTGGTGCTCGTGCGCCACCGTCACGCCGACGACGGTGGCGATGATCGCCGCGCCCGCGACGCCGCCGGCCACGTACCAGAAGATCTTGTTGTGCGCGAGCCGTCCCATGCGCTCGCGAAGGTGCTGCGCCCAGAGCGACGGCTTCTTCTCCGGCTTGGGCACGATCGGCGGCACCCAGACACCGTCGAGGCGGATGCCGGTGGTCAGCTCCTTGGTGAGATCGCGCGACGCGTCCGGCACCGCGGCGTCGGGCACCAGGCGCTCGCCCTTCTTGATCACGCGGTCGGGACGCGTGTCGTAGAGATACGCGGACAGCGACATCATCACCGAGCCGTCGGGCTGCTCGCGCTTGCCGAAGCGCAAGAGCAGGATCATCTCGGCGGGCAGCGCCTTGACCGACTCGCGCAGCTGCGACGGCAGGCGCGGCTCGTCGAGGTGCAGGCGCGCGCGGTTGATGCCGGCGAGCGGATTGTTGGTGTGGCGCTCGAGGCCCTGCATCGCCGCGGTGGTCTCGCCGCCGCCGTTGGTCTCGACGATCTTGGTGATCGACGCGTAGCCGCGGTGGCGGTAGCTGACCAGGTTCGGGCCGGGCGGCGCCTCCGCCTCGATCGGCGTCACCTTGGGCAGCTTGACGCCGTTGAGCCACACCTCGGCTCCGGGCGGATCGCTGTCGATGGTGAGCTTGCCGTTGCCGAGCGTCGAGAACAGCAGCTTGGCCTCGTTCACCGTCTTCTTCATCTGCGGCGGGAACGTCTTCGGATTGAACGTGGTCGTCGGGTCGAGCACCCAGACGTAGCGGAGCGCGTCGCGCGAGCCGTCGTTGTCGCCGTCGAAGAAGCGCGTCTTCGACAGGCGGATGTACGCGTCGCGCAGCGGCGCGGTGCCGCCGCCGCGCTCGGCGAGCTGCGGCAGGAACTTGGTGTACGTGTCGATCGCGCTCTGCAGGAGCTTCTTGGCCTTCTCGAGATCCATCTCGCCGAACGCTTGATCGGCGTCGACCACCGCGATGTCCGCCTCGCCGAGCAGGCGCGGCACGTCGTCGGTCGGCTCGAGCAGGCTGACGAACGGCTTGTAGTTGAAGCGCGCGTCGGCGCCGAGCACCTCGCCGATCGCCTTCTCGGCGTTCTCGGCCTTCTCGGCGGT
>DASREC010000612.1:0-21309 GCA_035652295.1 Polyangia bacterium
AAACCTCGTGGGTCATCGCGTTCACCGTCGGCGTGGTGACCATCGCCGCGCTGCTGCACGTCTGGGTTCACCTGCAGGTGATCGCCATCGGCTACGACATCTCGCGTGAGACGCGCACGCGCCACGATCTCGGCGAGCTCAACCAGCGCCTCAACCTCGAGCTGCGCACGCGCATGGATCTCGCCGTCGTCGAGCGCGCCGCGCGCGAGCAGCTGCACATGGCGCCGCCCGACGCGCGATCGATCCGCGTGCTCGCCTCGACGGTGAAGAAATGAGCAATCGCGAAGCGATTGCGATCAATAGTGACTCTCCCGCTCGCTGCGCACCGGAGGTGCGCCAATGAGCGAGGCGTATCGCCCGACGCGCTGGCTGCGCGTGCGGCTGTGGCTGGCGACCGGCGTGCTGCTCGCGGTGTTCGGCCTGCTCGGTTATCGCGCGTGGGTGCTGCAGGTCGAGAGCGCCGAGAAGCTCAAGAGCGCCGCCGAGAGCCAGTACCTGCGCGACGTCGAGCTGCCGCCGAAGCGCGGCCGCATCCTCGACCGCCACGGCGCCGAGCTGGCCGCCTCCGCCGAGGTCGACTCGGTGCACTGCAACCCGCGGCAAATTGCCGCACGCGCCCCCGACGTCGCGCGCGCCCTCTCCGAGCCGTTGCACCTCGACCGCCGCGAGCTGGAGAAGAAGCTGCGCGCGCAGCGCTACTTCACCTGGATCAAGCGCCGCATCACGCCGGAGGAGGCGCGCGCCGTTCGCGAGCTGGCGATCCCCGGCGTGCTGCTCGAGAAGGAGCCGCGCCGCTACTATCCCAACCGCGCGCTCGGCGGGCCGCTGATCGGCTGGGCCGGCCTCGACGCCGTCGGGCAGGAGGGCATCGAGCTGGAGTACGACCGCTGGCTGCGCGGCACGCGCGCGCAGGTGCCGGGGCTGCGCGACGCGCTCGGCCGCGAGGTGATGTCGTCGGGGCTCGGCGACGTGAGCGAGCAGGCGGGCCACGATCTGCACACCACCATCGATCGCTACCTGCAGTTTCGTCTCGAGCACGCGCTGGCCGCCGGCGTCGGCGCGCATCGCGCCAAGGCAGGCGTGGCGCTGGCGCTCGATCCATCGAACGGCGAGATCCTCGCGATGGCCGCCGTCCCCTCGCTGAATCCCAACGAGCCCGACGGCGCACGCGAGCGCGGCGCGCGCAACCGCGCGGTGACCGATCCATTCGAGCCCGGCTCGACGATGAAGACGTTCTCGATCACCGGCGCCGTCGAGGCCGGCGTGGTCAAGATCGACGAGCACTGGTTCTGCGAGAACGGCCACTACCCGATCGGCGGCCGCACGATCCACGACGCCGAGCCGATCGGCGACGTCACCACCGTCGGCGTGCTGGCGAAGTCGTCGAACATCTGCACCGCCAAGATCGCAGCGCGCGAAGGACGCGAGCGGCTGCACGACATCTTGCTGCGCTTCGGCTTCGGGCGGCCGACCGGCGTCGATCTGCCGGGCGAGCGCGCAGGACAGGTGCGCGCCGCGGCGCGCATGGGCCCCGTCGAGACCGCGACCATGTCGTTCGGGCAGGGCCTGACGGCGACGCCGCTCCAGGTGGCGGCCGGCTACGCGGCGATCGCCAACGGCGGGACGTGGTATCGGCCGCACGTGATGCGCCGGATCGTCGACGGCGCGGGCCAGGAGGTGGCGGCGGCCAGCGTCGACGGCCATCGCGTGCTCGCGCCCGAGGTGGCGGCGACCATGCGCATGATGCTCGGCGCGGTGACGCAAAAAGGCGGCACGGCGGAGAAGCTGGCGATCCCCGGCTACACGTTCGCCGGCAAGACCGGCACCGCGCAGAAGGTGGATCCGCTGACGCGCCATTACTCGACGGACAAGTGGGCGTCGTCGTTCGTCGGCTTCGCGCCGGCGGAGGATCCGCGGCTGGTGGTGTTCGTAATGATCGACGAGCCGCAGGGGACGCACTACGGCTCGATGGTGGCGGGGCCGGTGTTCGCCGAGGTGATGGCGGATGCGCTGCGCTGGATGAACGTGCCGCCGAACGTCGCGGCGGCCGCGGTGGCGGCTGCGCCCGTCGAGAAAAAGGGCGCGAGCGCGAATGCCAACGCCGGCGCGAGCGCCAGCGCCAACGCGAGCGCCAACGATGGCGACGGCGACGGCGACGAGGACGACGCCGTGCTCGCGATCGCCGACGAGGTCGAGGGCGCGACGAAGAGCGACGTCCCCGACTTCACCGGCATGAGCGTGGGCGAGGCGCTCGACGTGGCGAAGCGCGTCGGGTTGCGCGTCGAGGTCCTGGGATCCGGCTACGCCACCGCGCAGTCGCCGGGGCCGGGCGCGGCGCGGCGCGGCGCGGCGTGTCGGGTGGTGTTCTCGCCGCCGGGATGAAGTAACGTGTGGAGCGTGACGCGCGCGCGCGTGGGCGGCGAACCACGCGGCCCGTGGCGGCGACGGGAAAACGGCCGGCGAAAGGGTTGCAAGGAGCAGGGCGCATGCGACTAGCGGAGCTGCTCGCGGGCGTGGCGGTCGAGGAGATCGCGGGCGCGCCCGACCTCGACGCGGGGCTCGACGTGGCCGAGGTGCGCGACGATTCGCGCGCCGTGGCGCGCGGCGACCTGTTCGTCGCGGTGCGCGGGCAGACGGTCGACGGCCACGAGTTCCTCGGCGCGGCGGCCGGGCGCGGCGCGGCGGCCGCGGTCGTCGAAAAACTCGTCTCACGCGAGACGTTCCCGGGCGTGCAGGTGCGCGTCGCGTCGGGCGCGAAGGCGCTCGGGCGCATCGCCGCCAACCGTTTCGGGCGGCCGGCCGATGCGATGACCATGGTCGGCGTCACCGGCACCAACGGCAAGACCACGACCACGTTTCTCGTCGAGGCGCTGGCGCGCGTCGCCGGAGAAAACGGCGGCGAGCCGGGCGTGCTCGGCACCGTCACCTATCGCTGGAAGGGCGCGTCCAAGCCGGCGCCGTTCACCACGCCGACGCCGCTCGAGCTGCACGCCACCCTCGCCGAGATGCGCGCCGCCGGCTGCACCCACGTCGCCATGGAGTGCTCGTCGCACGCGCTCGCGCTCGATCGCCTCGAAGGCGTGCGGTTCCAGGTCGCGGCGTTCTCGAATCTCACGCAAGACCACCTCGACTTCCACGGCACGATGGAGGCGTATCGCGACGCCAAGGCGAAGCTGTTCGCCGAGCACGTCGCGCCCGGCGGCGCGTCGGTGATCCTGATCGATCACGAGTACGGCGAGTTCATGGCGCGCGCCGCGAAGGGCCGCGTGCTGCGCGTGGCCGCGCGCGCCGGTCTCGGTGGCCACGTGCGGCTCGAGCGCGCGACCCAGGACGTGAGCGGCATCGTCGCGCGCTTCGCCACGCCGGCCGGCGCGGTGGAGCTGCGCTCGCCGCTCATCGGCCAGTTCAACGTCGAGAACCTGGCGCTGGCGGTCGGCATCGGCGTCGCGCTCGGGCTCGACGCCGGCGCGATCGGCGGCGCGCTCTCGTCGGTGCGCGGCGTGCCCGGCCGCCTTGAGCGAGTCGGCGCCGCCGACGTGTTCGTCGACTACGCGCACACGCCCGACGCGCTCGAGCGCGTGATGGCGGCGCTGCGCCCGCTCACCCGCGGCCGCCTGATCGTCGTGTTCGGCTGCGGCGGCGATCGCGATCGCACCAAGCGCCCGAAGATGGGCCGCGCGGTCGCGCGCGACGCCGATCTGCCGATCGTCACCAGCGACAACCCGCGCACCGAGGACCCGCAGTCGATCCTAGACATGATCGTCGCCGGCGTGCGCGAGGTGCGCGCCGACGGCTTCGTGGTCGAGCTCGATCGGCGCAAGGCGATCCGCGCCGCGCTCGACGCTGCGCGGCCCGGCGACGTAGTGCTGATCGCCGGCAAGGGCCACGAGGACTACCAGATCATCGGCAAGACCAAGCACCACTTCGACGACCGCGAAGAGGCGGCCGCCCATCTTTCGACGATGGCGAAATTGGCGCAGCCGACGGGAAACGATCAAAGTTAGCCCATGAAAGCGCCCGTCGACATCGGCCTCGGCCTCGACCGCGTGCTCTCCGCGACCGGCGGCGCGCTGGTGCGCCCGTCGAAAGTGACCGCGGAGAAGTTTTCGGCGGTGGTGATCGACGGGCGCGAGGTGCCGCGCGGCGCGCTGTTCTTCGCCATCCAGGGCGATCGCTTCGACGGGCACGACTTCGTGGCGCAGGCGGTGGCCGGCGGCGCCGACGGCGTGGTGGTGGCGCGCGGCCGCGGCGCGCAGGCGATCGCGTCGACGCCCGCGAGCTTCGCCGTCGTCGAGGTGGACGATCCGATCGCCGCGCTCGGCAAGCTGGCGCGCGCGCACCGCGAGTCGATGAGCGAGCTGAAGGTCGTCGGCATCGCCGGCTCGAACGGCAAGACGACGACCAAGGAGATCACCGCCGCGATCCTGCGCGCCGCCGCCGGCGAGGACGCGGTGCTCAAGACCGAGGGCAACCTCAACAACCACCTCGGCGTGCCGCTCACGCTCTTGCGCCTCTCGCCGCGCCACCGCTTCGCCGTCGTCGAGATGGGCATGAGCGCGCTCGGCGAGCTGAGCTACCTGGCGTCGATCGGCCGCCCCGACGTGGCGGTGATCGTGTCGATCGCCGACGAGCACCTCGAGCACCTCGGCTCGATCGAGAACGTGGCGCGCGCCGAGGCCGAGATTCTCGAGGCCGTGGTCGAGCGCGGCCAGGCGGTGGTGCCCGTCGACGAGCCGCTGCTCGCGCCGTACGTCACGCGCGTCCCCGCCGAACGGCGGCTCACGTTCGGGCCGCGCGCGGCCGGCGCCACCTGTGGCATCGAGGACGTCACGCCGCGCGCGGACGGGCTCACCTTCTCGCTGCACCTGCGCGGCCTGACGTCGCGCTCGGGCGTGCAGGCGCACCTGCCGCTGGTCGGCGCGCACAACGCCTCGAACGCCGCCGCCGCGGCCGCCGCCGCGCTCGCGCTCGACGTCGGCGAGGGCCCGATCCTCGACGGCATGGAGCACGTGAAGCCCGCCAAGCACCGCGCGCAGCTCGTGGCCGCCGGCGATCGCACCGTGCTCGACGACTGCTACAACGCCAGCCCGCTCTCGATGCGCGCCGCGCTCGACGCGCTCGACGCGCTCGCTCGCGCCGCCGCCGCGCCCGAGCACAAACGGGTCGCGGTGCTCGGCGACATGCTCGAGCTCGGCCCCGACGCGCCGCGCCTGCACGCCGAGCTCGGCGCCTACGCCGCCGCGCGCGTCGATCAGCTGATCGCGTTCGGCCCGCTCTCGCGCGCGCTCGCCGACGCCGCGCGCGAACGGCTCGGCGCCGACCGCGTGCTGCACACCGACGACCCGCACGACGCCGCCGAGCGCGCGCTCGCCGCGAGCGGCCCGGGCGACGTCATCCTCGTCAAGGCGTCGCGCGGCATGCGCCTCGAGCGCGTGATCGATCTGATCGTCGGGTCGTTCGCCGCCGCGCGCGGAGGCGGCTGATGCTCTACCACCTGCTGTGGCCGCTGCATCAACACGCCGGCCTCCACTGGCTCAACGTGATGCGCTACGTCTCGACGCGCATCATCCTGGCGACGCTCACCGCGCTCGCCCTCAGCTTCCTCCTCGGGCCGTGGTTCATCGATCGCCTGCGCGCCAAGCAGATCGGCGAGCAGATCCGCACCGACGGTCCGCAGACGCACAAGAAGAAAGCCGGCACGCCGACCATGGGCGGCTCGCTGATCCTGTTCGCGCTGGTCATCCCGACCCTGCTCTGGTGCGATCTCACCAACCGCTTCGTCTGGCTCACGCTGCTGGTCACCATCGGCTACGGCGTCATCGGCTTCCTCGACGACTACCTCAAGCTGACGCGCTCCAAGCGCGGCCTGCCCGGCCGCACGAAGATCCTCGCCCAGCTCGTCATCGCCGCGGTCGCCGTCGGCTACGTCTTCTGGAGCGATCTCTACGACGCCGACCTGCAGCTGCGCCTCGCCATGCCGCTGGTCGATTTCTACAAGCACCCGATCGCGCTGTGGCTGCCGGCGTACGTCGCGCTCGGCATCGTGGTGGTCGTCGGCGCGTCGAACGCGGTCAACCTCACCGACGGGCTCGACGGCCTCGCCATCGGCCCGGTCATCATCAGCGCCGGCACGTTCCTCATCCTGGCGTACGGCGCCGGCACCACGCTCAAGGGCTTCAACATCGCCGAGTACCTGAAAATCCCGCACATCAACGGCTCGGGCGAGCTGGCGATCTTCTGCGGCTCGATGGCGGGCGCGGGCATCGGCTTCTTGTGGTTCAACACTTATCCCGCGGCCGTGTTCATGGGCGACGTCGGCTCGCTGGCGCTCGGCGGCGCGCTCGGCATGCTGGCGCTGCTCACCAAGAACGAGTTCACGCTGGTGATCCTCGGCGGCGTGTTCGTGATCGAGGCGCTGAGCGTGATCGTGCAGGTGGCGTCGTTCAAGCTCACCGGCAAGCGCGTGTTCAAGATGGCGCCGCTGCACCATCACTACGAGCTCAAGGGCTGGGCCGAGCCGAAGGTGATCGTGCGCTTCTGGATCATCGCGTTCATGCTGGCGCTGGTCGCGCTGGCCACGCTCAAGGTGCGCTAGTGATCCTCGACGGCAAACGCGTGCTGGTCGTCGGCGCGGGCAAGACCGGCGTGGCGGTGGCGCAGTTCCTCGCCGGGCGCGGCGCGCGCGTCACCGTCACCGATCGGCGCACCGGCGCGGAGCTGCACGGCGCGCGCGAGTCGCTCGGCGACTCGGTGCAGTGGGAATTGGGCAAGCACATGCAGCGCTCGTTCCTCGACGCGGAGCTGATCGTCGTGTCGCCGGGCGTGCCGCTCCTGCCGGAGATTGCTGCGGCGCAAAAAAAAGGCGTGCCGGTCACCGGCGAGATCGAGCTGGCGTCGCGCTTCATCGACGCGCCGATCGTCGGCGTCACCGGCACCAACGGCAAGTCCACCGTCACCGCGCTCACCGGCGAGATCGCCAGACAGACCGGCCGCGCGACCTTCGTCGGCGGCAACCTCGGCACGCCGCTCGTCACCTGCGTCGGCACGCCGGCCGCGTCGAAGGACGGGCTCGTGGTCGTCGAGCTCTCCAGCTTCCAGCTCGAGACCGTCGACGAGTTTCGCCCGCGCGCCGGCGCGCTGCTCAACCTCACGCCCGATCACCTCGATCGCTACGCGTCGCTCGACGACTACGGCGCGGCCAAGCTGCGCCTCGCGCGCCGCATGGGGAACGGCGACGTGCTGGTGGTGAACGCCGACGACGAGTGGTGCGCCCGCGCGGTCGAGCCGCTGCGCGCGCAGGTGTCGATCGCGCTGTTCTCGACGCGCCGCCGCGATCCCTGGCTGCGCGCGTTCGTCGACGGCGGCGATCTCGTGTACCCGCTCGAGGGCGGCGTCGAGCGCTATCCGATCGCCGAGCTGAACATCATCGGCCGCCACAACCTGTCGAACGCGCTCGCCGCCCTATTAATGATGCGCGACAGCGGCCTCGCCACCTACGCGCAGGTGCGCGCCGGCCTGCGCGCGTTCCAGCCGCTCCCGCACCGCATGCAGCTCGTCGGCGAAAAGCGCGGCGTGCGCTTCTACGACGACTCCAAGGCCACCAACGTCGACTCGGTGGTCGCCGGCGTCGACGGCTTCCCGACGCCGTTCGTGCTGATCGCCGGCGGCCGCGACAAGGGCGGCTCGTATGCGCCCATGGTCGCTGCGCTGCAAAATAATTCGTGCCGCGCGGTGCTGCTGATCGGCGAAGCCGCCGACCAGATCGCCGCCGCGCTCACCGCCGCCGGCGAACGCCCGCCGCACGAGCGCGCCGCGACGCTG
Source organism: Polyangia bacterium (assembly GCA_035652295.1). Taxonomy (GTDB): domain Bacteria; phylum Myxococcota_A; class Polyangia; order Palsa-1104; family Palsa-1104; genus DASREC01. Next base: position 7,822 of record DASREC010000612.1, read on the forward strand.
GAGGCGGCCGTCGCGCGCGCCGCCGCGCTCACCCGACCGGGCGACTCGGTGGTGCTGTCGCCCGCGTGCTCCTCCTACGACATGTTTCAAAACTACGAGCACCGCGGCCTCGCGTTTCGCGCCGCGGTGGAGGCGCTGCCATGATCCCGACGTTCGTCGACGAGGGGCTGACCGAGCGCGCACCCACGCCGCTGCCGAAGGAGCCGATCGCCGAGCCGCTGCCTGACGCGCCCTCCGGCCCGGCGCAAGACGTGGTGCTGTTCACCGTCGTGCTGGCGCTGTGCGCCTTCGGCCTGGTGATGGTCTATTCGGCGTCGGCGTTCTACGCCACGCAGAAGTTCGGCTCGGCCACGTACTTCTTCAAGCGCGACCTCTTGTGGAGCGCGCTCGGCCTCACCGCGATGTGGTTCGCCGCGCGCACCGACTACGCGGTGTATCGCCGCTGGTCGTATCCGCTGCTCGGCGCGTCGATCACGCTGCTGGCCGCGGTGCTGGTCGTGGGCGCGCGCATCAACGGCGCGCGCCGCTGGTTCCACTTCGCCGGGGTGTCGTTCCAGCCGGCTGAATTGGCAAAGCTCGCGCTTTTAATCTACCTCGCCACGTCGCTCGCCAAGAAGGCCGAGCCCAAGAACATGATCATCCGCTCGTTCTCGCGCGGCTTCGTGCCGCACATGCTGGTGTGCGGGCTGATGATGGCGCTCTTGCTCAAGCAGCCCGATCTCGGCACCGCGGTGATCCTCGGGCTGGCGACGCTGCTGCTGCTGTTCGTCGCCGGCGCGAAGATCAGCTACATCCTGCTCGCCATCCTCGCCGCCGCGCCGATCGTGTGGCAGTCGATCGTCGGCACGCCGTGGCGCGCCATCCGCATGCTGGCGTTCTTGCACCCGGAGAATTTCCGCTACGGCGTCGGCTACCAGATCACCGAGTCGCTGATCAGCGTCGGCTCGGGCGGGCTCACCGGGCTCGGGCTCGGCGACGGGCGGCAGAAGCTGTTCTTTCTCCCCGAGGCGCACACCGATTACATCGTGGCGATCATCGGCGAGGAGCTGGGCCTCGTCGGGCTGTGCGCGATCGGGACGCTGTTCGTGATCCTGATCTGGCGCGGCGCGCGCGCGGCGCTGAATGCGCGCGACGCGTTCGGCTCGTACCTCGGCTTCGGCATCACCGCGATGTTCGGCTTGCAGGCGGCGGTGAACATCGGCGTGGTGCTGGGCGCGCTGCCGACCAAGGGCTTGCCGCTGCCGTTCGTCTCGTTCGGCGGCTCGACGCTGGTGGTCGATCTGTTCGCCATGGGCATCCTGCTCAACATCTCGCGCGCCGCGCCCGAGCCGGCGCCGGGCGTGAAAGGCGCCGGATGGCCTAAACTGGCGCTGTTCGCCAAACGGGGCAATCGTAAGAAACCGGGGGGCGGACGGCGCGTCACCGTCGAGGTGCCGACGTCGTCATGAAGGTGGTGATCGCGGGCGGGGGCACCGGCGGCCATCTCTTCCCCGGCATCGCGGTCGCCGAGGAGCTGACGGCGCGCGGCCACGAGGTGCGCTTCGTCGGCACCGCGCGCGGCATCGAGGCGCGCGTGTGCCCGAAGGAGGGCTACGCGCTCGATCTGATCGACGTCGCGGGGCTCAAGGGCGGCGGCTTCGTCGGCATCGTCAAAGGATTGGTGCGCGTGCCGCGCGCGTTGTGGCAGTCGTTCAAGTTATTGCGGCGCAACCAACCCGATCTGGTGATCGGCGTCGGCGGTTACGCGTCGGGGCCGATGGTGCTGGCGGCGGCGCTCAGCGGGCGGCCGACGGCGATCCTCGAGCAGAACTCGGTCCCGGGCATCACCAACCGGATGCTGGGCAAGCTGGTGCGCGCGGTGTTCGGCGCGTTCGAGGCGGCGCGGCGCTTTTTCCCGTCGAGGAAATATCGGCTGGTGGGAAATCCGGTGCGGCGCGCGCTGCGGCAGCGGCTGCAGGCGTCGGCGGGCGGCGCGGGCGACGCGCGCGGCGTGCTGGTGGTCGGCGGCTCGCAGGGCGCCAAGGCGGTGAACGAGCTGGTGAGCGAGGCGATGAAGTTGCTCGCCGCCGAGGGCCGCGCGCCGACGCTGCGCCACCAGACCGGCGCCGCCGACTTTGCTGCGATGCAACAAAAATACACCGACGCGCACATCCCTGTCGAGGTGAGCCCGTTCATCGAGGACATGGCGCAGGCGTACCGCGCGGCGGCGCTGGTGGTGGCGCGCGCCGGCGCGTCGACGCTGGCGGAGCTGACCGCGCTCGGCCTGCCGTCGCTGCTCATCCCGTTTCCGCACGCCGCCGACGATCACCAGACGGTGAACGCGCGCGAGCTGGAGGCCGCCGGCGCCGCGCGCCTGCTCCCGCAAGCCTCGACCACGCCCGCCGAGCTCGCCTCCGCCGTGAGCGCGCTGCTCGCCGACGACACCGCGCGCGCCCGCATGTCCGCCGCCGCCCGCGCGCTCGCCCGCCCGCACGCCCACGCCGAGATCGCCGACGCGCTCGAGTCCCTCGTCGAGCAAAAATCGGGGTAGAAATGAGCGCGATGTTTCGCAAACCCGATACGCGCATCCACTTCGTCGGCATCGGCGGCATCGGCATGTCCGGGATCGCCGAGGTGCTGCTCACGCTCGGCTACTCCGTCGGCGGCACCGATCTCAAGGAGAGCGACACCACGCGCCGCTTGAGCGAGCTGGGCGCGTCGATCGCGTTCGGCCACGCGCCCGAGCATCTCGGCGCCGCCGACGTCGTGGTCATTTCGAGCGCCGTCAAAACGACCAACCCCGAGGTCGTCGAGGCGCGCCGCCGCGGCATCCCGGTGATCCCGCGCGCCGAGATGCTCGCCGAGCTGATGCGCATGAAGTACGGCATCGCCGTCGCCGGCTCGCACGGCAAGACCACCACCACGTCGCTGGTCGCCACGGTGCTGCACCGCGCCGGCTTCGATCCGACCGCGGTGATCGGCGGCAAATTGCCGTCGCTCGGCTCGAACGCGCGGCTCGGCCAGGGCGAATACCTGGTCGCCGAGGCCGACGAGTCCGACGGCTCGTTCATGAAATTGTCGCCGACGGTCGCGGTGGTGACCAACATCGATCCCGAGCACCTCGATCACTACGGCACGCTCGACGCGCTCAAGCAGACGTTCGTCGACTTCATCAACAAGGTGCCGTTCTACGGCTTGGCGGTGCTGTGCCTCGATCACCCGAACGTGCAGTCGCTGCTGCCGCTCGTCGAGAAACGGCACGTGACGTACGGCTTCGCGCCGCTCGCCGATTTTCGCGCGGTCGATCTGTCGTTCGAGGAGCTGCGCTCGCGCTTCACCGCGGTGGCGCGCGGGCGCGTGCTCGGGCCGGTCGAGCTGGCGATGCCGGGGCGGCACAACGTGCTCAACAGCCTGGCGGTGCTGGCGGTCGCCGATTTTCTCGGCATCGACTTCGACGTGTATCGCGCGGCGCTGGCGGGATTCTCCGGCGTGGGGCGGCGCTTCACCGTGCGCGGGCGCGCCGGCGGCGTGATGGTGGTCGACGACTATGGGCATCACCCGGCGGAGATTCGCGCGACGCTCCAGGGCGCGCGCTCGGGGTTCAGCGATCGGCGCATCGTGGTCGCGTTCCAGCCGCACCGCTACACGCGCACGCGCGACCTGATGGGCGAGTTCGCGCGCGCGTTCAGCGAGGCGGAGATCGTGGCGGTGAGCGACATCTACGCCGCGGGCGAGGATCCGATCGACGGCGTGTCGAGCGCGCGGCTGGTCGAGGAGATGCGCGCGTGCGGGCACAAAGGCGCGCGTCACGTCGCGCGGCGCGCCGACGTGGCGGCGGCGATCGCGGGCGAGTTGCGCGACGGCGATCTGCTGATCACGCTCGGCGCCGGCGACGTGTGGATGGTGGGCGAGGACGTGCTCAAGGCGCGCCGTGGATGAGGCCGAGCGGCGCGCCATCGAGGAGGCGCTTGGCGGCGAAGGCGAGCTGCGGTTCGACGAGCCGATGGCGCGGCACACCACGCTGCGCATCGGCGGGCCGGTGGACGCGTGGGTCGCGCCGTCGACGCTCGAGGCCCTGCGCCGCGTGCGCGCGGCGTGTTCGTCGCGCGGAGTCGTCTCGCGCGCGTTCGGCTCCGGCTCCAACCTGCTCGTGCGCGACGGCGGCGTGCGCGGCGTGGCGATCTCGCTCAAGTCGCTGGCGGAGATCCGCGGCGACGCGGGCGTGGTGCACGTCGAGGCCGGCGCGTCGACGGGCAAGCTGTTGCGCTTCGCCACCGAGCGCGGGCTCGGCGGCGTGGAGTTCCTCGGCGGCGTGCCCGGCACCGTCGGCGGCGGCATGATCATGAACGCCGGCACCTACCTCGGCGAGTTCAAGGACGTCACCACGCAGGTCGTGAGCGTCGACGAAGCGGGGCGCAGCGTGACGCGCTCGAACGCCGAGTGCGGCTTCGCCTACCGCCACTCGACGCTGCCGCCGTCGGAGATCGTGGTGGCCGCCGAGCTGTCGCTCCAGCCGCGCCCGCGCGAGGAGATCGAGCAGGCGGTGCGCGAGCTGCGCGATCGCCGCCGCGCGCGCGAGCCGCACGGCGTCCCCAATGCGGGATCGATCTTCAAGAACCCGCCCAACGATTACGCCGGCCGCTTGATCGAGGCGTGCGGCTTGAAGGGCCGCCGCGTCGGCGGCGCCGAGGTCTCGCCCGCGCACGCCAACTGGATCGTCAACGCCGGCGGCGCGCGCGCGCGCGACGTGCTCGATCTCGTCGACATCGTGCGCGCCGAAGTCGTAAAACGTTTCGGCATCACGCTCGAGCTGGAAGTCAAAGTCGTGGGAGACGAATGATGAAATTCTCGGACAAGCGCGTCGGCGTCATCATGGGCGGCCCGTCGGCGGAGCGCGACGTCTCGCTCAACTCGGGCCGCGGCGTTCTTGCTGCACTGCAAAAAAAAGGCTACGACGCCGTGGCCGTCGACTGGAAGGGCTTCGCCGACGATCTCGGCGCGCACCTGCGCCGCGAGCGCGTCGACGTGGCGTGGATCGCGCTGCACGGCACCTTCGGCGAAGACGGCTGCGTGCAGGGGCTCCTCGAGTGCAGCGGCGTCCCGTACACCGGCTCGGGCGTGCTCGCCTCGGCGCTGGCGATGGACAAGGTGGCCACGCGCCGCATCTTCGACCAGGAGTCGATCGAGTCGCCGCGCTGGCGCCGCTACCACGGGCCGGCCGACGTGGCGCGCATCGGCTTTCCGCTGGTGGTCAAGCCGTCGTGCGAAGGCTCGTCGGTGGGCGTCTCGATCGTCAAGGACGCGTCGCAATTGCAGGCGGCGCGCGAGGCGGCGCTCAAGCTGCACGGCGTGGTGCTGCTCGAGGAGTACGTCAAGGGCCGCGAGATCAACGTCGGCGTGCTCGACGACGAGGCGCTCGGCGACGTCGAGATCCGCCCGGCCACCGAGTTCTACGACTACGAGGCCAAGTACCTGCGCGACGACACGCAGTACCTCGTGCCCGCGCCGGTCACCGACGAGGAGCGGCGCACGCTGCACTCGCTGGCGGTGCGCGCGCACAAGGCGCTCGGCTGCTCGGGCGCCACGCGCGTCGACCTGATCCTCGCCGAGAGCGGGCGCGCGGTGTGCCTCGAGATCAACACGCTGCCCGGCATGACCGACCATTCGCTGTTGCCGAAGATCGCCGCCCATCGCGGCATGGACTACGCTACGCTGGTCGAGCGCATCCTCGAGACCGCCGCGCTGCACGCATAAAGGGGAGAGTCATGGATCAGCCGCCGCCGCTGTCGAGCCCGCCGGCGCCGCCGCTCCGCACGTCGGGGCTGGCGATCTTCGCGCTGGTGATGTCGTGCCTGTTCTTCATTCCGTTCGCGCCGCTCATCGGGCTGGTGCTCGGCATCGTGGCGCTGGTGCGCGCGCGTCCGGGGCAGCCGCGCGCGGTGGCGATCGCGGCGGTGGCCGTCGGGCCGGTGTCCTTCTTCTTTTTGCAGGCGATGTGCGCGGCGGTGGCGATCCCCGCGTTCATGAAGTACGTGCGGCGCTCGAAGACCGTCGAGGCGACGCTCAACGTGCGCCGGCTCGCCGACGACGCGAACGTCTACTACGTCGACAACGCCAAGCTGCCGCCCGCGGTGGATTGGACGCCGGCGGGCGAGCCGTGCGGCAACGGGCGGCCGACGTTCGCCGTCGACCCGGCGGCGTGGCAGCGCTCGCCGTGGAGCGAGCTGCACTTCAGCCTCGACGCGCCCCACCATTATCAGTACCGCATCGTCAGCGAGGCGCCGGATCGCATCGCCATCGAGGCGCGCGGCGATCTCGACTGCGACGGCGAGTTCTCGCTGTTCCGCCGCGAGGTCACGCCCGGCGGCGCCGGCCCGCTGCAGATCGAGCGCGAGCTCGAGTGAGCGCGCCCGACCCGCAGACGAAGCGCGCGGCGCCGGTGGTGGCGCTGGTGCTGGCGTGCCTGTTCATCGTTCCGCTGGCGCCGCTCGCCGGCTGCGTGATGGGGCTGGTGCTGCTCGCGCGCACGCCGCGCGATCAGCCGCGCGGCCTGTCGATCCTCTCGACCGCGATCGGCGCCGGCGTATTTCTGCTGCTGCAAGTTTTGCCGACGGTGGCGATGGTGTCGATGACGCGCGCGCTCATCTCCGACATGCGCTTCGCCGAGCCGCACATCAACGTGCCGATCCTGGCGAAGCAGGTGCAGTCGTACGTGCACCTCAACCACCGCCAGCCGCCGGCGTCGGACTGGTCGCCGCCGGGCGAGCCGCGCTGCCCGCTCAAGACCAACTTCGCGGGGAACGATCCGGTGTGGAGCCGGTCGCCGTGGCGCGAGCTGGCGTTCCACATTCCGGCGAAGCACGGCTGGCAGTACCGCATCGGGCTCACCGGCGAGGCCAGCTCGCGCTGGGTCGAGGCGCGCGCCGATCTCGACTGCCACGGCGACGTGCGCATCGTGCGCATGAAGGTGCGCGAGCTCGATCGCGATCCGCTCGAGACCGTCGCGCAGTAACGCACGCGGGCGTCCGCGCGGCGCCCGCTGTTTTCTCTCGACGGGAGGCGGCGGATTTTTTGCGCCGCGATCGCGGCGGGCTTACAAGCGTAGGTCATGATGCCGAAAGCGCGCCCCCGACAGAGCCGGCGTTTTGCCTGGCCGTTCGGCCGGCGGCGCAATCGGCGCGTGCGGTCGGGCGCGCGCGCGGCGGCGGCGCCGTCGGCTGCGGCCGAGCTGGCGCGCGGCGTGGCGAGCGGCCTCAAGCGCCGCGGGCGCGGCGCGCTCGTCGGCGTGTTGGCGCTGGCGCTCGCCGGCAGCGCGGCCGCCGCGCACCACTACGTCACGCGCGCGTCGTACTTCGCGGTGCGCGCGCTGCGCTTCTCGCCGACCAGGCACGTCGGCGCCGATTCGCTCGAGGCGCGCGCCGGCGTGGCGCTCGGCACCAATCTGTTCCGCGTCGATCTCGGCGAGCTGGAGCGCGACATCCTCCAGGAGCCGTGGATCGAGAGCGCGCACGCGCGGCGCGAATTGCCGTCGACGGTGGTGGTGGACGTGGTGGAGCGCGAGGCGGCGTGCGTGGTGGCGCTCGGCTCGCTGGCGCAAGACGCCGCCGCCGCGAGCGGGCCGCTCTACCTCGCCGACGCGCGCGGCGCGGTGTTCAAGCGCGCCACGCCCGACGAGGCGGCCGGGCTCACGGTGGTGACCGGCATCGAGCGCGACCGCTACCTCGCCGAGCCAGAGCGGGCGCGCGCGCAGGTGCGTGACGCGCTGGCGCTGGTGCGCGCGTGGAGCGCGGCCGCGCGTCCCGCCGCCGGCGAGGCGCACTACGATCTGGTCTTCGGCTACACGCTGTACACGGTCGCGGGCGGCGTGGGCGTGCGCATCGGCCGCGTCGACGAGACGCTGGCCGCGCGCCTCTCGCGCTTCGACGCCGTGTGGTCGGCGCTCGCGCGCGCGGGCGAGCGCCCGCGGCTCATCTATCTCGACAATCGGGCGCGCCCGGATCGCGTCACCGTCAAGTTGGCGGGTGGCGCGCAGACGAAAAGTTAGGGGAGCTATGGCGAAACGCGAAGAGCTCGTCGTCGGGCTGGACATCGGCACCACCAAGATCGCGGCGATCGTCGGCGAGGTCACCGACGACGGCATCGACGTGATCGGCGTCGGCACCCATCCCTCGACCGGCCTGAAGAAGGGCGTGGTGGTCCACATCGACGAGACCGTGCGCTCGATCCAGCACGCCGTCGAGGAGGCCGAGCACATGGCCGGCGTGGAGATCACGCAGGTCTACGCCGGCATCGCGGGGGCGCACATCAAGTCGCTCAACTCGCAGGGCGTGTGGGCGGTGAAGGATCGCGAGGTCAAGGAGTCCGACGTGGCCGCGGTGCTGGAGCAGGCCAAGGCGATCAACATTCCGCAGGACCGCGAGATCATCCACGTGCTGCCGCAGGAGTACACGATCGATCACCAGGACGGCATCAAGGAGCCGCTCGGCATGTCGGGCGTGCGGCTCGAGGCGCGCGTGCACCTGGTGACCGCGTCGGTGACGTCGGCGCAGAACATCGTCAAGTGCTGCCACCGCTGCGGGCTGCAGGTCGCCGACGTGGTGCTCGAGCCGCTGGCGTCGGCCGAGGCGGTGCTGCACGAAGACGAAAAAGAATTGGGCGTGGCGCTCATCGACGTCGGCGGCGGCACCACCGATCTGGCCATCTTCTCCGACGGCGCGATCGTCTACACCAGCGTGCTCGCCGTCGGCGGCCACCAGCTCACCGCCGACATCGCCTACGGCCTGCGCAGCCCGTACGGCGAGGCGGAGCGCATCAAGCACAAGTACGGCTGCGCCATGATGTCGATGGTCGGCGACGACGAGATGATGGAGGTGCCGTCGGTCGGCGGGCGGCCGGCGCGCGCGATGCCGCGGCAGTCGCTGTGCGCGGTGATCGAGCCGCGCGTCGAGGAGATCTTCACGCTGGTGCGGCGCGAGATCGAGAAGTCGGGCTACGAGGACAAGCTGGCGTCGGGCGCGGTCATCACCGGCGGCACCACCATCCTCGAGGGCACGCCCGAGCTGGCGGAGTCGGTGCTCGGCATGCCGGTGCGCCGCGGGATCCCCAAAGGCGTCGGCGGTCTCGTCGACGTGGTGAAGACGCCGAGCTACGCCACCGGCGTCGGCCTGGTCCTCTACGGCGTCAAGCACACCGGCCTGGTCCACTTCGCCGGCCGCAACGCCTCCAAGCAGTCGGTGTGGCGGCGCATGAAGGGCTGGTTCGGCGAAGTCTTCTAGCAGCGATCACGCGCCCTTCGGCGAAAGGCTGGCAAAAAAGAACGAACGTTCGTACTTTTTTGTCATGGGCAAGGGCGCGCAGACGCGCAACGTGATCGTGGAGCGGGCCATGCGGCTGGCGAGCCGCGACGGGCTCGAGGGGCTGAGCGTCGGCCTGCTGGCGGCGGAGCTGGGGATCTCGAAGAGCGGCCTGTTCTCGCACTTCGGCTCCAAGGACGAGCTGCAGCTGCAGGTGCTGCAGGCGGCGGTCGATCGCTTTCGCGAGGTGGTGGTGCGGCCGGCGCTCAAGGCGCCGCGCGGCGCGCCGCGCATCCGCGCGATGTTCAACAACTGGCTGGCGTGGTCCAACGATCCGTCGCTGCCGGGCGGCTGCATCATCGTCGCCGCCGCCAGCGAGCTGGACGATCGGCCCGGCGCGCAGCGCGACTTCCTGGTGTCGGCGCAGCGCGACTGGTTCGCCACGCTCGCCAAGGCGGCGCGTCTCACCGTCGAGAACGGCGACTTCCGCGAGGATCTCGATCCGGAGCAGTTCGCCTTCGACGCCTACGGGATCATTCTCGCGTACCACCACGCGCGGCGGCTGCTGCGCGACAAGAAAGCGGAGGCGCGGGCGCGCGCCTCGTTCGAAGGCCTGATCAACGCCGCGCGAAGCTGAGGAGGACACCATGGGCCACCCCGAAGACACCGCCTCGAAAAAAAGCACGAACGTTCGTTCTTTTTTGCCGCCTCCGTCGGGGACGCGGCTCCTGCGGCTCGGTTTTCAGGCGCTGCAGGCGGTCGCGCCCGAGGCGGCGGAGCGCTGGGCGGCGAGGCTGTTCTTCCAGCCGCGGCGCGGGCGCGCGGCGGCGCGGCTGCGGCCGGCGGGCCTGGAGCCGAACGCGTTCAACGTCACCGTCGGCGATCAGCGCGTGGCGGGCTGGAGCTGGGGCGAAGGGCCGGTGGTGCTGCTGGTGCACGGCTGGGAGGGACGCGCGGCGCAGCTGATGCCGTTCGTCGCGCCGCTGGTCGCCGCCGGCCATCGCGTGGTGGCGTTCGATCAGCCGGCGCACGGCGAGTCGAGCGGGCGCACGGTGACGGTGGTCGACATGGCGCGGGCGATCGCGCGCGTGGCCGAGGCGGTGGGGCCGGTGCACGCGATCGTGGCGCACTCGCTCGGCGGCGCGGCGGCGGCGCTGGCGCTCGACGGCGGGCTCGACGTCGCGCGCGTGGTGCTGCTGGCGCCCGCGGCCGAGCCGGCGCACTTCGCGCGCGCGCTGGCGGCGATCGCCGGGCTGTCCAAGGCGCGCACCGACGGGATGCTGCGCAAGATCGGCGCGCGGCTCGACATCGATCTGGAGGCGTTCTCGTTCGCCGACGTGGTGCGCCGCCTGCGCGCGCCGGCGCTGGTGATCCACGATCCGGCCGATCGCGAGGTGCCGTGGTCGCACGGCCGATCGATCGCCGCCGCGTGGCCGCGCGCGCAGCTCGAGGCGGTCACCGGCGTCGGCCATCGCCGCATCCTGCGCGACGCGCGCGTGATCGAGCTGGCGGTGAAGTTCATCCGCGGCGACGCCGCCTCGATCCTCGACGGGCGCGCGCAGGTGCTGCAGGGCATCGGATAAACGCCAAGACGCGGAGACGCCAGTTTGGAATTTATTATTTGGTGACGGCGTGCGGGAGTTTTTGCGCGAGCTGCTGCAGCTCGGCGGCGCAGAGCGGATCGGCGGTGGCGGCGGCCTCGAGCGCGGGGCGCGCCTGGTCGAGCGCGTTGGCCATCGCCCACGCGTAGGCGGCGTTGCGGTAGCTCCACAGCCGATCGGTGCGCGCGGTCTCCCAGTACGGCTGGTCCTGCTCGATGCGCATCGCCTCGGCCGCCGACATGAAGTTGGCCGCGGCCTGTAGATACTCGCCGCGCTCGTACTGCACGCGCGCCTGCTCGAACAGCTCGGCGCCGCGCGTGAACTCCGACGGCACCAGCTCGTTCCCGCCCGGCCGCGCCATCAAAAAAAGTTGGTAGGTGCCGTAGTGGACCTGCGGCTGCTCGGGTGTCATCGGCCGGCAGCCGCACACGAGCGCGATCGCGATCAGCAGGCGCATGGCGGACCCGACGACTGTACAAGCGTGCACGTCTCTCGTGAGAAAAAAGAGGGGCAAAAAATTTGACCGCGCCGATCCTCGACGGAGAATGGGGCTTACCTCGGAGGTGAGCGAATGGCGCTCCTGGAGTTCGACGACGAGCCGACGAATCGCGCCAAGATCAAAGTGATCGGCGTCGGCGGCGGCGGTGGCAACGCGATCAACACGATGATCGAATCGCGGCTCGAGGGCGTCGACTTCATCGCCGCCAACACCGATATCCAGGCGCTCGAGGCCAACCAGGCGCCGATGAAGATCCCGCTCGGCGGCGCGCTCACCAAGGGGCTCGGCGCCGGCGCCAATCCGGAGATCGGCCGCAACGCCGCGCTCGAGGACATCGCGCGCATCACCGAGGTGCTGTCGAGCGCCGACATGGTGTTCGTCACCGCCGGCATGGGCGGCGGCACCGGCACCGGCGCGGCGCCGATCATCGCGCAGGTGGCGCGCGAGTGCGGCGCGCTCACCGTCGGCGTGGTGACCAAGCCGTTCGGCTTCGAGGGACGCAAGCGGCGCCGGCAGGCGGAGGAGGGCATCGCCAACCTGCAGGCCGCCGTCGACACGCTGATCACGATCCCGAACGATCGGCTGCTCTCGGTCGCGGGACAGAAGACCACGATGCTCGACGCGTTCCGCAAAGCCGACGAGGTCTTGTTGAACGCCGTTCAAGGCATCTCCGACTTGATCACCATCCCCGGGCTCATCAACGTCGACTTCGCCGACGTGCGCACGATCATGAAAGAGATGGGCCGCGCGCTCATGGGCACCGGCCGCGCGGTCGGCGAGCGGCGCGCCATCGAGGCCGCGCAGCAGGCGATCTCGTCGCCGCTGCTCGAGGACGTGAGCATCACCGGCGCCACCGGCATCCTCATCAACATCACCGGCGGCCCCGACCTCACGCTGTTCGAGGTCAACGAAGCGTCGACGCTGATCCAGGAAGCGGCGCACGAAGACGCCAACATCATCTTCGGCTCGGTGATCGACGCCAACCTGGTCGACGAGGTGCGCATCACCGTGATCGCCACCGGCTTCGATCAAGTGCCGCTGATGCTCGGCGAGCCGCAGGCGCAGCCGGAGCGCAAGCGCGCCACGCAGATCGCGATGCCGTACATCCGCCCGTCGGCGCCGATGGCGACGCCCAACTCGGTGGAGCTGAAGACGCAGGCGGCGATGCGCGACGCGGCGGTGCGCGCCGACGCCACGCCGGTGACGCAGCCGGTGCGGCACGAGTCGCACGCGTCGGTCGCGCGCGAGGCGCTCAAGTCGGCGCCCGAGCCCAAGCAGCAGCGGCTCAGCCCGTCGGTGTTGCAAGGCACCGAGGAGACCGAACTCGACATTCCCGCCTTCCTGCGCCACCCGCCGCGAAACCTGGAGTAAGCTCTCGCGCGTGCTGTTTCTCGAAAACTTCGCGCGTCCGCTCCTGATCGTCCACGCCGTCGCCGCCGCGGTGCTCGTCGGCGCGACCACGCACCATCTCTTGTGGTCGCGTCACTACCTGTTCGGGCGTTTCAACACGTACAAGGGCGAGCGCACGTTCGCGTGGGTGGCGGCGGCCGCGTTCGTGACCACGTTCCTCGTCGGAAATCTGCTCTATCCAACTTATAAAGTCCGCGTGCGCGCCGAGTACTTCGACAGCCCGCAGGCGGTGGCGGCGGAGTCGGCGCTGCGGACGCAGCAGCACCAGGTGTCGCGCGTCGCCGTCGCGGGCGCGCCCGAGCGCGGGCTGACGCTGACGTCGGTCGCGCGGCTGTTCGACATCAAGGAGCACTGGGTGGCGATCGGCTGCGCCGCGAGCCTGGTGCTGCTCGTGCTCTCGCGCCGCGCGCATCCGAAAGATCATCCGCGCGTGTTGTGGCTCTACCTCGGCTTGTCGGCGACGGCGTGCGGCGCGGCGTGGTTCGGCGCGGTGGTCGGGCTGCTCACGGCGTCGTATCGCGCCGTCGGTGGCGTGACGTGACGGACGGCGCGGCGACGAGCCCGACGAAGTCCGCGCGCGCGTACTTCATGTCGTGCGCGGCGCTGATCGGCTTCGCGCTGGCGTACACGCTGCCGATCTACGCGCGGCTGCCGCGCACGATCTACGATCCGGTGGCGCGCCGCTGGGCGTGGGCGGTGAACCTCG
>DASREC010000613.1:0-2278 GCA_035652295.1 Polyangia bacterium
CTCGCCGTCGACGCCGCGCGCGCCAACCAGGCGCAGGCCGACGCGCGCTTTCGCGCCGGGCTCGGCACCATCGTCGAGCTGGCCGACTCCGAGGCGCTGCTCACCGGCGCCGAGCTGGAGCTGGCGATCGGCCGCTTCACCGTCGCCCGCGCGCGCGCCGCCCTCGGCCGCGTGATGGGCGCGCTCAAATCGCCGAACGCCGGCCCACCAGGAAAGGGATGATGGATACACCGATTTCAGAGACCATGCCGCCGAACGAAAACGAGCACGAAGCGCCGTCGCCGCGCGAGCTGCGCAAGAGCCGACTGGTGATCGCGATCGGCGTCGCGGTCGTCGCCGTCGGCGTGGTCGGCCTCTACCTGCGCGCGGTGTCGCGCACCAACCACGAGGCGCTGTCGCAGGCGCCGCGCCCGGTCTCCGTCGAGAAATCGCAGGCGGGCACGTTCCGCGCGGTGCGCACCTACGTCGGCACGACCGACGCGTGGAACACCGCCAAGGTCGGCCCGCAGTACATCTCGGCGTACGTCGGCACGGTGCTGGTGCGGCCGGGCGCAGTCGTGCGGCGCGGCGAGGTGCTGGCCACGCTCGACTGCCGCAACGCCTCGGCGTCGTCGAAGGAGATCGCCGCGCGCGCGCGTGCGCTCGCCGAGCGGCAGGTCGCGGGCGAGCACGAGGCGGCGCGCGTGAAGGAGATGGCCGAGGGCAACTTCGCCTCGAAGAACGAAGCGGAGCAGCTCGCCGCCAAGGCGACCTCGGAAGCGCAGGAGGTCGAGAGCCTCAAGGCGACGCTCGTGAGCCGCTCGCTCGAGGTCGACGACTGCATCCTGCGCGCGCCGTTTGCCGGCGAGGTCTCGGAGCGCTTTGCCGATCCGGGCGCGTATTTGCGGCCGGGGAACGCGGTCGCGACCGTGATCGATCGCTCGGTCGTGCGCATCACCGCCGACGCGCCCGAGGCCGACTTCGCGGTGGTCGCGCCCGAGACGCCGGTGGCGATCGAGATCGAGGCGACGGGCGTGAAGCTGATGGGTAAGGTGAGTCGCCGCGCGCCGGCTGCCGACGAGGCGACGCGCACCGTGCACTTCGAGATCGACGTGCCCAACGAGGTTCGCCCCAAGACGGCGAGCGGCGCCGCCGCCGACAAGACGATTCACCCGCTGCCCGTCGGCACCACCGCGCAGCTCGCGATCGAAGTCGGCAAGCCGCAAGCCGCCACGCTGGTGCCGCTGCGCGCCGCCACCATTCGCGCCGACAAGGCGAGTGTGTTCGCCGTCGAAGACGGCGTGGCCAGGCGGCGCGTCGTGCCGATCCTCGGCGAGCGCGCCGGCGTCCTCTATCTCGACTCCAAGCTGACGCCGGGGACGCCGATCGTGATCGAAGGCCGCGCGCTGCTCGACGACGGGGATCGGGTGGCGGCCAAGGAGCAGCCGTGACCGCGCTCTCGCTGCGCAATCCGATCGCGGTCCTGATGGTGTGCGTCGGCCTGGTGGTGTTCGCCGTCGTGGTCACGCCGCGCATGAGCGTCGACACGTTTCCCGAGCTGACGCCGCCGGTCTTAATCATCGGCACGCAGGCGCCCGGCCTCGGTCCCAAAGACGTCGAGAAGACGATCTCGTGGCGCCTGGAGAAATATGTGAGCGCTACGCCGGGCGTCGATCACGTCGAGAGCGTCTCACGCAACGGCTTCAGCATCATTTATGTATGGATGAAGTGGGGAACTGATCTCAACGCGGCGCAGACGCTCGTGCAGCAGAACGCCGCGTTCGCCATGGCGGCGATTCCCAAGTCGCTCGGCGTTTTGCCGCCGTTCGTATTGCAATACGATCCTTCCAATGCGCCTGTAGTGCAGGTCGTGGTGTCGGGCGGCGGACTGACGGGCCCCCAACTCTATGACTATGCGTTCAACTACATTGAGCCCGTACTAGAGGGTATTCCCGGCGTGGCGTCGGCCGCCGTCGACGGCGGCCGCATGCGGCAGATCAACGTCGTCGTGGATCCGGTCAAGGCGCAAGCGCGTCGCGTGACGTCCCAGGACATCGCCGCCGCGGTCGCGCAATCGAATGCGTTATTGCCGTCCGGTGAATTCATTACGCCGAACTTTGACGCCAATGTTTATACCAACGCGGTTCCTTTGGCGGTAAAGACCATCGGCGAATCGGTCCTCAAGAGAAATGGCACGCGGCCGGTGTTGATCAGAGACGTGGCGCGCGTCGAGGACTCGGGGACGCCCGAGACGCAGGCGGTGGCGGTCAACGGCGAGGACGCGGTGGCGCTCAACGTG
>DASREC010000614.1:0-11275 GCA_035652295.1 Polyangia bacterium
AGCTTGTACATCTGGTCGGAGTCGAGATCGGAGGCGATGGCGTAGCCGACGCCGCGGTCGCGGAACAGCGCGACGTTGTAGCCGCGCTCCTCGTCGAAGTAGACGTCGCGGTTGCCGATGACCTGCTTGCGCGGGGCATCCATGGGCAGCTCGCCGGGGTCGAAGATGAAGACGGAGAGCTTGTTGCCGTGGACGTCGTAGACGAGATACGCCGCCTGGCGATCGCGGATGTTGGCGAGGCGCCCGCCGCGCAGCGCCACCTGCGAGCCGAAGCTCGGCACGCGCACCGAGAAGTCGAGCTTGCCGTCGTACCAGTGCTGCACCTGATCGGGCCGTCCGGTGATCTCGACGGGCAGGTTGCGCTGGTGCTTGGCGATCACGTCGGTGGCGACCGGCGACCAGCTGACGCGCGACACCAGGAACGTGGCGATGAGCCCGCCCGCCGCCGCCACCGGCATCGCGCGCGCCGCCCAGCGACGCCACGATTTTTGCGGCTGCTGCTCCTTGCGGATCGAGCGCAGCACGCGGTTGCGCAGCGCCGCCGGCGCCTGCTCGCGCGGCGCCGCCTCCTTGAACTGCCGCTTGAACTCCGCGTGGCGTTGCACCTTGGCGCGACACGACTCGCACTCGTTCAGGTGCGCCTCGAGCTCGCCGCGCTCGCGCTCGGCGAATTCCCCGTCGAGATAGGTGTCGACGAACCGCTGGATTCCCGCGCAGCGGAGCGCGACTCCTTCTTTGCTCACCGGTCTCCTCCTTCGCTCTCGGTCTTCACTTTCGGCGAATTCGGGAACGGGATCACATCGGCCGCCTTGACGATGCCCTCGCGCACTGCGTAATCGCGCAGCGTCTTCTGCAACAGTCGTCGCCCCCGGTGCAGCCGGCTCATCACCGTCCCCACCGGACAGTCCATGATGTCGGCGATCTCCTTGTACGAGAAGTCCTCGAGGTCGCTCAGCACCACCGCCACCCGGTAGTCATACGGCACCGCGTCGAGCGCGCGCTTGACGTCGTCGGAGAGCATGGCGCCGGTGATCAACCCTTCCGGATCGCGCGACGCCTCGGCCACGTCCTCGCTCATCAGCGACGGCATGTCGTCGCCGTCGATCACCTCGCGCACCTCGCGCTCGCGCATGCGCTTGCGGTACTTGTTGATGAAGGTGTTCGTCAGGATCTTGAACAGCCACGCCTTGCAGTTGGTGCCGGGCTCGAACCGGTGAAAGAACCGGTACGCGGCCAGCATCGTGTCCTGCACCAGGTCCTCCGCTTCGCGCGGATCGCGCGTCATGCGGAGGCCGGTGGCGTACAAGCTGTCGAGATGGACCAGCGCCACCGACTCGAAGCCGTCGCGCGACGTGGTCTGTAGAGTTCGTCCCAACATGTTGACAAATGGAACAGGCCCAAGGGGAGGGCTATTCCTGACCTCGAAGTATAGCCAAAAAAAGCTTGCTGACACGGAGGTGTGTTGATGTATCCTGCTCGGCCAAAGGAGGGGTCATGACTAAGACTCTACTCGCGGGACTACTGATGTTGGGGACAGTGGGCACCGGCTGCGTATTCAGCGCCGTTGTCCCGGGGAGCGCCGGCAAGGCGTGGGTGATGAAGAACACGCCGTTCGGCTCGAGCTACTGGCACTGCGACGCGTCGGCTGGTGAGCCGACCTGCACGCAAGTGTCGAACGCGCCGGCTGGTGGCGGCGCTGCTCCCTCGGGCGGAGGTGCCAAATGAGCAAGTTCATCAAGATCGCGATGGCGGCTGGAGCGCTGTACCTGGGCGCGGGCTGCGCGGCTGTCGTTTCGGCGACGGGCCCGAACACCTCGATGGTTGACGATTCGTGGTACACCACCACGGTCGGCCTGCCCAACCTGCCCTTCAGCACGCACATCTATTACTGCCCGAAGCCGGCTGGTCCGGGCCCCGTGCAGTGCAAAGAGGCCAAGTACGTCGAGGCCGGCAAGTAATCACTTCGCAGTACGAAGCGATTACTTGTCTCGCGTCTAGCTGAAAGGCACGAAGTCGGTGCCGACCGCCGAGGCGACCGCCCGGTGGGTCACTTTTCCCTGATACGTATTCACACCCCTCATGATCGCCGGGTTCGCCGCGGCGGCACCGTGAATCCCCATGTCCGCGATCTTCACGCCGAAGGCGAGCGTCGCGTTGTTGAGCGCGAACGTCGACGTATGCGCCACCGCGCCCGGCATGTTGGCGACGCAGTAGTGGATGACGCCGTGCACGGTGAAGGTCGGATCATCGTGCGTCGTCGGATGACACGTCTCGATGCAGCCGCCTTGATCGACCGCCACGTCGACGATCACCGAGCCCGGCTCCATCTTCTTGATCATCGCCTCGGTCACCAGGCGCGGCGCCTTCGCGCCCGGCACCAGCACCGCGCCGATCACCACGTCGGCGCGTGACACCGACTCCTCGATCGACACCGGATCCGAGTACAGCGTGTTGACGCGCCCCTGGTAGATGTCGTCGACGTACGCCAGCGTGTCGGGGTTGATGTCGAGGATGTTGACCAGCGCGCCGAGGCCGATGGCCATGCGTGCGGCATTTTGCCCGACGATGCCGCCGCCGATGATCGCCACGCGCCCGCGCCGCACGCCGGGCACGCCGCCGAGCAGGATCCCTTTGCCGCCGCGCTCCTTCTCCAAATACGTCGCCGCGACCTGAATCGACATGCGTCCCGCGACCGCGGACATCGGCTGCAGGAGCGGCAGCCGCCCGTCGTCGAGCTCGATGGTCTCGTACGCGACGCCCGTTACGCCGCGCTTCACGAGCTCGTGCGTGAGCTGCGGCGCCGCCGCGAGGTGCAGGTACGTGTAGAGGATCTGCCCCTCGCGCATGCGCCCGTACTCCTCGGGCAGCGGCTCCTTCACCTTGAAGATCATCTCGGCGCGTTTCCAGACTTCGTCGGCGCTCCCGACGAGCTCGGCGCCGGCCGCGCGATACTGCTCGTCGGGAATTCCCGATCCGAGGCCCGCGCCCGCTTGCACCACCACCTTGTGGCCGTGCAGCACCAGCGTGCGCACGCCGGCGGGGATCATGCCGACGCGATACTCGCGCGTCTTCACCTCGGTCGGGCAGCCAACGATCATTTTCATTTTCTCCGTCGGGAAATGGGCCGCCAACATTTCACGCGCGCGCGTGCGAAGTCAATCACGCGACGCGTTACTTGCAGTCGGGGGCGGGGCGCAAGGACGCGCCAGCGATCTCGATCGTGCGGACGCCTTCGCCGAGACCGACGGCGAGATGGAGCAGCGCGATCAATTTACCGTCGGGGGAGAAGCACGGCTCGATCGAGTACGCGTCGGCCTGCAGCTTGGCGTGATCGGGCGTCCACTCGTCGAGCTGCGTGCGTCCCGACTTCGCCGTCAGCCACGCGCGCGCCGGCTTCGGGCTCGGCGGAAGCTGCGCGTCCTCCTGCTCGATGGCGCACGCCGCCTGTGGCGTGGCGTCGCTGTTCGACTTGTCGGGCTGCTCGCTGTTGAGCCATGACACCAGCTTCTTGGCGTTGCCGTCGGCGCCGAGCTGCCAGCAGGGGCCGAGCACGCCGACCGATCCGCCGGCGTCGTCGACGCGCCGGTTGCAGTAGATGACGCTGCTGTCGTCCTGCCACGTGATCCAACCGAGCCGCGCGCGCCGTCCCGGGTTCGAATTCTTTTGCGTTGCAGCAATCGGCCCCGCCGCCGGCGCGGTCACCTGCGGCGCGCACCCGGCGAGCGCGGCGGCGAGCACGAGCGGCGCGCCGCTCATTAATGATGCGCGTGACGAGGCGCGGCTCACGAGCGGTAGTCGGCGTTGAGCTTGACGTAGTCGACGGTGAGATCGCACGTGGTGTGCCGCCCCTCGCCGCGCCCCTGGTGCAGGTGCACGCGGATGGTGTACTCGCCGCGCCGCATGACCGCGTGCGCCGCGCGCTCGGCCTCGCCTCCGACGGCGGCGCCCTGCCGCGCCACCTCCACTTCACCGATCGCGATGTCGACGCGCGCCGGATCGAGCGCCACGCCCGCGTTCCCCACCGCGCACAGGATGCGCCCCCAATTCGGATCGGCGCCGAACAGCGCCGTCTTCACCAGCGGCGAGGCGCCGATGCGCCGCGCGACCCGCTCGGCCGCGTCCGCGTTCTCCGCGCCCAGCACCTCGATGGTCACCACGTGCGTCGCGCCCTCGCCGTCGCGCACGAGCTGCCGCGCCAGATCGCCCAATACGTCGCGTAAAGCCGAGCGGAACGCCTGCCCCTTGTCGCCGCCCTCGATCGCCTTGTTCTTCGCCGCGCCGCTGGCCATCAGGAACAGCGAGTCGTTGGTCGAGGTGTCGCCGTCGACCGACACGCGGTTGAACGTGACCTCGACCTCTTCGCGCAGCGCCGAGCGCAGGAAATTCTTTTGCACCGCAGCATCGGTCATGACGAAGACCAGCGTGGTGGCCATGTTCGGGCAGATCATGCCGGCGCCCTTGGCCACGCCGACGACGCGCGCGCGGGTCTTCGGCCCGAGCGGCAGGAGCGCCAGCGCGCGCTTCTCGAAGCGATCGGTGGTCATGATCGCGCGCGTGAAGTCCTCGAGCCCGTCGGCGCGCGCCGCTTTGTGCAGCGCCGCCGTGTGCTCGACGATGCGCTCGATCGGAAGCTGCGCGCCGATCACGCCGGTCGACGCCACCAGCACGCGCTTCTCGTCGCAGCCGATGGCCTTGGCCGCGTAGTGCGCCATCGCGCGCGCGTCGTCGAGGCCGCGCTCGCCCGTCGCCGCGTTGGCGTTTCCGCTGTTGACGATGATCGCGCGCGCCAGGCCGCCGCGCACGCGCTCCTCGGAGATCACCACCGGCGCGGCGCGCACCAGGTTGCGCGTGAACACCGCCGCCGCCGGCACGTCGTCCTCGGCGAGCACGAGACCGAGATCGGGGCGCAGCGTCTTCTTGATGCCGGCGGCGATGCCGGCGAAGCGAAACCCGGGGCAGGCTGCATCGGCCATGCAAAGGCGATAGCATCGGCGGAGTCGAGAGGTCAAACATGCCGAAGACGCCGGGCGAGATGATCGAAGCCGTCTTGCGCAACCTCGAGAAGAACACCGGCCGGACGCAGCGCGAGTGGGAGGCGCTGCTGGCGAAGTCCGCCGTCGTCGGCGATCGCGCGCAGTACGAGTGGCTGCGGCAGAAGCACGGGCTCGGCCACGTGGCGGCCAAGGTGCTGAGCGGGCAGCTCAAGCCGTACGACGCGCCGAGCGAGCTGGTCGACGCGCAATACTCCGGAGAACGTAAAAAACTCCGCCCGATCTACGAAGCGCTGCTGGCGGCGGCGCGCAAGCTCGGCCCCGACGTGAAACCGATGCCGTGCAAGACCTACGTTCCGCTGCACCGCACAAAAACATTCGCGCTGATCAAACCAACCACCGCCGCGCGCGTCGATCTCGGCCTCTGCCTGCCGAAGAAGACCAGGCCGGCCGGCCGCCTCGCCGCGGCGAAAAACCTCGGCTCCGATCGCGTCACGCACAAGATCGAGTTATCGTCGCCCCGGGACGTCGACGCGGAGGTGCTGTCCTGGCTCAAGCAAGCGTACGAGATCGCCTGATGCGTGTTGCGCTGCTCGCGTGCGCGCTGTCGTCATTCGGCTGCGCGACCATCGTCAACGAGGCCAACGGCCGCCTCGCGCGCATCGACGTCACCAGCGCCGGCTTCGCGCGCGCCGTGTTCTCCGAGGGCGAGCTGGTCGAGCAGCGCCGCGCGGGAGACTGCCGGCTGCTCGAACGCTCCCGGTTTCATGCGCCCGATCCGCCCAACATTCCGGCGGGAATGCAGCCGGTCCCCAACTCGGGCCCGATCCGCGTCGCTGCGTCGGGCGATGCGGTGGTCTTGACGCCGCTCTATCACGGCTTCTATCGCGAGAGCGAGCGCCGCTTGCAGCCGCTCTGGCAGGCGGGCGAGACGATCGTCGTGAGCGCGCCCGGCGCAACCGCGCCGCCGTTCCAAGTCGAGCTGCCGGCGCCGCAGCCGATCTGGACGGTCGAACCGCCGATCCAGGACGCGAACGAGTACGGGCCTACGTTCTGGGCGCTGCGCGATCTGCCGGTGCGTTGGAGCCCGGTCGCGCATGCGACGCTGGTCCTGCAGCTCTTCGAGGCACATCCGGAGGCGGGCACCGATCGCGCACACGTGCGAGAAGGCACGCGCCGGATCCGCTGCGAGTTCGACGGCGCGCGCGGCGAGGCGGTGGTGCCGCAGGAGCTGATCGCGGAGCTGCCGATCGGCAACGCGGTGCTCTACGTCAGCTCGATGACCGAGAGGATCGTGAACGTGCAGGGCTGGGAGATCCGCGTGCGCGCGTACACCGACGCAATCCGCGAACGCCACGCACACATCGATGAGCGGCCGCCGCGCGGAGCCAACGGCGAAGAGTGATTACGCCACGGCGGTGGCGCCGTGGCACTTCTTGTATTTTTTGCCCGAGCCGCAGGGGCACGGCTCGTTGCGCCCGACCTTCGGCTGCTCGCGCCGCACCGTCTTCTGCTTCTCCGGCTCGCCCGCCGCCTGCCCGTCGCCGCTCGGCGACGCGCCCGGGTGCTGGAGCGTCATCTTGCGCTCCTTGTGCTTGAACTCGGGCAGCTTCTCCTCGGCGGCGGCTTTTTGTTGCGGTGCAGCATCGGAGACCTGCCGCTGCAGCGTCACGCGGTACAGCTTGGCGGCCACGCTCGACGAGATCCGCTCCATCATCTGGCGGAACAGCTCGTAGCCCTCCTTCTTGTACTCGATCTTCGGATCCTTCTGCCCGTAGCCGCGCAGCCCGATGCCCTCGCGCAGGTGATCCATCGACTTCAGGTGATCGATCCACTGCGAGTCGATCTCCTCGAGGTAGAAGTGGCGCGCGAAGAAGAAGAACGCCAGCGGCCCGAGCTCGGTCTCGCGCGCCTGCGTGAACGTGTGCACCTGGTCCCAGATCGTCTCGGCCAGCACCTCGCGCTCGAGGATCGCCACCTTGTCGAGGTTGACGACGACGTTGAACTGCTCCTTCACGCCGTCGGCGAGCGCCTTGAGATCCCACTCGTCGGCGTGCGCCTTCTCCGGGCAGTGCGTCCACACCAGCGTCGAGATCAGCTCGTCGGCGAGATCGAGCACGCGCTCGCGCTGCTGGATCAGCGACGCGGCGGCGGTGGTCGCGGCCTTGCGCACCAGCGCCTCGCGCTCGCCGAGATCCTTCTTCACGTCGACCACCGCGCCGAACACGCGATACAGCTCGTGCGTCAGCTTCTCCGGATCGAGCACCTGCGCCTCGGCCGCCGGCGCGTTGGCGTCGGTGCGATACGGATCGACCGTGCCGTCGGGCCCCTTGGGCACGCCGGCGAGGAACGAGTCGATGATCTGCGCGACGCGCGGCTTGATCTTGTCGGCGAGCGACTCGATGGTCCACTCGCCCGACGAGGTCGGCGGCGGCGGCGGCTCCTTGCCCTTCTTGATCTCCGCCTCGGTCAGCGTCGGCTGGTAGCGCCCCTCGAGGATCTGCTTGCGCAGGGAGTAGATCGCCTTGCGCTGCTGATTCATCACGTCGTCGTAGTCGAGCAGGTTCTTGCGGATGTCGAAGTTGTGGCCTTCGACCTTGCGCTGCGCGTTCTCGATCGCGCGGTTGACGAGGCCGTGCTCGATCGGCACGTCCTCCTCCATGCCGAGCCGCTCCATGAGGCCGGTGATCCGCTCGGCGCCGAAGATGCGCAAGAGATCGTCCTCGAGCGAAAGATAGAAGCGCGACGAGCCGGGATCGCCCTGCCGCCCCGAGCGGCCGCGCAGCTGGTTGTCGATGCGCCGCGACTCGTGCCGCTCGGTGCCGAGGATGTGCAGCCCGCCGGCGGCGAGCACCTCTTTCTTCTCCGCCTCGCACTGCGCCTTGAACTTGGTCAGCGCCGCTTTGTACTCGGGCGTCGACTCGTCGACCGAGCCGGGGATCGCCGCCGCCTCGTGTCCCGCCACCTCGGCGCGCGCCATGAACTCGGCGTTTCCGCCGAGCAGCACGTCGGTGCCGCGGCCGGCCATGTTGGTCGAGATGGTGACCGCGCTCTTGCGTCCCGCCTGCGCGACGATCTCGGCCTCGCGCATGTGATACTTGGCGTTGAGCACCACGTGCTCGATGCCCTTCTTCTTCAGCATCGACGACAGGACTTCCGATTTCTCGACGGAGATGGTGCCGACCAGGATCGGCTGCCCCTTCTCGTGCCGCTCGACGATCTCGCCGAGCACCGCGCGGAACTTGCCGCGCTCGTTCTTGTAGATGAGGTCCGCGTTGTCGATGCGGATCATCGGCATGTTGGTCGGGATCTGCACCACGTCGAGCTTGTAGATGTGGTGGAACTCTTCCGCCTCGGTGTCGGCGGTGCCGGTCATGCCCGCCAGCTTGTGATACATGCGGAACAGGTTCTGGAACGTGACCGTCGCCAGCGTCTGGTTCTCCTCCTCGACGGTGACGTTCTCCTTGGCCTCGATCGCCTGGTGCAGGCCGTCCGACCAGCGCCGCCCTTCCATCTTGCGGCCGGTGTGCTCGTCGATGATTTTGACCTTGCCGTCCTCGACGAGGTAGTTGACGTCGCGCTTGTAGAGCGCGTGCGCCTGCAGCGCCTTGGTCACGTGGTGCAGCCACGCGATGTTGCCCGGATCGTACAGGTTGACCAGGCCGAGCTTCTTCTCCACGCGCCCGACGCCTTCGTCGGTGAGCATCACCGAGTGCGCCTTCTCGTCGACGGTGAAGTCGATGTCCTTCTTGAGCGACGGGATGATCATGTTGACGCGGTGGTAGAGATCCGCCGAGTCCTCCGCCGGGCCGGAGATGATGAGCGGCGTGCGCGCCTCGTCGATCAAGATCGAGTCGACCTCGTCGACGATGGCGTAGTGCAGCTCGCGCTGCACGTAGCGCTCGATCGAGTCCTTCATGTTGTCGCGCAGGTAGTCGAAGCCGAACTCGTTGTTGGTGCCGTAGGTGATGTCGCAGCGATAGGCGAGCTGCTTCTCCTTGTCGCTCTGCCCGTGCACGATCGTGCCGACGGTCATGCCGAGGAACTTGTAGATGCGCCCCATCCACTCGGCGTCGCGGGTGGCGAGGTAGTCGTTGACGGTGATGAGGTGGACGCCGCGCCCTTCGAGCGCGTTGAGATACATCGGGCAGGTGGCGACCAGCGTCTTGCCTTCGCCGGTCTTCATCTCGGCGATGGCGCCGCGGTGGAGCACGGCGCCGCCGATCATCTGCACGTCATAGTGGCGCAGCCCGATCGCGCGCCGCGACGCTTCGCGCACCGTGGCGAACGCCTCCTCGAGGAGGTCGTCGAGCGTGGCGCCGTTGTCGAGCTTGGTGCGGAACTCGGCGGTCTTGCCACGCAGCTCGGCGTCCGAGAGCTTCTTCCACTTCTCCTCGAGGTCGTTGATGCGCACGACCCGGGGGCGCAAGCGTTTGATCTCGCGCTCGTGGCTGGTGCCGAAGACCTTCTTGATGAGACCACCGATCATGTTAGTCCTTTGGGCTGCTGTTCCTTGTTATAAGCTGCGTAGTCTAGCGCGCGGCGTGCTCCGCCACCACTGTGGTCTGAATGCCGCCGCGCACCGCGAAAATTCCTTCGACGCGCAGGCGCCGAGGCTGAAGAGCGCTCACCAGGTCGTCGAGGATTCGATTGGTCACCGCCTCGTGGAACGCGCCCTCGCTGCGAAACGACCACAGGTACAGCTTGAGCGACTTGAGCTCGACGCAGCGCTGCTCGGGGACGTAGCTGATGCGGATGGTGGCGAAGTCGGGCTGACCCGTCATCGGGCACACGCAGGTGAACTCGGGGCACTCGAAGCGGATCTCGTAGTCGCGCTGCGGGCTCGGGTTGGGGAACGTCTCGAGCGCGCGCGACGGGCGGGTGCCCGAGCGCGGTGACAGGGGTTTCGCTTTTGCCGACGGCACGACGCCTCTTACCGCGAGCCGCCAATCGGCGCAAGGCGCGGTTCCGTTCTTCATATCCCGCGATGAAAAATTTTGTTTTATAGTGTTGGACCGTGCGCGACATCTACGAGGCTGCGGAGAAGCAGTCGGCGACGCTCGCGATGTACGTCGAGCACCTGGCGCGCCGTCGAGGATGGGGCGCCCGCACGCTCTCGGGGATGTTGATGGAGCCGCGGCTGATGATGATCTACGGCGCCAGCGTGCTCCTGCCGTACGGCCGCGCGGCCAGCTTCATCCCGGCGCGCGCGCCGCGCGTCGACGGCGACACCTGGATGATCGACATCAAGCGCTCCGACGGCGTCTCGCGCCCGCAGTGGAACGGCGGCATCGCCATCAAGCGCCTGAACGGCACCTACCAGATGACGTTCGGCAACCAGCTCCTCGACGAAGCCACCCTCGCCGCCATGCTCGAAGCCATCGGCGAGCCGTAAGCTACGCCTGCTCGATCCTCACCGAGCGAAACACCCGCTCCTGCAACCGCGCCAGATCGCCGAGGTCCGAGGTGTAGACGATGTCTCCGCGCAGCGACGCCGACGCCATCACGATCGCGTCGATGGTCCCGGCGCGCGGCACCCTCGTGAGCGCCTCACCGGCCAGCTTCGCCACGTACTCGGTCAGCGGCTCTACGACGAACATGCGCAGAATCGTCTCGCGCTCTCTCGTGTGGCGTCCCGTACGCCACCACTCGGCGACGACTACCGCCGGCACGGTCACCGGCACCTGATCTTCGAGTGCGACCTCGACGAGCTTGCGCATGTCGAGGCGCCGCCGCTCGAGGTTGATCAGCGCGCCGGTGTCGAAAGTCAGCCCCGCCATTTCTTGAGCAGCGCCTTCCGCTCCGCGGGCGTGGCGTGCTCTTCGGGCGCGTAGGTCGCCAGGAACTCGCGGGCGGCGCGCTCGCGAGCTTCACGGGCTGCCTCCTCCTCGCGCAGCAGCCGAATCGCGCGGCTCACCACCGACGACGCGCTCATGCGCTTTCTCTTGGCGAACG
Source organism: Polyangia bacterium (assembly GCA_035652295.1). GTDB lineage: Bacteria > Myxococcota_A > Polyangia > Palsa-1104 > Palsa-1104 > DASREC01. Next base: position 10,947 of record DASREC010000614.1, read on the forward strand.
CGGAGAGCCAACGCAGCTCGGCGCGATCGATGGTGTAGCTCTTCTTCTCGGTCGCGGACATGTTCAGAGGATAAACCCGAGGCGGTAGGATTGCAATCCTACCAGGGGCGGAACGAGCCGACGAAGCTTCCGAGGTCGCGCGTGTCGAACTTGAGGTGCGCGGTGGCGACGGTCTTGCCCGACGAGTCGCTGATGGTCGCCGGCAGCGTGGTCATCGAGCCCGCCAGATCGACGATGCTGACGTCCTTCTGCCCGGCGAACCGGTAGTGCCGCCGATCGTCGCCGGTGAACTCGAACTCGTAGCGGATCAGCTTGCCGAGCACCGGGTT
>DASREC010000615.1:0-3276 GCA_035652295.1 Polyangia bacterium
GCAGGCTCATCTCGGGGATCTTTCCCGAGTCGGCGGTGATGACCAGCGCGGGCTCGTGGCGCATGCCGTCGTAGATGGTGCAGCGGCCGCTTCCGAACACCAGCGTCACGGTCACCTCGGCGTCGGGCGCGACGATCGCCAGCGTCGAGGTCATGGCCTCGAACGCGCGGCGCTTGCCGGCGTCGGCGGCGATGCTCTCGGCGAGCAGCCCCTGCAGCATGAGCGCGAGCCCGTTGTCGGCCGCCTGCGCGTCGAGCGTGACCATGTCCATGTTCAAAAAGCCTCCCGGTAGACGCCGAGCACCAGCTCCTGGTCGGCGGCGAATTTCCCGTTGTACACGATCGCGCCGTCGGAGAGTGAGCCTTCGGCGCAGGTGGCGAGATCGCTCTCGGGGACGCCGACGTCGCGCAGGCGCGCGGGCAGCCCGACGCGCGCGATCAATTTCGCCACCGCGTCGGCGGCGGCGCGGCCGGCGGCCTCGTCGTCGAGCTCGCCGAGCACGCGCGCCTCGACTCCGAGCGCCAGCGCCACGTCGCGGTAGCGCGCCGCCAGCTCGTCGTTGTTGAAGCGCATCACGTGCGGCAAGCAGATCGCGTTGGCGGTGCCGTGGTGCACGCTGTGCCGCGCGCCGATCACGTGCGCCATCGCGTGCACCAATCCGACGCCGGTGGAGTTGAACGCCTGGCCGGCGATGTTGGCCGCCACCAGCATCTGCCCGCGCGCGACTTTGTCGGCGCCGTGCTCGACGGCGGTTGGCAGAAAAGCTGCGATCGCGCGAATTGCGCCGAGGGCGAACGCGTCGGCGATCGGGTTGCGGTTGACCGAGGTGTACGCCTCGATGGCGTGGGTGAGCGCGTCCATCCCCGTCGCCGCGGTGAGCGCGCGCGGCATGCCGAGCGTGACCGACGGATCGAGCAGCGCCACGTCGGGGATGATGCGGTCCTCCATGAAGTGCATCTTCTCGTGGCGCGCGTGATCCTTGACGACGATGTAGAGGCTGACCTCCGAGCCGGTGCCCGCCGTCGTCGGGATCGAGATGTGCGGCGTCTGGCGGCGCACGAGCCGCGAGGCGCCCTGGTGATCGCGGATCGAGCCGCCCTCGGTGAGCACGATGGCCATGCCCTTGGCGGTGTCGATGGCGCTGCCGCCGCCGACCGAGATCAGCCCGTCGCCGTTCACCTTGCGGCAAAATGCCGCACCCTGATCGATCACCTCGACGCCGGTGTCGGGAATGACGCCGTCATAGGTGCCGGCGTGGCGCGCGCCGAGCGCCTTTTCCACGCGCGCGACCACGTCGGTCTTTTCGCGCAGCACTTTATCGGTGACGATCACCGCGCGCTCGAGCCCGAGCCGCTTGCACTCGAGCGCGAGCTCCGACACCACGCCGTCGCCGAACACGATGCGCGTCGGCTGGTACACCGAGAAGTTGAGATCGGCGCCGTACATGGCTATTTCTCGTCGAGGAACGAGGTCGGCACGCGCGTGGCGCACTCGACCAGCTCCTTCGACGCGTTGACGTACTTCACGATCGTGGTCATCTGGCCCTTGAGCTCGAGCTTCTTCTGCATCATCGCCTTGATCGGATCCAGCTCCTTGCGGATGACCGATTTCCAGCGCGAGTACTCGCCGGTGATGCAGAACGGCGCCTTCTCGCCCTCGGCGCGGCCGACCACCTTGGCCTCGCGGCACACGCCGCGATCGAGATCGAGCCACAGCCCGATCTCCTCGGGGATGCCGATCGCGGGATCGGCCTTGACCATCATGGCGACGGCGCCGTGCGTCCAGCCGGCGCCGGCGGCCTTGTAGCCGGGGCTGGCGTCGATGGCGCGTTTGAACTCGGCGGCCCACTCGGGACTCGGGAAGGGATGCGGCATGGCGCGAAACCTACGCGCGCGTGACGGGAGCGTCAAGATCCGCATAAGATGCGGTCCATGAGCAAGACCCTTGGCTTTCTGTGGGCGATCGTGCTGGTCGGCGGCTGCTCGAATTCGACGGCGCCGCTGCCCGCGTGCTCGGCGGCGATTCCCGCCGGCGCGAAGGCGACCGTGGGGCCGATGGGCTCGTCGGGGTGCGCCGAGACGGGGACCATCACCATCACCGCGGCGGGCGATCTCCAGGTGAGCGGCTACGTCGCCGTCGGGCCGGCGTTCGCCTTCGCCGGCACCGGGCCGTTCCCGCACGGTCTGGACTACGTCTTGCCTTATACGACGTCTAAAGTTCCCAAGGCCATCGAGGACCAGGTGGTGGTGCTGCTGCAGAAGAACCACGCGCCGCCGCACGCCGCGATGGTGACCAACATCGTCGTCGAGAACGGGCAGGCCAAGGTTCACTTCCACGCACCCGACGTGGCGACGGTGCAGCTCGCGATTCCGCAGGCGGCGGGGCAGCCGTATATGCGCCACTTCACCTATCGCGGCATCGGCGGCGTGTCGATGGGCGGCTTCGGCTCGTCGGTGAACTTCTGGCTGCACCCCGATCGCTACGACGCCATCGGCGTGATGGGCGCCGATCCCGGCCCCGACCTCACGTACTCGCTCGGCATGATCCACGACTTCTTCATGGCCGGCTTCTGCACCGCGCCCGACGACGGCGTGCAGAAGATCGGGCAGCTCTGCCCGCCCAAGCGCCAGCTGCTCGCCGATCAAATGGAGGAGCCGTCGTCGTTCGAGGCGTTCAACTACCAGCCGGGCGAAGGCGTCGGCCTCACGCTCGGCCGCAACACCTACGTCAAGGCCAACCGCGATCTCGCGCGCGCGCTCGGAAACGGCGCCTACTACAACCCGGCGTCGAAGTATCTGCCGCCGGGCGTGCCGGCCGCGACGCTGCAGATGCAGAACGCCGACATCTGCGCGAACGCGGTGGTGCTGAAGAACTTCTTCGATGCGCGCTACAACCCCGACGGCACGCGCGACGTGATCACGTTCTGCGACGGCAACGACTCCGACTCGGGGCTCGGCCTCGGCAAATTCGATCCGTCGATCCAAGCCACCAACCCGGCGCAGATCCTGCTCGCCGTCGACGTCAACAAGAACGGCAAGCGCGACTCGGGCGAGCCGGTGATCGTGCAGGGCTCGGAGAACTGGCGCGACGTCGGCACGGACGGCCTCGCCGACAAGGACGAGCCCGGCTACGACGCCGTGACCAACCCCGATCCCAACGGCGACGACTATCATTATCTGTGGAACCCGACCGGCACCGAGAACAACTGGCGCTACGACCAGGGCGAGCCGATCACCGATCTCGGCATCGACGGGGTGCCGGCTTCGATGGGGAGCT
>DASREC010000616.1:0-2429 GCA_035652295.1 Polyangia bacterium
CTTGCGGCAGTTTGTCCATCAGTCGACTACCGGGTGCAACGATCGGCGCATTGCCCATTCCCTGATTGAAGGGTATGTCGCCGCGCATTCCATCGATCGTGATCGGGCCCCCGAGCATGGGCGGCGCGGCGCCCGAGCCGCCGCCGCACGGACACGTGTTGCTGACGGTCCCTTTGCTGAGCACCGCCAGCATCGCGTTGGTATAGGTGCGATAGGGCGCGACGGTGACGAGCTCGCCGGTGAGGATCACTTTGTTGGCGGCGACCGGACCATTGTCCTGCACGCTCTGCTGAATCTTGTCGGTGTGACTTCCACAAGGATCGGGCGCGTCGTGCTGGCTGCTTCCCTTGGTGTCGAAGCTGAGCGAGTAGCTGCCTTTCAAATCGGGATTCCAACGCAAATGAAATTGATTGGGACTGTCTTGAATCGTGTACTGCACGGGGAGCTTCACGCTCCCTTGCGTCTGCACCGAGCCGTCTTTGCCGGTCACGACTTGATTGAGGACGATCTCGATCGTGCCGGTGATCGTGCGCGGCGCTCTGGCGGCGCCCGGCGGAGGCGCGCCGCCGCGCGGCAGCGCTTGAATGATCGCCTCGGTGGCGCGCGCGTCGCTCTTGATCGCGCCCATGCGCCCTTTGGTCTGCTTGCCCCATGCCTCGAGCCGCGCCTTGTCTTGCGCCGACGGAATCTGCCCGCTCTGGATGCGCGCGAGGATCGCCTGCACGTCGCTCGGCATCACCGGGTTCTGATCGCTGCTCGGCGTCTCGGCGGGGTTGCTGTCGGTCTGGTTGGATTTGCGGAAGGTCCAGATCTGCACCTGCCGCATTTCATCCGGCGTCACCGGCTGATGGTTCTTGAGCTTGTCGAAGATGGCTTGAATCTCCGGCGGCGGCGCGTCGGCGGACGAGTCACGCGCCGGGAGCGCCAGCGCGGCGACGACCAACAAGACTCTCCAATGAACCTTTGAACGAGAGCGCATGCGCAATCCTAGAGCGGGGCGCGTTGGTAATCCATCTTGAAGCACTGAGCGCTACTGCTGCACGCAGTAGACGTGACAGAGCTGATCGCAGGTGCGGGCGGCGAAGAACGCCCAGAGGCCGGTCACCCACGCGGCGGGCTTGCCGAACGAGCCGCTCGCGCCCGCGGAGTTGGACGTCCAGCCGGCGCAGTCGCCCATGGCGTTGCTGTGGCCGGTGCCGTCGTAGCCGGTCCACGCGCAGATCTGCGTCGGCGCGGCACGGTTCGCCTGCTCGTTGATCGGGCCGAGGTGATCGTTGGTGAACAGCGTGTCGTCGGTGGCGACCTGCGTGCCGTCGGGGAGCAGCACGCGGCGGCCGGGGACGATGGTGACGAACGTGGTGGGATCGGCGCCGGGCCACGCGACCAGGCCGACGTAAGTGCCCGGCGGCAATCCGGCGGTGCTTGCGGCCAACGCGCACTGGGCGTCGAGGGACGACTTGGGCGCGAAGCTCCCGGCGCGCTCGGAGAGCAGGAACGCGATGCGCGCGTTCGAGAAGATCAGATCGGGGGGCGGCGCGAAGTCGAGCGGCGGCGCGAAGTCGAGCGGCGGCGCGAAGTCGAGCGGCGCGGCGAAATCTACGCCCGAGAAATCTACGCCTGCGAAATCGGCGCCCGCGAAGTCGAGCGGCGCGGCGAAATCGGCGCTCGCGAAATCGGCGCCGGCGAGGTCGGGCGGCTCGGGCCCGCGCAGCGTGACGTCGATCGTCTGGTGCCGGCCGGCGGCGATCTCGACGGTGGCGGCGCCCGAGCCGACCGCGCCGCCGGCGAGCCAGCCGGTCACGCCGACCGCCAGCGTCCCGCTCACCTCGGGCAAAAACAGCGCGGTCTCGACGGGCAGCGCCACCTGGGCGCCCGGCGGATCGGGCGTGCGGCCGCTCCACGCGAACGCGCCCGAGAGATCGATGCGCAGTTGATCGACCGCGCGCACGCCGCCCGCGCCGTCGACGTGCAGCCCGAGACACGCGCCCGCGTGGCCGGCGCAGCGATCGACCGCCGCGCCGCCGCAGCCCGCGGCCAGCGCCGCGCCGAGCCCGATGAGCGCGCGCGCGTTCATCGCGTCGGCTGCACCGTGAGCGGCGGAAACGCGGGCGCGCTCGGGCTCGACGACGTCCCGAGCCCGACGCCGAGCCCGACCGCCAGCGACGCCGCCGCCACGCCGCCGACGATGGTCCACAGCCACCAGCGACGATAGATCGGCCGCGCGCGCGGCGGCGGCGCAGGCGCCCGCACCAACACCGCCGGCGCCGGCGCCGTCACCGCCGATTCGCGCCGCAGCCGTTCGATGCGCTGCGCCAGCTCCTCGCGCTCGACCGCCGACGTGCTCACCGCCGTGTAGCGCTGGTACGTCTCGATCGCCGCCTGGTTCTGGTGCAGCTCCTCTTCGCAGCGCGCGATGTTGTAGAGCATCT
>DASREC010000617.1:0-8031 GCA_035652295.1 Polyangia bacterium
CGCCGAGCTGCGCCGGCTGATCGCACACGTACGGCGGCGTCGACGTGTTGCAGTAGTACGGATCGGCGCAGCGGTAGCCGGCGTTCTGGCACTGCTCGCCGAGCGTCGGCAGCGCGGCGCACGTGCCCGCGCCCGCCGTGCGGTCGCAGTAGAACTCCTTGGCGCAGGCGAACTGGCTGCAGTCGGCGCCGAGCTTGCCGGGCGCGCGGCACGTGCCCGACGTCGAGCCGGTCGAGGTGTCGCAGACCAGCTGCAGCGTCGGATCGGGATCGCACGACGACGCGACGCCCGGCGGCGGCGGCGACAGGCACGGCTCGCCGTCGGAGGGGAGCTGCCGGCACGTCCCCGACGTCGGATCGCAGTAGACGTTGCCGAGGCGGTTGTCGCACTCGACGAGCAGCGGCAGCGCCGGGTTCTTGCCGCTCGAGTCGACCGTGTACTCGCACGGCTCGTCGAGCTTGGCGCGCACGCGGCACTTGAAGTCCTTCTTCGAGCAGTAGAGCTGCGCCACCTTCGGATCGCAGTCGGCGGCGTCGTTGCAGATATCGCCCTCGTGCTGGAACGGCACGCAGACGCCGCGCCCGACCGCCGACACGTCCGCGACGCAGTGGGCGCCGTCGACGCACTCGCTCGCGTTCAGGCACTCGTTGCCGACGGGCGTGTTGCCGACGAAGACCTTGGTGCACGGATCGACCGCGTTGGGATCGATCGGCGGCGGCGTCATGCCGGGCGCGGTGTTGCACGCCTTGTTCTGCATTTGATCGAGGCACGCCCCCGCGGCGTCCTGGTCGACGCGCAGCCGGCCTTCGCGCACCGCGAGGCGATCGATGTACAGCTCGTCGGCGAGCTCGAGCGCGCGGTACGGCACGCAGCTCCCCTCGTCGCTCGCCATGAACTTGCGCCCGTCCTCGAGCGTGATCTCGGCGTCGGTGCAGCAGCGGAACTCCCAGTCGCACTTCTGCTGCGCCATCGAGTTGATGAAGCTGTCGACCTGCGCCGTGCCGGGATCGCCGCAGCCGGCGCCCGCGAGGACCATCAAAGCCAAGGTTGTGCTCTTCATGCCGGCAAGCTACGAACGCGGGGTCCGACCCTTCCCGAGATTCACGGACAGCGCATCGTCTCGGTCATGTCGACCGGCTCGCGCGTCCACCACGCGCCCTTCGCCGTCGAGAAATGGTAGCGGTAGAAGACCAGGCGCACGCCGGCCGGGTGCGCGGGGAGCGGGCGCGCGAACAGCGGCTCGACGGCGGCGGGATCGCGGCACAGCCGATCGAGCAGCGTCGCCACGTAGCGCGGCATGCCGTGGCGATACGAGAGCCCGTAGAACCAGAGCTGGAAGTCGACGCGCGGCTGGTGCGCCGCCACGAACGACGGCGCGCGCGCCGGATCGCCCGCCTTGCGCCGCAGATCGTACTCGGTCCACGTGTGCCCGTCGGAGAGCTGCACCTGCGGCTCGATGCGCTCCCGCGTGATGTGGCCGAACAGGTGGTACGTATTAATGAGGCGCAGCGGCTGCCACAGCGCGCGCACCGGCTCGAGGAACGCGAGCGCGTCGCGATCGCCGCCGAACGCCTCCACGCCGTCGGCGAGCGACGCGAAGCAGAACACCGACAGCACCACCGCGGCGATCGCGCGATCGATGCGGCGCGCGCGCGGCGAGCGCATGGGCGCGGGGGCGATCGGCTCGGCTAAACGATTGAGAATCGGCAAATGGCCGCGCAGCCAGCGGCCGGCGCGCGCCACGTCGGCGTCGTCGAGCAGGAACAGGTGCAGCGCCACCGCCAGCCAGCAGAAGAAGCCGTAGTTGGCGGTGGCCGCGTTGACGAGCTGAAACGCGGTGAGCACCGCCGCCACAGGCAGCCGCACCACGCGCGGCGCGAAGATGCCGAACGGCACCACCAGCTCGAGCGCGAGCGTCGCCCAGCTCTCGAAGTGGTGCCACGCGGCCGGCAGCGCGTGCGCGTACGAGGCGAGCCACGTCGGCAGCGGCGCGGTCTCGTAGTAGAAGGTCATGGCGCTGCCGTCGCGCCAGTCGCCGAGGTGCGATTGCCACTTGGCGATCCCCGACTCGAAGTAGAGCTTGAACAGGATCAGCCGGAACAGCCACTCGGCCCAGACGACGCGCCGGTCTCGACGGAGAAACACGGCGAACGCGCCGCACTCGAGCAAGAGGTTGTCCCACTGAAACGACAGGAACGTCTGGCCGGCGATCGCGTAGCTCAAGTACAGGATCGTCGACAGCGCGAACGCGAGCTGCACCAAACGCCCGCGCAGGACCAGCGCCGCCAGCGCCAGCGCCACGCCGAGCACCACGCCGTCGACGAGCAGCGCGTCGCTCGTGCCGAGCCAGAACAGCGTCGGAAATTCGCGGAACGTGCCGCCGCCCTCGCGCACCGCGCGCATGAATTCGCCGAGCGGCAGAAGGCCGCGGCTGCCGACGAGCACCTCGACCTGAACGCCGAGCGAGAGCCACGCGATCAGGAAGATGAACGCCAGCGCGCGCTGGAACGCCCGCGACACCATCGCGCGAAGCGTGGCAGATCCGCGCCGGACGATCCCCCTTGACGCGCGCCGCGAGTTCCGCTAGCTCTGTGTCGCCCGATGGTCCGACCAGTTCGCGCGACAAACAGGTGACGCCCGGTACCGAATTTCGAGGCGCTCATCCAAACCGGGTGGTCGAGCGTATTAGGAGTGACGATGCGCGCCGAGCCGTGGCCGAGGAGAAGTGATACCCTGATCGCCATGGAGCGCATCGGCCAGGTCTTGGTCGAGACCTACCGGGTCGAGCGGCTCATCGCCGAGGGAGGGATGGCCTACGTGTTCGAGGCCAGCCACCTGCGCATCCCGAAGCGCTTCGCGGTCAAGTTCCTCAAGCTGTCGCTGGTCAACAACTCCGAGGCGCTTCTGCGCTTCCGCCGCGAGGCGGAGATCATCGCCACGCTCGAGCACCCGAACATCGTCAACCTCGTCGACTACAACGTCTCCGACGACAACACGCCGTACATCGTGATGGAGTTTCTCGACGGCGAGCACCTCGGCAAGCGGCTCGAGCGCGGCAAATTGCCGCTGGGCGAGGCGCTGCGGATCGCGCGCGCGGTGGCGTCGGCGCTGTCGGCGGCGCACGCGCGCGAGATCATCCACCGCGATCTCAAGCCCGAGAACATCATCCTGTGCAAGGGCGACGTGGTGAAGGTGGTCGACTTCGGCGTGGCCAAGCTGCGCGGCGCGCCCGAGCTGACGGCGTTCAACACCATCCTCGGCACCGTCGCGTACATGGCGCCGGAGCAGGTGACGGCCAAGGCGGTCGACTCGCGCACCGATCAGTACGCGCTCGGCGTGATCATCCACGAGCTGCTCTCGGGCACGCAGCCGTCGGGCACGGCGCAGTCGGTGGCCGAGCAGGCGATGAAGATCCTCTACGGGCAGCTGCCGCCGGTCGAGGGCGTGCAGCCGAAGGTGAACGAGGCGCTGTTCCGCGCGATGGCGAAGAATCCGTTCGAACGCTACGCGTCGGTGAGCGAGTTCATCGACGCGCTGCTCGACGCCGCGCAGCCGCTCGCCGCGCCCGCGCCGGCTCCCGCGCCGGCTCCGGCGGCGGCGGCGCCCGTCGACGAATTGCCCGAGCTGCCGGGCGAGGCCACGTCGATCACCACCTCGCCGCCGGTGCGCGACAGCGATCGCGACGAGGAGAGCCGCGAGACCGACGCGCCCGAGCCGCTGAACGGCGTGCACGTCGCGCCGACCGCCGAGCTCGACGCCGCGCAGATCGTGCCGCCGTCGCAGCGCGCGACGTTGCTCATGGGGACGGTCAGCGCCCCGCCGCCGCCGCCGTTCGATCCCAACACGACGCTACAGACCGACGAGGCGTCGCGCACCACGCTGCCGCCGATCAGCAACGAGGACGACCTGCGGCCGCTGCCCGGCGTGCGGCCGATTCCGTCGGGCGCCACCGCCACCACGCTGCCGCCGCACACCAACGTGCGCGACGTGCTGGCGATCCCGGAGGAGACCGATCGGCGGCCGCTGGCGAGCACGATGCGCGGCGGAGTGCTGCCGCTGTGGGCGTGGTTCGCCATCGGGCTGGCGGCGTCGGGCGGGCTGGTCACGGCGTTCTGGGCGCTCGCGCTCCGCCGTTAGCGGGCGGCGCCCACGATGGCGGCGGAGCCTCCGACGCTCGCGGGCGCGATCACCTCGATCGCCGGCGGCGTGCGCATCGCGGTGCGGGCGCAGCCGCGCGCGTCGCGCGAGGCGATCGTCGGCGCGATCGACGACGGGCGCGGCGGCGCGGCGATCAAGATCGCGGTGACCGCGCCGCCCGTCGAGGGCGCGGCCAACGACGCGATCGCGCGCGTGCTGGCGGCGGCGCTCGGCGTCCCGCGGCGCGCGGTGAGCGTCGCGCGCGGCGAGTCGGGCCGCGACAAGCTGGTCGACGTGGCAGGCGTCGATCGCGAAGCCGCCGTGCGCCTGCTCGCCGAGCGCCGGTGACGCCGCCCGCGTGGCGGCGCTCTTGCAGTTTCTCGACGGCGAAGGAGGCGACATGCGACGAGTCATCGCCTTGGGCTTGAGCCTCGCCGGCGCGCTGGCGCTCGCGGGCTGCGCGTCGTCGGCGAGCGAGCAGCGCAAGGCCGAGCTGCACGAGCAGCGCGCCGAGCGGGCGGCGTCGAACGGCGACTACACGCGCGCCGCCGCCGAGCAGCGCCGCGCCGACGAGGAGCGCCGCGAAGCCGCCCGCCGCGCCGCCGAGGAGCAGCAGCAGCTTCAACGGCAGCCCTACACCACGCCCGGCACCACGCCGCTCGTGAACCCCACCGCCCCGCCACCCGGCGCGCCGTACTAACAGAGGAGAAAACGCCAAGACGCCAAGACGCCAATCAGAAAATATTAATTTCTGAGCTGGCGTCTTGGCGGTTCTCCGACTCTGCTCTGTTAAGCTGCGGCGATGGACGCGGCGATCGTGGAGGCGCGCAGGCGGGCGGGAGTCGAGGCGGCGGCGCTCGTCGAGGATGGGATGATCGTCGGGCTCGGCACCGGCGACACGGCGGCGCACGCGCTGCGCGCGATCGGGGAGCGCGTGCGCGGCGGGCTGCGCGTGAGCGGCGTGGCCACCTCGCGCGCGTCGGAGGAGCTGGCGCGCTCGCTCGGCATCGCGGTGCGCGCGCCCGACGACGTGGCGGCGATCGATCTGACGATCGACGGCGCCGACGAGCTCGACGGCGCGCTGCGGCTGATCAAAGGCGGCGGCGGCGCGCTCACGCGCGAGAAGCTCGTGGCGCGCGCGTCGGCGCGCGTGGTGATCGTCGCCGATTGGCGCAAGCGCGTGGCGCGCCTCGGCGAGACGCGCCGCCTGCCGGTCGAGCTCCTGGCCTTCGGCGCGCGCTGGACCTGCGAACGCCTTTCGCGCCTCGGTCTCGATCCGATCGTGCGCGACGGCTTCGTCACCGACGGCGGCGGCCGGATCGCCGACTGCGCGCTCGCCCCCGACGCCGATCTCGAGCGCCTCGCCGCCGAGCTCAAGCAGCTCACCGGCGTCGTCGAGCACGGCCTGTTTCTCGTTGAGGCCACGCTGGCGCTCATCGGCGGCGAGCGCGGCGTCGAGCGCCTCGAGCGTCAGCGCGCGCCGGCGTAGAGCCCGTCGAGCTCGGCCTTGTAGCGCTGCTCGATCACCTTGCGCTTCATCTTCAAGCTGGCGGTGAGCTCGCCCGCCTCCTGGCTGAAGTCGCTCGCCACCAGCACGAACTTTTTCACCGCCGCGTAGTTGGCCAGCTTGGCGTTGAGCTGATCGACCGCGCCCTGGATGAGCGCGCGCACCTGCGGCTCGGCCGCCAGCTCGCCCACCGACTTCTCGCCGAGCCCCGCCTCCTTCGCCCAGCCGCGCAGCGAATCGCCGTCGAGCGTGATGAGCGCGGTGACGAAGTTGCGGTTGTTGCCGTGCACCAGCACCTGGCTCACGTACGGGCTGAGCGCCTTGAGCTGGCCCTCGAGCGCTTGCGGCGCGACGTACTTGCCGTTCGACGTCTTGATCAGATCCTTTTTGCGATCGGTGATCTTCAAGAAGCCGTCGGCGTCGATCTCGCCGATGTCGCCGGTGCGCAGCCAGCCATCGTCGAGCGACTCTTTGGTCGCGTCGGGGCGGCCGTGATAGCCGCGCATGATGCCGCGGCCGCGCAAAAGAATTTCGCCGTCGGCGGGATCGGTGCGCAGCTCGGTGCCGGGCAGCGGCAGCCCGACGGTGCCGAGGCGATATTTGTCGGGGCGATTGACCAGCGACGCGGCGCTCGACTCGGTGAGGCCGTAGCCCTCGAGGATCGGCAGGCCGGCGGCGTCGAAGAACTCGTTGACCTCGCGCGCGAGCGGCGCCGAGCCGGAGATGAAGTAGCGCATGCGCCCGCCGAAGCGCGCCTTGAGCTTGCCGAAGACGAGCTTGTCGGCGAGCGATAACTTCATCTTCAGCCACGCCGACGGTGCGCGCCCCGCCTGCCGCGCCTCCGACGCCGCGCGGCCGACGCTCATCGCCCAGTGGAAGATGGCGCGCTTGAGCCCGCCGCCCTCCTCCAATCCGACGACGACCTTGTTGCGGACTTTTTCGAAGATGCGCGGCACCGCCGCCACGAACGTCGGATGGATCGCTTGCAGGTTGTCGACCAGCTTGTCGACGCGCCCGTCCACCGCCGTCGAGAAGCCGATGCGGAGCTGCGCGGCCTCGAGCACCTTGCCGAACACGTGCGAGAGCGGCAGCCACAGAAGTTGTTTGTCGGCGGGCGAGAGCAGGCCGAGCCCGTCGATCGCTTCGGCCTCGTACACCCAGCAGTCGTGCGTCAGCTCGACGCCCTTCGGCTCGCCGGTGGTGCCCGAGGTGTAGACCAGCGTCGCCAGCGAGTCGGCGCGAACCGCGCGCGCGGTGCGCTCGTAGCGCGCCGGATCCTCCGCGTCGTGCGCGCGCCCGCGCTCCTGCAACTGCGCGAGCGTCATCACCCAGTCGCTGCCCGCCGCCACGTCGCCGTCGAAGACGATGACCTTTTGCAGCTTCGGCAATTCGCCGCGTTTGGCCTCGAGCTTGGCGAGCTGCGACGCGTTCTCGGCGAACACGAACGCGCTCTCCGAGTCGCGCAAGATGTACGCGCACTCCTCGGGCGTGTTCGACGGATAGATGGTCGTCGCCGCGCCGCCCGCGCACAGGATGCCGAGGTCGGCGACGATCCACTCGAGGCGCGTCCCCGACAAGATCGCGCAGCGCTGCTCGTCCGCGAGCCCGAGCGCGCGCAGCCCCGACGCCACCGCGCGCACCTCCGCGCCCGCGTCGCGCCACGACATGCTCTTCCACTTGCCGCCGCCCGCCGGCGACTGAAACGCCTCGGCGTCCGGCGTCGCGGCCACGCGATCGAGCACCAACTCGGCGACGGTCTTGGCTTCGGTCAGGCTCATGCGCTCACTCCTCGAGCTTCTCCCACCACTGGCACCACCAGTTGGCACCGACGAGGATTCGCAGCTTCGGATGCCAACAATAACTGATCTTGTCGTCCGCGTTCATGTAGTAAAGGCAGTTGGCGCACTCTTCGCCGTCGTGCGGCGCGCCGCGCAGGACCGCGTCTTCGGCCAGGTGACGCAGCTGGATCGACAGCTTCTCGTCGATCTCCTTGGGCTCGGGGCGGGGCAGATCATCGTCGGCCATTCGGCGTCTCCTCGAAAAATTTCTTGGATGCTGAAGGAGAGCTTACGGATTTGCCAGCACGCCGTCGATGACGGACTTGAGGTCGGTCGAGACGCTGGTGTGCTGGTAGACGAGGCTCATGTTCGACGTCTTGATCACGAGCTGCACGGGGAACGAGCTCGGGTTGTAGTACGGCGCGAGCGCGTTCGCGGGATCGGCCGCCATGTCGAACGGGATCGAGTAGGTGCCGGCCCAGCTGTCTACGACGGTCATGTCGGCGGGCTTGCCGGCCGAGTCTTGCAGCACCGCCTCGAGGAACGCCACGCCCTTGCCCGCGGTCTGATAGTCCTTGTAGAGCTGCACCAGCGACGGCTGCTCGTTGA
>DASREC010000618.1:0-9622 GCA_035652295.1 Polyangia bacterium
GGCACGCAGATCCTGCCCGACTCGGCGGGCGTGGTCGCCTACGCGCAGGAGCAGGCGCGGCAGGCGCGCGAGATGTCGCAGCCCGAGCGCATCGCGGCGCCGCCGGCCGGTCCGCTGTTCTGGCTGGCGTGGATCGTCATCGGCGTGGGCGCCGGGTTGGGCGTGCACTTCTGGATGGCGCACCAGGCGGCGGCCGCGCTGGTGAAATGAGCGACGAGGACGACGAGCCCGCGTCCTTCGAGAGCCCTGACGAGAACCCTGCCGTCGAGAAAGCGCCGGTCGACAAGAGCGACCGGGCCGGCGCCACGTACGCGCAGCTGGCCGATCCGCGAATCATCGACGCCGTCGAGACGCGCGCGAACCGCCGCGTGGCGCGCGAGTGGCGCGTGGCGCTCACCCTGCGCGAGCCGCGGCTGCACGTGCGTCCCGAGGACTGGGGCGCGGGCAAGCTGCTCGAGCTGCGCGAGCGCGACGGCTTCGCGCCCGAGCTGCAAGCCGACCTGCACCACCTCACGCCGCAGGCGAGCCTGCGCGATCTCTACCGGCCGGTGCACGTGAGCCGCTGGGTGGAGCGCGAGGCGCGCGGCGAGGACCTCGATCCGGGCGGGCGGCGCTCGCTCGCCGAGGCGCGCGCCGCGCAGCATCGCGAGCCGCTGCCGCGGGTGACGCCGCTGGTGCGCGACGTGGTGGCCGAGCAGGCGCGGCGGCGCGCCCTGATGGCCGAGCGCTGGCTGCCGGCCAAGCGCGACGACGAGGAGCGCACGCCCTTCAACATGCCCAACGAGTCGGACGCCGAGGGCTGAGCGCGGACGAGGTGCGGCAAATTGCCGCAAGCGTCGGTGACGCATCCGCCGAGGCGCGCGTCCCGGCGGCGACTACACGATCGGGAACGGACAGACGGGCGGCGCCACGAAGCCGCGCAGCCGCGACTCCAGCTCGCCCGCGTCGCCGACGGTGAAATCGGGCGCGGGCTGGTACACGCACGAGCGGAAGGCCACGCCGCCCTGCGCGGGCGACAGATCGGCGCGCGCCGGGCAGCCGCCGAGGCCGAGGATGCGCGCCGCCACGTAGCAGTCGAGGAACAGCCGTCGATCGAGCGAGCGCTCGAGCAGCGGCGCCAGCCGGCCGAGCGCGCGCAGCCAGAACGCGCGGTCGCACCAGGCGGGCGGCGGCTTGAGCGCGTTGAGCGCGACCTTGTCGACGTCGGCGAGCTCCACCAGCTCGGCCAGGAGGCCGCCGTCGATGAGCCGCGCGGCGAACTCGGGCGTGATCAGCGAGACGATGAGCACCACGTCGAGCGGGCGGTCGCCGCGGCGCTCGCGCAGGCGGCGCACCAGCTCGCCGATGCGGCGCGGATCGACGGCGCCCTTGCGCGGATCGACGCTCAGGTTGGCGCGCGCGGCGCCGTCGGTGAGCAGCGGCAGCGCGGCGGCGAGCGACAGCGTGGTGGTGACGGTCAGCGGCAGGTTGCGGCGATTTGCCGCAGCCGCGAAACGCTCGAGCGCGGGCAGCGCGGCCTCGCCCGGCTCGCTCACCGCCACCGCCACCTCGCGGTAGCGCAACCGCTCGAGCGCCGCCTCGAACAGCGCCAGGTCGGGCGGCCCGGCGGCCTCGTCCGCGCGCGCGCCGAGGTAGCAGAACTCGCATCCGACGCGGCAGCGCTGCCCGTCCAGATGCACCGAGAGCACTCCCAAATCGCGCCCGCTCCCGTCGAGCACTCGCGTTGACAGGTCGTGGAGCACCGTCATAAGCTAGCACTCCCATGCCTCTTCGCATCGAGAGCGCCGGCAAGACCGATGTCGGACTTGTGCGTGAGAAGAACGAAGACTCGATGCTGATCGACCCGACCATCGGGCTCTACGTGGTCTGCGACGGAATGGGCGGGCACGTCGGCGGGCAGGTGGCGTCGCAGCTGGCGGTGGCCACCATCGCCGAGGTGATCCGCTCGCGCAATCCGGCGCCCGGCGAGGGCGAGCCCGACAGCCTGGTGACGTCGATCCGCTGCGCCAACTCGGCGGTGTTCTCCAAGGCCAAGGCCGAGCCGGCGCTGCACAACATGGGCACGACCGTGGTCGCGATCCGCGAGGACTCGGACCTCCTGCACCTCTGTCACGTCGGCGACAGCCGCATCTACCGGCTGCGGCAGGGGACGCTCGAGCAGGTGACGCGCGACCACTCGCTCATCAACTTGTACGAGGACAACCCGGAGCTGGCGTCGCGCTTCGGGCCGCCGAACTCGAACGTGATCGTGCGCGCGGTCGGCCTGCGCGACGCGGTCGACGTCGACCATCGCGTGATCGCGATGGAGGTCGGCGACATGTACCTGCTCTGCTGCGACGGGCTGACCGACATGGTCGACGACTGGATGCTGAGCGAGATCCTCGCCGACGGCGCGCAGGGCTCGATCGACGAGTGCTGCGAGGCGCTGGTGCGCGCGGCGCTGTCGAACGGCGGCGTCGACAACACGACCTGCATCGTGCTGCGCATCCAAGAGGGATAGCGGCATTACTTCAGGCGCGCGGCGATCAGCATCTCGCTGATCGCCTCGGGGAACTTGCCGGTCTTGGCGCGCAGGCGGGCGAGGCGGTCGGGCAGGCGCTTGGGGGCGTTGGGCAGGCCGGCGGCTTCGGTGTACGCGGCCTCGGCGCCGAGGAAGTCGCCGCCGATCAGCAGCACGTCGCCGAGCGCGCACAGGAGCGGGCCGCGCTCGCCGGGACGCGAGGCGCGCGAGAGGCCGACGCGCAGCGCCTGGGCGGCGCGCGGCGGATCGGTGCGCACCAGCGTGAGCGCGTAGCCGACGCGCGCCTCGACGAAGCCCGGGTGCAGCTCGACGGCGGCGCCGAACTCCTGGCAGGCGGTGTCGAGCTCGCCGCGGCGCAGCTTCTCGCGGCCGCGCACGAAGTAGCGGCGCGCGACGGCCGCGCTCACGCGTCGCCTCGACGGGCGCTCACGCGTCGCCTCGACGTCCGCTCGAGCCTCGACGAGCGGCGCATCGGCTCAGTCGACCTCGAGCAGCGAGAAGCGGCTCGACTGCTCGGAGGGTTCCTCTTTCTGTTGCGGCGCAGCATTATTGGCGGCCGGCGCGCCGGGCGCGGGCGCCTGGCCGGGCTGCGCGGGCGCCGCCGGCGTCGCCTGTGCGGGCGCCGCCGGTTGCGGGCGCGGCGCGGTGGCCACCGGCGGCGTCTGCGTGACCGGCATCGGCCGCGCGTTCGCCGCCTGCGCCGGCGCGCTCTCCGCGGGCGCCGCGACGCTGGCGCGCGGCGGCGGCAGCGGGTCGGGCTGCGTCTGCACCTCGAGCGCCACCGCCTTTCCGCCGACGCGCACGGTCACGCGCTCGCCCGCAACCTCGAGCAGCCGCAGCTCGGGATGATCGAGGTGCGCCTGCAGCCACGTCACCACCTGCGCGAACGACATCCCGTCGAGCTCGCTGCGCGCGTCGAGGATCGCGCCCGCGCCCGAGGCGAGCGGCGTCGAGCCCTCGACGACGTACTCCTTGAACACGTAGGTGAGGATCTCGACCAGCGCCTCGCGCGGGTGCGAATCGAGCGCGCTGCGAATCTCGGTGACGAGCCGGCGAATGTCTCTCGGGTCACTCATCTCGTTACATCATACCCCGCAACCCGTCGGGAAGGTCGGCGCCCGTCAAATCGCAGCCGATGAAGCGCGCGCCATCCACCTGGGCGGCGGTCAAGATGGCTCCGCGCAGATTGCAGCGCACCACCAGCGCGCCGCGAAAGTCCGCTCTATATAAATTGGCGCCGCTGAGGTCACAGTCAATGAGGGCCGCGCCGGCGAGCTGCGCCTTGGTCAGCTCGGCCGCGCCGTTCGGCGCCGGGTCGTGGAACGTGCAGCGGATCATCACCACCCGCGCGCCGCGCACGCCGTACAGGTTGCAGCCGAGAAAGCGGCAGTCGACGAGCTTGGCGCCCTGCAGGTCGAGGTTCATCAGCTGCGTGCGCGCGACCTCGAGATCCTCGACGAGCGCGGCGGCGAGCGACAGCTCGGTCAGGTCGCAGTCGCTGATGGTGGTGCGCGCCACCAGCGCCTCGGCGAGCCGCGCCTGGCGAAGATCGACCTGCTTGAGCGTGACGCGCGAGAAGTCGACGCCCTCGAGCTCCGCCTGGCTGAGCGTCACGCGCTCGAAGGTCGCGCCGCCGAAGTCGCCGCGCTCCAGCCTGAGCCCCGGATAGTTGATGCCGCGATACGTGTTGTTGCGCAGCGCGCGGTCGCGGGCGAGGTGCTGCAGCTGCTCTCGGGTCTCGACTACCTCGCTCATTCGTCCTCGCCGTCGAGTGGGCGCCTCAGTCGAGCCCCAGCCGCTCGCGGTGGAGGCGCCGCTGCTCGTCGAGCATCTCGAAGACGCGCTCCATCACCTTCTTCTTCTTGGCCTCGGGATTGTCCTTCTTGCCGCCCTTCGCGCCGCCGCCGTCGCCGTGCGCGCCGCCGGTCGCCTCGGCGTGCACCGACGCCTCGACGTGCTCGGCCTCCTGCTCGTGCGCCGCGTGCTGCGACTCGCCGCCCTCGAGCGCGAAGTGCAGGCCCGACTGCGCCTGCTTGACGTGCGTGAGCTCGTGGGCGAGCAGCGCCTTGCCGAGCGCGGTCTGCGGATCCGAGCGCGGTCCCTCGCGCACCAGGATCATGCCGGTGTTGGCGACGGTCACGGCGTCGGCGCGGTGCGCCTTGGTGATGGCCTCGGCGAACGGCCCGCGGAACACGCGCACGTCGCTGAACTTGCCGCCGATGCGCCGCTCCATCTCCGACTGCGTGGCGAGATCGAGGTGCTCGCCGCGCCCCGCCTCGCCGACCACGATCTTCGACAGCCGGTCGGGGCTGTAGCGCTCCGCGATGTCCTGGCTCAGCTTGAGGGCGCGCTTCCGGCGCTCCTCTTCGGAGAGCTGGTCATCGAGCGGGGGCGTGGGCGTGCCGGCGTCGTCGGCCATGGACCTCTCCAGTCTAACTCGAAAGAGGTTATCGGCAAAGCGGCGGTCTCAGTTGCTTTTAGCAACTTTCTGAGAACCTTTTCCGATAACCTTACTGCGCCGATTCTGTTCCCCAGGGAGGACGCCCATGGCCGAGGACGACAAGAAAAACACCGGTGAAGACGCCAACCAGCCTCCCAGCGAGGAGCAGCTCGCGACCCAGGAACGCGATCCCGACGAGGCGGTCTTCGCCGAGCAGGCGATCCTCGAGTACGCGGCGTGGGTCCTCGACCAGTTCCAGCAGAATACCCAGCTGGCGCTCGACAACCTGACCGCGTGGGTGCAGGGCCAGACCGAGACCGCCACGTTCAACGACGCCGGCTTCTTCGACCAGGCGGGCAAGTCGTTCATGGACCAGATGATGTCGGCGTGCGGCGGCTCCGACAGCCCGATCGGCCAGACCGTGTTCGCCCAGCTCGACGGCGCCATCGATCAAGCGGTGCGCGACGAGTCCGAGGCCTCGCTGTTCATCGAGCAGCTCTCCCGCGGCGTGCGCGACATCGCCTGGTACCTGCGCGACAACCTGCAGAGCGTGCTCGCCGGGCAGTGGGACCAGCTGCGCGACCTGGCGTACGAAGGCTCGACCGAGTTCATCCCGGTGCTGCACGGCTTCGGGCTGCCGACGGCGGAGATGAATCCGGCCGATCTGTCGACGCAGCTGACCTCGGTGGCGCAGGCGTACGCCGCGGCCGCTCCGAAGAAGCAGGAGAAGGTCGAAGAAGAGGCGCCGAAAGAGGAGACCGCCGAGGCCGAGGAAAAAGAGGAAGAGGCCGAGAGCGCGCAGCAGGAGTTCCAGGAAGAAAAAGAGGCCGGGGCGTAGCCGCCCCTCGCCGCCCGCCTCCACCGCGTTTCGCAGCGCTCCGCTGAATCAATTCAAACGTGCTGAAACAGCTTGCCGGCCGCCGCGCACTCTTTCTCCGCGGCCTCGGCGAGCAGCGCATAGTCGATCGGCTTCTTGCGCTGCGCCGCCGTATACGCCGCGCGCAGGATCGCGTTCTTGATGTGCCCGCCCGATAGCTCGAACGTCTTGCCCAGCCGCGCATAGTCGATCTCGCCCTTGGGCGCGCGCGCGGGAATCAGCGTGCGCCAGATGCGCTCGCGGTCCGGCGGCTTGGGGAACGGTATCGTCACGTGGTAGGCGATGCGCCGCTTGAACGCCTGGTCGATCGACGTCTCGAGGTTGGTCGCCAGGATCACGATCCCCTCGTAGCGCTCGAGCTGCTGCAGGAGAAAGTTGGTCTCCATGTTGACGAAGCGATCGTTCGCCGTCTCCACCTTGGCGACGCGCGTGGCGAACAGCGCGTCCGCCTCGTCGAAGAACAGGATCGAGTGCGTCGACTTGGCCTGCGCCAGAATCTCGTTGAGGTTCTTCTCCGTCTCGCCGACGAACTTCGACACCACCTTGGCGGGATTGACGCGATAGAGGTGCAGGCCGAGCTCGGCGCCGA
Organism: Polyangia bacterium; assembly: GCA_035652295.1. GTDB lineage: Bacteria > Myxococcota_A > Polyangia > Palsa-1104 > Palsa-1104 > DASREC01. Next base: position 6,428 of record DASREC010000618.1, read on the forward strand.
TCACCTCGGCCGCCAGCGTCTTGCCGGTGCCGGGGTCGCCCGACAGCAGCACCACCAGCCCTTTTCCCGTCGGCAACTTCTCCGCGAAGCCCCACGTGTACAGCACCTGCGAGCGCATGCGCCCGGCCGAGATGATCTCCTCTATCTGCGCCTTCTCGTCGGCCGGTAGCACCAGCACGTCCATGGTCAGCGTCGAGGAGCGCGTGCGGTCGGCGTACTGCGACAGATCGCCGCGCAGCTGCGCCTGCGACGCCTGGTCGAGGTCGGCCATGGTCACGACCGTCTGCGCGCCGCGCGCCACGGCCTTCGACACCGCGTACAGGATCGCGCTCTTGATGTAGCCGCCCGAGAACTCGTAGCGCTTGGCGAGCGCCGCCACGTCGACGCCGGCGTCCAGCGGCACCGACGGCAACAGCAGTTGGCGCCAGATGCGCTCGCGCAGCGGCGGCGTCGGCACCTCGAGGCCCAGGCGCAAGAGCACGCGCCGGTCGAGCCCGCCGTCGAGCCGCTCGGGCACGCTGGTGGCGAGCACCACCAGGCCGTCGAAGCGATCGAGCGCGCGCGCCAGCATCGCCAGCCGCCCGCCCGCCGACGCGCGGCCGAACAGCGACTCGCACTCGTCGAACAGCACCACGGCGTCCTGCAGCCGCGCCTCCATCAGCAGCTCGTCGAGCTCGTTCTCCAGGTTGCGCCCGGTCTCCGCCAGGCGCGGCCCATCGACGATCAGCAGCGCTTTACCCAGGCGCTTCGCCAACGCGTGCGCCAGCATCGTCTTGCCGGTGCCCGGCGGCCCCGTGAACAGCACCGTCACCGCGCGGCCCGTCGACGCGGCGTAGCCCCACTCGCTCAGCCGCTTCGACAGCGTCGCCTGCGCGCCGAGGAGCTGGTCGAGCTCGGCGCGCGCGTCGTCGGGCAGCACCACTTGATCGAGCGTGACCTCGGGCGCGTGAAGCCGCGCGTACGTCGACGCGCCGCCCGATGGATCGGTGCCGAGGACGATGCGCGCCACCCGCGCCGGCAGCTTGAGCTCGCACGCGAGCAGGTTGTCGCGCGCGTCGGGCCGCGCGCGGTCGAGATGGATCAGCCGGTGCTTGATGAGCGGCGCGTCGGGTTGAAAGCGCGCGCGCGCCCGCAGCCGATCGCCCGCGCCGTCGTGGTGCACCTGCACCGCCAGGTTGACGTCGAGCCACGGGTGAAACGCCGTCGACGAAAGCTTGGTGTGCAGCTTTCCGAGCTGCGAATCGATCGACGTCGCCGCGGTGTGCAGCAGCACGTCGAGCGCCTCGTCGTCGAGCTGGAAGCGCTTGCGCAAGATCTCGGCGCCGAATTCGACGCCCGCGCGCTGCGACTCCGCCACGCGCTCGTCGATGCGCGCGCGCTCGGCGGCCGCGCGCGTCTGGAGGGCGGCCGCCTCGTCGGGCTTTCCGCCGGCAACCGCGATCGCGCGCTCCACCAGCAGCCGAATGCGCTCGAGCTGCGCCTCGAGGTACGCCGCCTCGTCGGCAAAGCCGGCCTGCGCCGCCACGGGATCTCCGCGGCGCTGCGCCATTACTTCTGCCGCGTGGTGTTGGCCGCGCCGCCCACCGGCTGCTCGTAATACTCGGGCGTCAGCTCGCGCGACTCGACCTTGCCGCCGAGCGCGTCCTCGAGAAACTTGGTCTCGTCGACGCACGACTGGCCCTTGATGCACTTGACCTGCACCGAGACCTCGCCGTCGGGGGAAATCGTGATCTCGAGCTCTTTGCGCTCAGCTCCGGCCATTGGCTAACCCCACTTCGAGACGCCGAGCTTGATGGTCCCGTCGGCCTGCACGGCGTTGGTATCGATAGTGTAACCCTGCTCCTCGACGGCAGCCACCACGCGCTGGTAGGCGTATTTGGAGTTTATTTCCTTGGCGACCTCTTCCTCTTTGAGGCCCTTGGTGGTCTCGACGCCCCACCAATCGGCCACCAGCTCGTAGGTCCCCTCTTCGGTCTTCACGACGCCGATGTCGTATTTTCCCATGTCGATCGACATCTCGGCGGTGACCGTCTGCCCGCGATAACCGCGCACGGTCACGCCCTGCTCGTTGTGCGTATACTTCCAACCGAGCTGATCGAGCGCCTTCTTGAGCGCGACCAGGTCGTTGATCTTGGTGGCCACCTTGGTGAAGTGCGACATGGCTCAGACCTCCAGCTTCCGCTCCGGCATGGCGAAGCGATCCTTCGACGGCTTCTCCGGCATCACCGACGCGTTGCGCGCGCGCGTCTTGGCCCACTCGCGCATGGCGTCGATGCCCTCTTTCATCGTCACCGCGAGCGGCACGATCTCGCGCGCCGAAGCGATCAGCCCGTCGGTGGAGAGATCGGCGTTGGCGTCGAACGCGTCGTAGAGCGCGCTCACCACCGCCTGCTCGATCTCGGAGCCGGAGAACTCAGGCGAGGCCTCGACCAGCCGGTGCAGATCGAGCGCGGCCGGATCGCGCTTCTTCTTCTTGACGTGGATCTCGTAGATCGCCTTGCGCTCCTCGCGCGACGGCAGATCGACGAAGAAGATCTCGTCGAAGCGGCCCTTGCGCAAGAGCTCGGGCGGCAGCTGGTGCACGTTGTTGGCGGTGGCGATGACGAACACCGGCGCGGTCTTCTCCTGCAGCCACGTCACGAACGTGCCGAACACGCGCGAGGTGGTGCCGCCGTCGCTCATGTTCGACGAGCCGGTGCCGGAGAACCCCTTCTCCATCTCGTCGAGCCACAAGACCGCGGGCGCGATCGCCTCGGCGGTCTTGATCGCCTTGCGAATGTTCTCCTCCGACGCGCCGACCAGCCCGCCGAAGATCTTGCCGACGTCGAGGCGCAGGAGCGGCATCTGCCACGCCGCGCCGACGGCCTTGGCGGTGAGCGATTTGCCGCAGCCGGGCACGCCGATGAGCAGGATGCCTTTCGGCAGCGGCAGCCCGAACTCGCGCGCGTGCTGCGTGAACGCATTGCGCCGCTTCTGCAGCCACTCCTTGAGCGTCTCCAGCCCGCCGATCTCGTCGAGCGACTCGGTGGCCTCGTAATATTCGAGGATGCCGCTCTTGCGGATGATGTGCTTCTTCTCGCTGAGCACGGTCGGCAGGTGGAACGTCTTGTGGCGCACGATCGACTTGGCCAGGACGTTCTCGGCCTCGGTCTTGGTGAGGCCGAGCGCCGCGTCGACCAGCTGCTCGCGCCCCTC
>DASREC010000619.1:0-9712 GCA_035652295.1 Polyangia bacterium
GCCTGAACGGCGCCACCTGCCAGAGCTGCTCGCCCGACACGTGCAACACGTCGACCGGCGTTTGCCAGGGCTGCCCGACCACGTGCGTCCCCGGCGGCTCGACGGGAAACGGCTGCTGCCAGGGCTCGACGTGCATCACGCTCGGCAACCAGACCGCCACCACCGGCTGCGGCATGAACGGCAGCGCGTGCGGCGGCTGCGGCCTCACCGGCGACGGCTGCGCGAACGGCGCGTGCTCGTGCGGCGGCTTCGCCGCGTGCGTCGCCGGGCAGCAGTGCCAGAGCGGCGCGTGCGTCTGCACCGGCGCATCGTGCGCCACCGGCTGCTGCTCCGGCACGAGCTGCGCGACCATCGCCTTCCCGCTGTGCGGCGCCGCCGGCGGAACGTGCAGCGCGTGCAACACCACGCTCACCGATCGCTGCGCGCCGTCGGGCGCCTGCTCGTGCGGCGCCTCGGGCGTCTGCGCCGCCGGCACTCACTGCTCGGGCGGCGCGTGCGTCTGCGACACCGGCTCGTGCGCCGGCTGCTGCACCGCCAGCAACGTCTGCGACGCCTCGACCAGCGACTTCGTCAACTGCGGCGCGCCGACGGTGAACGGCGGCCGCTGCCAGGCGTGCAGCACGCTCTCCGCCGACAACTGCGCGAGCGGCGTCTGCAAGTGCGGCGCGGGCGCGGCGTGCGGCGCCAACCAGCAGTGCGTCGGCGGCGTGTGCAAGTGCACGCCGTCGTCGTGCTCGACCGGCTGCTGCGACTTCTCGACGAACGCGAACGGCGTCTGCAACCTCGCCGGCGGCACCACCGCCACCGCGTGCGGCTCGAACGGCAACACCTGCCAGAGCTGCGGCGCGGGCGGCACCTGCTCGGGCGGTCTCTGCTCCGGCTGCAACTCGACGCTGTGCCCGTCGGGCTGCTGCACCGGCTCGACGTGCACCACTCCCGAGACCGACACCGCGTGCGGCGCGATCGGCGCCGCGTGCGTGAGCTGCGCGACCGCCAGCACCAACCGCTGCGACGCCGCCACCCGCACGTGCGAGTGCGGCTCGACCGGCGGCGCGTGCCCCGCCGGCCTCGCCTGCGTCGGCACCGGCGCGTCGGCCACGTGTCAATGCACTACACAGTCGTGCACCGGCGGCTGCTGCTTCGGCACGTCGCAGTGCTTCGCCGGCGTGTCGTGCTCGAGCTGCCTGTCGTTCCACCAGCCGTGCGCGGTCAACACCGACTGCTGCTCCGACAACTGCGTCGCCGGCAAGTGCGACGTGCCGGTCTCGGCGTGCAAGCTGGTCGGCGAAAACTGCGCGGCCAACGCCGACTGCTGCAACGCCCTCTGCGCGCTCGACGTCGACGGCGTCAAGCGCTGCGCCTCGCCCGGCGAGTGCAAGGCGGTCGGCCAGGGCTGCGCGCGCGCCGCCGACTGCTGCTCGCTCGCGTGCGTCAGCGGCCAGTGCGCCGCCTCGCCCACGTGCAAGCCCGCCGGCGGCTCGTGCGTCACCGCCGCCGACTGCTGCGACAACAACTGCCCCGCCTCGCACGTGTGCACCGACCTCGGCAAGGGCTGCAGCACGCTCGGCGAGACGTGCTCGGGCAACAGCACGTGCTGCTCGGGGCTGTGCCTGTCGGGCCGCTGCGCGTTCGACAACTTTTGCCGCGCGAACGGCGAGATCTGCGCGCAGTCGAGCGACTGCTGCGACGGCACCTGCGATCCGGTGACGCTGCGCTGCCACGTCGAGAACGCGTGCTTCGCGGAGAACGAGCCGTGCGGCGGCGTGCGCTCGTGCTGCGACACGCTGTGCGTCCCCAACGCGCAGGGCACCGGCATCTGCCAGGCGCTGTGCGGCTGCTCCGTCGAGAACGAGGTGTGCACCGCCAACAGCCAGTGCTGCAGCGGGCTGTGCACGTTCGCCGACAACACCAACACGCTCAAGCGCTGCGCCAAGAACGGCTCGTGCCTCAAGGACGGCGAGGTGTGCGGCGGCCAGGGCGCGTCGCAGAACTGCTGCAACAGCGACTGCAAGACGACGTCGATCGGCGTCAAGCGCTGCTTCGGCGGCGCGGCGTGCAAGGCCGCCGGCGCGTCGTGCACGCAGTGCGACGACTGCTGCTCGCACGTGTGCGCGCCCAACGGCGGCTCGCCGACGGGCTTCTCGTGCGCCGCGACGTGCCTGCCGCTCGCCGGCATGTCGTGCAACGCGCCCGGCGACTGCGGCTCGCCGCTGCTCACCTGCACCAACAACACGTGCACCAACGCGCCGCCCTGCACCGCCGACGCCGACTGCTGCACCGGCGGGCTGTGCCACGGCGGCCAGTGCGTGCCGTCGGGCCAGACGTGCTCGCAGCTCGGCGGCGCGTGCACCACCAACGCCGACTGCTGCGTCGGCACCTGCGTCTTCGGCTTCTGCGGCTCGTCGTAAATCGCGGCCGCAACAACACCGCAACAATCTCTCCAAATCCGTCGCGCCCCGCGCAGCCGATAACTGCTACGCGACCACCAATCGGTCGTCGAAAAGGGGGCACGCGATGGGCACGTTGAAATTGAATGGCCACGTCTTTTTCGGAGTTCCCGGCCCGGGCGGCGTCGCGGTGCCGTGCGCGGGCGCGACGGTGAACGTCTACGACGGAGATCGCGCGATCTTCAGTGGCACGACCAACCAGAGCGGCGACTTCACCGGCAACGCGAGCGTCGACGACTTCGATCACGGGCACGTCACGCTGCCGGGCCACTACGAGAATCACCTCGGCCACGACGTGCTCGTCCCCGGCGGCACGCACGACCAGGACACGACCACGCCGCACGTGCCGGCGCTGGCGATCAAGGTCGAGCTGGCCGGGCTCACCTCGCCGCCGCTGCCGTTCGCGCCGTCGACGCCGCTGACGCCGGTGTGCCCGGTGCCCACGCCGTGGGCCGCGCCGTTCACGTGCTTGCCGGGCGACGATCCGGCGCCGCCGATCCGCGCGCTGCGCATCCGCGCGCGCCAGGCGATCTACCGCTGGGCGCGTCCGGCGCAGCTCGCCGGCGTGACGTTCGATCCGCCGCTCTCGTTCTGCGACGGCGTGCCGCCGCCCGAGCTGCCGCCGCCCGACTACCTCGGCGGGCGCTCCGGATCGGTCGCGCAGGTGGAGCGCAACAAGGCGGCGCTCGCGCACCACGCGCCGATGCAGAGCGTCGCCGACTACCTCACGCTCTACCCGGTGCTGCCCGCGCCGGGCGCGCTGGCCGATTCGTACGCGCTCGATCGATCGTTCGCGGCGCAGCGCCTCGCCGGCGTGAACCCGATGGTGATCCGGAGAGTCTCGTCGCTGCCGGCCGACTTTCCGGTGACCGACGCGCACCTCGCGCCGTTCGTCGCCGACGGAAACGGCGCGCTCGCCCGCGCGCTGGCCGCCGGGCGCCTGTACCTCGCCGACTACGACATCCTCGACGGGATCCACGCCGCCTCCGACGGCAAGCGCTACCTGCCGGCGCCGTACGCGCTGTTCTACTACGGCACGCCGAAGTCGAACGCCGCGCCGGCGCGCGTGGTGCTGCGCAAAGGCCCGCCGCTCGCGGTCGCCGCCGCCGACGTGCCGCGGCCGATCAAGCTCGACGCCATCTCGCAGCTCTCGCCGGCCGCGCCCGCGCCCGACGAGCTGATCCCGATCGCGATCCAGCTCGAGCGCCGCCACGACGCCACGACGAACCCGATCATCACCCCGCAGAGCGGCGCCGATCTCTGGGCGCTCGCCAAACTGATGGTCCAGGTCGCCGACGTGAACGTCCACGAGATGCAGTTCCACCTCTGGAACTGCCACTTCGCGATGGAGCCGTTCGCCGTCGCCACCGCGCGCCAGCTCGACCTCGCGCACCCGCTCAGCGTGCTTCTGCGCCGCCACTTCCCGATCCTGATCGCCAACAACGATCTCGGGCGCCACACGCTGGTCGCGGACAACGCCGCCACGCAGTCGGTCACCGTCGGCAACCTGCTCGGCAGCGATCTCTCCGGCTCGGTGGAGATCCTGCGCCGCGCGCGCGAGCGCTGGAGCTTCACCGGCACCAACCTCAAGGAAGATCTGCGGCGCCGCGGGCTCGACGATCCGGCGCAGTCGATCAAGGACTATCCGTATCGCGACGACGCGCTGTTGATCTGGGGCGCGATCGAGGAGTTCGTCACCGCCTACGTGCAGCGCTACTACGCCTCGGACGGCGCGGTGACCGGCGACCGCGAGCTGCAGAATTGGCGCAGCGAGCTCGACGGGCAGCTCAACGGCGGCATGGTGCCGCTGGCGACGCGCGACGCGCTGGCGCAGGCGATCACGCAGATCGTATTTCACTCGAGCGCGCAGCACGCGGCGATCAACTATCCGCAGTACCAGTTCATCGGGCTCATCCCCAACATGCCGGGCGCGGCGTGGGCCAACCCGATGCCGGCGCCGCGCGGCGCGGGCGAGCGCGACCTGGTCAAGCTCCTGCCGCCCGTCGGCGCGGCGGTCGATCAGATCGATCTCGTCGGCACGCTGGCGCTGTTCCAGTACGATCAGCTCGGCCACTACCAGGAGCCGTTCGACGCCGGCGTCAACGACCTGGCGGTGGCGTTTCGCGCGCGGCTCGATCAGATCGAGCAGACGATCGATCAGCGCAACCAGACGCGCTGGCTCAGCTACCCGTGGCTGTGCCCGAGCATGATCCCGAACAGCACCAGCATCTAGCCCGCCTCAAGCGCGCGCGCGATCGTCCGATGGATCGATCGTGAAGCGCGACCCCGAACCGCGGCCCGAGGACGACGCCGACGAGCTGCGCGCGCTGCGCGACGTGTACCTGGCGCTCAACCGGCTCGATCCGTTGCTCTACGATCCGCAGCGCTGCGCCGACGCGCTCGCCTCGGCGCGGCGCCTCACGCCGTCCTCGCTACGCGCGCAAATCGCCGCGCTCGAAATCCGCCTCGCCGCTCTCCGCAGCGCCCGCGCCCGCTGACTCGCTTCAGAAAGGTGAACCGCCAAGGCGCCGCAGACGCCAAACAGCAAAGACAAATATTTAAATATTTTTATCTGTCTCTTTGGCGTCTGCGGCGCCTTGGCGGTTCAATCCTCCGCGGTTTCTCTAAACGTCCTCGTGCACGACGGGGAATTCGCCGGCGAGCAGGTAGCCGCCGGCGTCGGTGGGAAAGTGCGCGGCGGCGCCGGGCGCGAGGCGCTCGGGGACCACGCGGCACGCGGCGTCGAAGAAGCGCGCCACCAGCGTCTTGCGCGCCTGCGCCCCGCCGTTCGAGCCGCTCGAATGAAACGTCAGGCAGTGGTGCAGGCTCACGTCGCCCGGCTCCAGCTCGATCACCACCTCCGCCCCGGCGGCGCGGCGGCGCAGCTCCTCGGGCAGGAGCGCGAGCGCGTCATCGACCGCGGCGCTCTTGAGCGCGCGCACCTCGCCGACCAGCCCCCAGGCGTGGCTGCCGTCGAGCACGCGCAGGCAGCCGCTCTCGCGCGTGCACGGCGTGAGCGCCAGCCGCGCGGTGGCGATGCTCGCCGGCTCGAGAAACCCGAGGTACGTGAAGTCCTGGTGCCACTCGACGCGCGCCGGATCCGCCGGCGCCTTGACCAGCGCGCTGTCCTGGAGCAGCCGCAACCGGCGCGCGCCGAGCGCCTCGGCCGCGACGCGCGCAAGGTGCGGATCGCGCGCGTGCGCCGCCAGCTCCGCCGAGCCGCGCGAGATGCCGGGCAGCTCCAGCACGCGCCCACCGAGCCCGCGCGCGTAGTAGCTCGGCGGCACCACCGCGTCGAGCGCGCGCTCGAGCTCCTCCACGCGCGCCCGCGCCACCGCGCCGCGCACCACCAGCCATCCGTGCTCGCGGAAGAACGCCCGCCGCTCCATCCGCCGACCATATCATTGCGTTCGATCCCGTATTACCCGTTTTAATCGAAAACGCCGATTTCTCGTCGGTGACTGGTGCAATACGTACTCGTTTTAATATCATTAACATTACGTTTCGTATTATAGTGAGAGCGGGGATCCTCGAAAATGTGTCCACATACCGCGTCGTGTCCGCTGTTCCCGCGCTTCACGCTGCAGTCGGCGCTGAAGATCTGGCAGATGAAGTACTGCGAAGCCGACTACAAGCGCTGCGCGCGCTACCAGCTCAGCCTCTCGGGGCAGCCGGTGCCGAACGGGCTCCTGCCGAACGGGCAGCTCTTGAAGCTGCGCGCGCCGGGAGGCTGACGATGTGGTTTCTCCCCTGGTGGGCGGGCGCGCTCGCGCTCGGGACGATCTGCGTGGGGTACTTCTGGCTCACGCGGCAGACGATGGGCGTGTCGGGCAGCCTGTATCGCGCGCTCGACTGGCGGGTGTCGCGCGCGGGCGATCGCGATCGCGAGGCGTTCGAGGCCGATCCCGCGGCCGTCGAGGCGGCGCTGCTCGAGGCCACGCGCGCCGAGTTCGGCGACGACGCCGCGCCGCCGCCGGTCTCGCCTCCGCCCGCCGCCGCGCCGCCGCCGCCGTCGCTGTCGTTGGGCGTGCACGTCACCTTCCTCGGCGCCATCTTCGCCGGCTCGCTCGCGACCGCGTGGCTGCGCGGCGCGCTCCACGTGCACCGCGATCTCGGCGACGAGTTCGGCCGGCTGGTCGCGCACGGCGGCCGCGCCTGGCTCGTGCTCGCCGCCGGCGGCGTGCTCGTCGGCTTCGGCACGCGCCTCGCGGGCGGCTGCACCAGCGGGCACGGCTTGAGCGGCTGCGGGCGGCTCCAGCCGGGCAGCCTGGTGGCGACCGCGATCTTCTTCGGCTGCGCGGTGGCGATCTCGCTCGCGCTCGGAGCGCTGGCGTGAGGCCGCACCTCGGCGCGGCGCTCACCGGCCTCGCGCTCGGCGTGACGCTGACGCTCGCCGGCTTCGCCGACTACGGCGAGGTGCACCGCATGTTCGCGCTCACCGATCTGCGGCTGATCTTCACCTTCGCCGGCGCGGTCGCGATCTCGTTCGTCGGGCTCGGCGTGCTCGCCCGCGGCGCGGCGATTCCCCGGCGGTCGGTGCGGCGCAGCACCGTCATCGGCGCGGCGCTGTTCGGCGTCGGCTGGGCGCTCACCGGCGCGTGCCCGGGCGCGGCGCTGGCGCAGCTCGGCAACGGCTACGTCCCCGCGCTCGCCAGCCTCGGCGGAATCTTCGCCGGCGCGCTGATCCACGATCGCCTGCGCGCGCGCCTCGGCTGGGAGAGCGACGCCTGCGGTAGCTGACGTAGTACCATCCGCGGCCATGCCCGACGACAACAGTGAAGCCGCGCCGGCCGATCCCGGCCGCCTGCGAATCTCCCTCTGGGCCGGCACCCCGCTGATCACGCCCGCGAACCTCGCCGGCGCCGATCGCATCCTCGACGATCTCTCGATCCTCTCGACGCTGGTCAACGACGCGGTCACCAAACCCGGCCTCAACATCGTCGAGGATCGCAAGCTGCCGCACGGCGCCGGCTGGGGCGACGTGATCCACGCGTGCCACGAAAAAAAGATCCAGTGCTTCGCCGGCTACGATCTCGCCGCCAGCCCGCACATCGGCGCGCGCTTCAACGATTGGCTGAACGAGCTCGACAACGGGTCGTTCGCCGGCGATCCCGACGTCGAGATCGCGCGCGTCGCCGGCAGCGTCGTCGGCTTCCTCGGCAAGTCGTTCCCCGTCGCCGCCACAAGCGGCACCACGTCGTTCGACGGCATCAGCTTCGACATCGAGACCATCCGCGATCCGGCCAAGGACGCGCTGATGATCGACTTCTATCAGGAGATCGCCGAGCAGCTCGAGAGCGCGCAGCCGGGCGGCGGGCGCGTGCTCGGCGTCGCCAGCGGCGGGCTGGTCGACGACGACAGCGCCACCGACAAGGGCACGCACGTGGCGCTCGCCAGCGTCAAGGCGCAGCCGTACAAGATGGCCAACGCGTCGCCGCCGCACTCGAGCGTCTCGAACCTGCTCTTGCGCCCGATGTGCTACGACGCGTTCGGCATCACGCTCGACGATCCGCGCACCGGCCTGTTCCACCGCACGCAGGGCCCGACTCGCGTCACGCGCTGGCACAACGAGATCATGGACTACGCGATGGCCAAGCCCATGGGCCCGAACGCCGCCGGCGTCTCCGAGTCGCAGTTCCAGCTCGGCATCAAGATGTTCGCCGGCTCGAACAATCGGCCGCAGCCCGTCGACGCCGCCGGCGCGCCGGTGCCGAACGCGAGCGATCCGCGCTTCGATCACTTCGTGGTGTCGAGCTTCGCCACCGACGGCTATATGGACGACGACGTCGAGATCCGGCAGCGCTGCCGCGAGCTGCGCAAGCGCGGCCTCGGGCTGTGCATCTTCGCCATGTTCACCGGCGGGCTGCCGGCGTTCTGGCAGCGCATCGCCACCTTCAACTGGGTGCTCAACGCCAAGGTGCCCCCGCCGGCCGCGTTCGATCGCGATCCGACGCCGAACGGCGATCCGGCGTTCAATCCCGCGCAGCCGTGGGTCGGCACCGTCGAGCCGGGCACGCTCGCGCAGCCGCGCCAGGTGCCGCACACCGCGCTCTCGATCGCGCGCCTCGCGACCTGACTATTTAGTACAGGCGATCGGTTTGTGTTGTTTATTGACCGATTGATCCGCGGTGGCCTGTTTGCAATAACCGGTGAACAGCGGCGTGCCGAGCGCGTAGAGCGGACCGCAATCGAGCAGGTAATCCGCGCCCGGAAGACAGAGCAGCGCCTCATCGGACCATTGTCCACTGTCGCGAAGCGCCGCGCCCACTTGGTCCTCCGACGCCGCGGTGCCAATCTGCGCGTCGAGCGTCTTGATCACGTCATTGACCTGATCGCTGAACCCATCGCCGCTCTCGGCGACGAACGCCTCCACCTGCTGCGCCGGGTCCGACGCCGTCACCGCCTTGCGCGCGAGCGTGCTGTGCATCTTCTCGTGCGCCACGATCTCCTGGTGCACGCGCTCGAAGTTGGCGCCGTTCCCCGCTTTGCGATTGCGATCGCCGAGCGGACCGCCGAGATAATCGGCATTGACGATGAACTGTCTTTTGGTACGCAGCTTCTGTGTATCGACATAAGCATAGCCATTGAAGGGTCCATCATCACTGACGGTCTTTATAGTGAAGTACTCCGAGTAATCGGCGCCCTCGCCGTGTTTGCGGTGAATCCAATCGCACTCGATGTCGGCGATCGCGACGTCTTGCTGCTCGGCGCAGCGGTTCATTCCATTGTGCATGTTGGCCAGGCCGTCATAGGCGATTCGTCCCGTGCCCGCGACCGGCCCGGCGGGATCGGCGGCGAAATCGAGGTGCCATTTGTCGGAGCGCTTCTGCACCGAGACATCGCGGCTGTCGTCCATCGACTGTCCATTGGCGTCGGTCGCGTGCAGCTCGACGTGAAAGTCACAGAGCGGCAAGAACGTCCAATCCTGTCCATCGTGCTCTTTGACGTGCACCGTCGCGGCCGGTTTATTGACTACTGCGGGGCACGCTCCGCCGGTGACCTTCCAATGATATTGCGAACCGTTCTTGACGTTGGCGTGCAGCGTGACCTGCTGCGCGCGCGTCGGCGGATCGGGGGTGACGACGATATTTCCCGACGGTGGCGGCTTGACCATGAAGTGAAACAGCGCCGTGGACTCGATCTGGCCGTCTTTGGACTTCAATCGATAGTGATAGGTCGCCGTGGCGGTGAACTGCACGCCGTTCGCGAATGACTTGCGAAAGGCGTCAGTATTGAAATCGAACAACGCACCATTGAGCGCCGAC
>DASREC010000620.1:0-3238 GCA_035652295.1 Polyangia bacterium
AATATTTTTCGAGCGCCTGGCCGTAGAAGCGCGCCGAGCGATCGACGTCGTTCCACCGCAGCGCCCACATCGACGCGAAGCCGCGGTAGAGGTCCGCCTGCTCGCGCTCGTCGGCGCACGCGTACGCGCGCTTGTCGTGCAGCTTGACGATCTCGTCGAACTGCTTGGCCGCGCCGAGCGCTCCCTCGAGGAGGAAGTTGGCCTGCTCGTTCTGCGGATCGTTCGCCACCACGCGCTGCAGCGCCTCGATGTACGCCGCGTCGGTGATCCCTTCGAGCCGATAGATGCGCGCCACGCGCAGGTGAATGCGCGCCGCCAGCGACGAGTCCGACTGCTCCGCCTGCTTCTGCAGCCGCTCGACCTGGCCGAGCCAGTCTTCGCGATCGTAGTTGGCGGCGGCGAGCGCGTCGGCGAGCTCGCGATCGTCGGGGCGCGCCTGCGCCGCGGCCTCGAGGTGCGGCAGCGCCTGATCGCGCTTGCCGAGATCGAGCAGCGCCATGCCCCACTTGCCCTCGACCAGCGCGCGCCGCTCGGGATCCTGCGTGACCTTGAGCTCCAGGCCGAGCAGCGTCGCGACCATCTCGAGATTCCCCATCTCCCGATAGATCTGTCGAGCCCGCTCGAGCGCTCGCGCGTCCTGCGGCGAGAGCTTGAACGCCGCCTGGTAGTGCACCATCGCGCGGTCTTTGCGAAGGAACAGATCTTCGCAGAGCTCGCCGAGCTCGAAGAGCCGGGCCGCCTTGGCCTCCTTCGGCTCGATCTGCTCGACTTCGCGCTCGAGCTCCTCGATCAGCGAAGGCCACGAACGGGCCGATCGCAGACGCTGCTTGATCTCAAGGCGGAGTTCCATGAGCCGATATCCTCACACGTTCATTGGGGAAAAGGCTGGAGCAAAGCGGCCACGTTTATATCACGCGGCGGCCGGTCGATCAATCAGAAAGGGCTTTAGGAAACAGGATGCTAGCGACGGAGAAAAACCACTACGGAGCGTCGAGCGCGTAGATCTCGTCGTTGGCCGCCTTCGACAGCTCGGGCCCGCCCTTCGACGCGTAGTTGAGCACGAACTTCTGCAGCCACTCCTTCGCGTTCTTCTTGTCGCCGAGCAGCTTGTACGTGTGGCCGATGTTGTAGCAGGCGAGGTACAGGTTGCCGTCGAGCTCGAGCGCGCGCTTGAACTCCTTCACCGACTCCTCGTACTGCTTTTGTTTTTGCAGCGCCTCGGCCAGCCCCTGGTGCGCCTCGCCGTCCGAGTCGTTGGCGAGGATGGCGTTCTGGAACACCTGCGCCGCCTCTTTGTCGTAGTCGTTGTCGAGATACAGATTGCCGAGCTTGAGGTACGGCTGCACGAAGCGCGGGTTGGCCTCGATCGCCTTGCGATACTCCGCGTCCGCCTCGCGATATTTCTCTTCGGCCTGGAGCGCGACGCCGAGGCGGTAGTGCGCTTTATAGAGCTTCGGATCGATCTTGATCGCCGCCTCGAACTCCTTCTCCGCCTCGGCGACCTTCTTCTCCTGCATGAACAGCGCGGAGCCGAGCTCGTAGTGCAGCGCCGGATTGTCGGCGTCGTACTTGAGCGCGTCGGAGAACGCGCTCGACGCGTCGGCCCACTTCTTCTGGTCTTTGTAGACCAGGCCCATGTTGTAATACGCGGCCGCGTTGGTCGGGTCGGTCTGCACCGCCGACTTCAAGTTGGCGATCGCCGAGTCGTACAATTTCTGGCGCCCGAACTCGACGCCCTTGTTCATGAACTCGATCGACTTGTTGCGCTCTTGGTAGCAGCCGACCAGTAGCAGCACACCGACGAGAACCTTGCGCATGATCGCTCCTTCGGTTGGCGCGGACAGTAGCACAAACTAAGCGTGGTTGAGAACGAACGGATAGCTCACGATGACGATCCCGCCGGCGGGCTTGGGGAACACCCAGCGCTTGACCGCGTGCGCGACGCACTGCTCGACGGCGGCATCGTTCAGCGTCGAGTCGCGCACGATCGACGCCAGCACCTCGCCGGACGCGCCGATGGTGAACTGCACGACGAGGCGGCCCTCGAGCGTCGGCTTCGTCGCCAGCTCTTTTTCGTAGCAGAAGCGGATCTCGTTGACGTGGCGCTGGATGACGCGGCGAATGAGCTCCTTGTCGAGATCGCCGCGCACCTCGACGGCGCCGGTCGCGACGCGCGGCGGTGACGGCGATTTTTCGCGCGCGCCGACGTTCTCCAGGCCGCCGAACGCCGGTGCCGGTCGCGTGGGCGGGAGGCCGATCGTGTTCAGCCCGCTGTCGCTCGACACGCCGCCGCCGCCGAGCTGCCCGAGCAGCCCGCCCGCGTCCGCCGCTTTTTTCTCCTCGGCGGCCCGCTTCTCGTCCGCCGCTTTCTTCTCGTCGTCGATCTTGCGTTGCTCGGCGTGCAGCGCCTCGAGCGCGCGCGCGAACGCCGGCTCTTTCGGCGCGAGCTCGATGGCTTTCTTGATCGCGCTCTCGGCGTCCGCCCACTGCTGCTGCTTGCGGTAGACGAGCCCGAGATCGAGATACGCCGTCGCGTTCGACGGATCGATCTCGATCGCTTTCTTGAAGTCGCTGACGGCGAGCTGCGGGAGCCCCTCGGTCGCGGCCTGGTTGCCCTGCGCGACGAACTCTTGCGATTGGCTGCGCTGGTTCGCGCAGCCGGCGGCGAGGATGAGGAGGAGAACGAAGGCGCGGCGCACTACTCGGCGCCGGCCGCCTTGAGCACGAACGGATACGAAACGATGACGATGCCGCCGCCCTGCGGCTTGGGGAACTCCCAGCGGCGAACCGCGCCGGCGATGCACTGCTCGACGGGCGGGTTGTTCATCGTCGAGTTCTGCACCACCGACGCGACGACCTGGCCGGTGCCCGAGATGGTGAACTGGATCATGACGCGGCCGTAGAGATCGGCCTTCTTCATGAGCTCCTTCTCGTAGCAGAACTTCACTTCGTTCAAGTGGCGGCGAATGATGCGGCGGATGATCTCCTTGTCGAGCGAGCCGCGCACCTGCGCCGTGCCGGGGACGACGTCGGGCGCGTGCGCGCGACGGCCACCGAGACCGCCGGCGCCGCGGCCGTAGCCGGAGCCCGAGCCGCCGCCGCCGCCCTTGCCGATGGTGCCGAGGTTGCCGAGGCCGATGGTGCCTTCGCCGGTGCCGCCGCCGCCCTTGCCCGAGCCGACCAGGCCGAGACCGCCGACGCCGTACGCCTCGCCGATCTGCGTGCCGACGAGACCGCC
>DASREC010000621.1:0-3981 GCA_035652295.1 Polyangia bacterium
GAGCAGTCGTTCGAGCGTATTCGCGATCGCCATCTCGATCTTGCGCTCGACCGAGCCGTTCCACTGCGGCGCGCCGACGACGAAGATGCCGCAGTCGGGATCGTGCGGCACCTGCACCGCGACGAGCTGCCGCCGCTCGTCGCGCGTCAGCATGAAATCGGGCATGTCCCCGACGCCGAATCCCGCCAGCACCAGCGCCTTCACCGACGCGACGTTCGACGCCACCGCGTACGACATCGCCTCGTCGGGCACCATCCCCTCGTCGCCCGGCGGCGGCTCGATCTCGACGATGGGAAACCGCTGCACCTCCGCCTGCGAGCGCGCCGCCGCCAGCCGCGCGAACCGATCCTTGCGCCCGAAGAACTGCAGCCGATAGGCGCTCACCCGGCGGTGGCGCACGTCCGGCGGCGGCCCCGAGTGCGCCACCACCGCCACGTCCAGCTCGCCCGCGCGCACGCGCTTGAGCAGCATCGCCGTGCGCGCCGTCGAGAACTTGATCGCCAGCTCGGGAAACGCGGCGGTGAGCGGCGCCACCAACTGCGGCACCAGGAACGTCGCCACGCTGTCGACGGTGCCGAGCCGCAGATCGAAGTACGCGCGGCGGGCGCAGCGGCTCACCTCGAACGACGCGCGCTCCGCCTCGTGGATCAGCGCCCGCGCCCGCGGCACCAGCGCGCGCCCGGCGGCGGTCTGCACCAGGCCGCGCCCGCGCCGCTCGAACAGCGGCACGCCCACGTCGCCCTCGAGCAGCTTGAGGTTGCGGCTGAGCGCCGGCTGCGTCAGGTGCACCGCGCGCGCGGCGGCGCTCATCGAGCCGGTGTCGACGATCTGGAGGAACATTTTCAGGCGGTTCAGATCCATACGCGTTGGTTATCGATGGTGATGAATTAATACGATTGGATCTTATCAGTCTTCGGGGCGGTAATTGAGCGGTAAAACCTTGGAGGGGACCATGCGCTTACGCTTATCGCTCTGGTTGGCGCTCGTCGGCACCAGCTGCTCGTCGGGCGGCGTGCCGTCGCCGAGCGGCGCGCAGCCGCTGACGGTGCACGAGTGGGGCACGTTCACGTCGATGATCTCGTCGGCGGGCGGCGCGCTCGAGGGACTGCATCACGAGGAGGAGGCGCTGCCCGCGTTCGTGCACGCGCGCGCGCCCGGCGACGCGATGGCCAACAAGGGCCTCGAGCGCCAGCCCACCGGCGTCACGCAGAAGCTGGAGACGCCGGTGCTCTACTTCTATTCGGCGGCGGCGCAGCAGGTGAAGGTGCACGTCGACTTTCCGCAGGGGATCGTCTCGCAGTGGTATCCCGACTCGGCGGCGTTTCAGCCGGCGCTCGGCGCGTTTCAGCAGGTGGCGGGCGGCGCGATGGACTGGCAGGCGCAGCTCGTGCCCGGCATGAGCGGTTTCCCGGCGGTGGCGCCGGACGACATCTGGGCGCCGTCGCGCAAGGTGGCGTCGGTGCCGGTGGCGATCGGCGGCGAGCGCGAGCAGTTCATCTTCTACCGCGGCCTCGGCGCCTTCGACGTTCCGTTCCGCGCGGCCGCGCTCGCCGACGGCACGCTCACGATCAAGAACGATTCGCCCGACGCGATCGGCGGCGTGTTCCTCCTGCGCCTGCACGCGACCGGCGGCGCGATCATCGATCTCGGCGCGCTCGCCCCCGGCCAATCGCTCGCCAACATCATCCCGCCCGTCGACGGCAAAGAGCGCAACGTCGACCAGTACGTCGCCGACGCCTCGACGCAGATCGCCGCCGCGCTGGTCAAGACCGGCCTCACCGCCGACGAAGCGCGCGCCATGGTCGACACCTGGTCCAAGAGCTACTTCCGCACCGAGGGCCTGCGCCTGCTCTACACCGTCCCGCGCGCCTGGACCGACAAGCTGCTCCCGCTGCAGATCACTCCGCAGCCCGACTCGCTCGTCCGCACGCTCGTCGGCCGCGTCGAAGTCCTCACCCCCGACGACGAATCCCAGCTCGTCGCCACCGTCCAATCCGCCGCCACCACCACCATGCCCTCGACGCAATTGATCTCGCAGCTCGGCCGCTTCGCCGAACCCAAGCTCCGCCGCGCCTCCCAGCTAATCACCGACCCGTCGATCCAATCCTACCTGACCAACGTCATCTCGCAGGCGCAGCAACAGCCGTAAAACCGCTCCAAACCGCCCTTTCGTCCGAGGTCAGTTGAGCGAGTAGGGCAGCGCGAGGGGGAACGGGGCGATCTGGGCGTCGAACTGCTCCCCGTCTTCGGTGACCATTTGATACGTGCCGTGCATCGACCCGTGCGGCGTGGCCAGCATGCACCAGCTCGTGTACTCGAAGTGCTGCCCCGGCTTGAGCGTCGGCTGCGCGCCCACCACGCCGTCGCCGCGCACCTCCTGGACCTTGCCGTCACCGTCGGTGATGATCCAGTGGCGCGAGCGCAGCTGCGAGGTCTCGCGCCCTTCGTTGGCGATCCGCACGGTGTACGCGAAGGCGTATTGATTGGCCTGCGGCGACGAGCGCTCGGCCAGGTAGAAGCTCTTGACGCTGACGCGAATCCCCCGCGTTACCACGTTCGACACGGCGCGGAACGTGCCACGCCCCGCCGACCCAGTCAATCGGCCACCGGCGGCGACGGGCCGGCGCCGCCCGTCACATGACGTTCCCCTCTTGACTTGGCGCGCGCTCGTGAGAAGAGTTTGCAACCATGATTCAGGTCGAAGGGCTCACGAAGTACTACGGGGCGCACGCCGCCATTCGCGATCTCACCTTCAACATCGAGCGCGGCGAGGTCATCGGCTTCCTCGGGCTCAACGGCGCCGGCAAGTCGACCACGCTGCGGGTGCTCGGCTGCGTGCTGCTGCCGACCGCCGGCCGGGTGCACATCGACGGGTTCGACGTCGTGCGCGACCCGCACGAGATCCGAAAAAAGATCGGCTTCCTCCCCGACACGCCGCCGCTCTACAACGAGATGACCGTCGACGGGTACCTGCAGTTCGTGGCCGAGCTGCGCGGCGTCGACGGGCCTTCCGCGAAGAAGCGCGTCGCCGAGGTCGAGGAGAAGACCGGCCTCCGCGAGGTGCACAGCGACGTGATCGGCAGCCTGTCGCACGGCTACCGGCAGCGCGTCGGGCTGGCGCAGGCGATCGTGCACAACCCGGATCTATTGATACTGGACGAGCCCTCCTCGGGCCTCGACCCCGAGCAGCAGAAGCAGATGCGCGAGCTGATCAAGAACCTGCGCGGCGCGCACACCATCTTGATCTCGAGCCACAACCTGCCCGAGATCTCCAAGACCTGCGACCGGCTGCTGGTGATCAACGAGGGCCAGATCGTCGCGCAGGAGACCGAGCAGAAGCTGGCCGAGCGCTTCGTCACCAACAACGTGGTCATCGAAGTCGCGGGCTCGGCCGAGCAGGCCTCGTCCGCGCTCCGCCAGGTCTCCGGCGTCAGCGGCGTCACGCCCGACGGCAACGTGTTGCGCGTGATGGCGGCGCCGGAGCTGCGGCCGCAGCTGGTGCGCGCGCTGGTGCAGGCGAACGTCGATGTGCTGCGCGTCGACATGGAGTCGGCGCAGCTCGAGTCGATCTTCCTGAAGCTGACCCAAGGGAAAAACTGATGCGTCAAACCCTACTGATTGCCCGGCGCGAGCTGGCTGCCTACCTCCGGTCGTGGACCGGCTACGTGATCATCGCCGCGGTGCTGGCGGTCGACGGCCTGCTCTTCAACGCCTACGCGCTCGGCGGCGTCGACAAGCGCTCGTCGGAAGTGCTCAGCCTGTTCTACTACTTCTCGTCGGGCACGACCATGATCGCGTCGGTGTTCATCTCGATGCGCCTGCTCGCCGAGGAGCGGCAGACCGGCACGCTGGCGCTGCTCTATTCGTCGCCGGTGCGCGACGGCGAGATCATCGCCGGCAAGTTTCTCTCGGCGCTCGGCTTCCTCGCCATCCTGACCTTCGCGACCATCTACATGCCGGCGCTGATCTTCATCCACGGCA